>NZ_JACYLP010000028.1:0-164844 GCF_015272455.1 Thermoleptolyngbya sp. C42_A2020_037
ATACTACATTCTGCCCCCATTTTTTGTATGTTGAGCTATCTTTCAACACCTCTGACGCCAAAGCCATTGAGATGAACGTTTTGGCTTTGAATGATGCCAATGATCATCCAACAGAGCGTTTGTAGGTGACGCACGTCTTGCCATTCAATGTTGCATTGACGCAGATATTGAGACAGCGCATCATAAAGACGGGAAGTAGGTGACATTGATTTGACTGATTCGTGTAGTTACTTACCAGCCTAAATCATGTTCTGCTTCCCTCCTGGCTTTCATCTCAGCCTGCCACCGTTTTGTCAGTCAAGCAGCCTACTGGAGTATATTTCGCTTTATCAACAGCACCATCCAAATGCTGCGGCTCCTGTGCAAGACAAAGCTGAAGAGATTGATCTGGAATTTCTCTGTGAAGACCTGCCCAAGTTGCTGGAATCCATGACAGGAGCGGTCGATCGCGTCAAAGACATCAGCACCAGTTTACGAACCTTTTCCCGCACCGATAAAGATTATAAAGTCAAGGCAGATTTGCATGAAGGGATTGATAGTACGCTTTTGATTCTAAAGTATCGACTCAAAGCGAATGAATCTCGCCCTGCCATTGAAATCATTAAAGAATATGCAGAGGATCTACCTCAGATTGATTGTTTTCCAGGACAACTCAATCAGGTGTTTATGAACATCTTGGCGAACGCCATCGATATGTTTGACGAAATGACCCAAGCCCCGTCTTTTGATGAACTTGAATCCCATCCACAACAAATTACGATTCGTACAGCGATCCATGCGAATCAAGTCGAGATTCAGATTTGCGATAATGGTAAAGGCATGACGGAAGCAGTAAAAGCAAGGGTTTTTGACTATTTGTTTACGACAAAAGAAGCGGGGAAAGGAACAGGGCTAGGACTGGCGATCGCCCGTCAAATCGTTGTTGAGAAACATGGCGGCACATTAGAGGTAAACTCCCAGGTTGGTCAAGGAACTGAGTTTATCATTCGCTTGCCCAGTTCCAATTAGTAAAGATAATGGCTGAACAAGGCTAGAGATGCTCCTCCAGGTCTGAGGTAAACGTGGTACAGCAGGATACTTTTAGTAGAAGTTGTACAGCATTTTCTTGCCTCGTGAGGCACATGCTGCCCTCACGAGGCAAGGGCTTATTGACCATCCGTGTGCCTCACTAGCTTCAAAAACGCTGTAGTAGAAGTTGCGCTGATAGAGTTTTATGTCGAGATTCTGCTCTACGCACCTTCCCGTAGCCTATCCAGCACCGAGCGATCTTCTAGCGTGGAGGTGTCGCCAGAGATTTCCTGGCCCGCCGCGAGCGATCGCAGCAGTCGCCGCATGATCTTCCCTGAGCGCGTCTTGGGCAAAGCATCGCTAAAGCGGATCTCGCCAGGGCGGGCCAGCGCACCAATTTCCGCTACAACGTGCTGCTTCAGTTCGGCAACCAGTTCCTCGCTGGGCGTGACGTTGCTTTCCAAAGACACAAACGCCACAATATCTTCGCCCTTGATCTCGTCTGGTTTACCCACCACAGCAGCTTCTGCCACCGCCGGATGCGACACCAGCGCCGACTCGATTTCCATCGTGCCCAGGCGATGCCCCGACACGCTGATCACATCGTCCACCCGGCCCATCACCCAGAAATAGCCGTCCTCATCCTTGCGTGCGCCGTCGCCTGCAAAGTAGAGATACTGACCATCTTTGGGGGGGATATGCTCCCAGTAGGTGCGACGGAAGCGGTCGTCGTCGCCATAGACCGTCCGCATCATCGACGGCCAGGGGTGCTTCACCACCAGATAGCCACCTTCGTTCGCAGGGACGGGATTGCCCTCCAAATCCACCACGTCTGCCAGAATGCCAGGGAAGGGCCGCGTCGCAGAACCGGGCTTGGTGGCGATCGCCCCTGGCAGCGGCGTAATCATAATCCCCCCCGTCTCCGTCTGCCACCAGGTATCCACAATCGGACAGCGCTCGCCACCGATGACGCTGTGATACCACATCCACGCTTCGGGGTTGATCGGCTCGCCCACGGTGCCCAATAGCCGCAGCGACGAGAGATTGCGGGCGCGGGGATGGTGTTCGCCCATCTTGATAAAGGCGCGGATCGCCGTCGGCGCGGTGTAGAAAATCGTCACGCCATATTTCTCAATCACGTCCCAAAAGCAGCCCGGATTCGATGCCCGTGGCGCACCTTCATACATCACCGTTGTCGCCCCGTTCGAGAGCGGCCCGTAGACAATGTAGCTGTGCCCCGTAATCCAGCCCACGTCGGCCGTACACCAATACACATCGGTATCTTGCAGGTCAAAGATCCACTTGGTCGTCATGTGGGTGTAGAGGTTATAGCCGCCTGTGGTGTGAACCACGCCCTTTGGCTTACCCGTGCTGCCGGAGGTGTAGAGGATAAACAGCATATCTTCGCTATCCATCGGCTCCGCAGGGCAATCCGCCGACACGCCCTGGCGCAGGTCATGCCACCAGTGGTCGCGCCCCGCCTGCATATGCACCTTTTGCTTTGTGCGCTCCACCACCAGCACATTGTCCACGCTGGGGCAGACCCCGCCCTCCAACGCCTTATCCACCTGCTCCTTCAGCGGCACGATGGCATCTTTGCGCCAGCCGCCGTCTGCCGTGATTACGAGCTTGGCTTGGCCATCATTCAGGCGATCGCGCAACGCTTCTGCGCTAAACCCGCCAAAGACGACCGTATGGGGCGCACCAATGCGGGCACAGGCCAGCATGGCGATCGCCGCTTCGGGAATCATCGGCATGTAAATCCCCACCACGTCGCCCTTCTTTACGCCCAGTTCCTTAAGCACATTGGCAAACTGACACACCTCGCGGTGCAGTTGGGCATAGGTGAGCGTGCGCGAGTCGCCCGGTTCGCCCTCCCAGATCAGCGCCGCCTTGTTCTTGCGCCAGGTCGTCAAGTGGCGATCGAGACAGTTATAGGAAATATTAATCTTGCCACCCACAAACCATTTGGCAAAGGGCGGCTGCCAATCCAGCACGGTCTGCCACTTCTCAAACCAGTGCAGTTCCTTTTGCGCCAGATCCGCCCAAAACTTCTGCGGGTCGGCCGCTGCCCGTTCATAAAGCTGCTCGTATTCTTCCAGCGTCTTGATATGCGCCTGCTGAGAAAACGCGGCAGGCGGCAAAAACTGGCGGTCTTCGTGCAGGATGGATTCAATCGTGGGATTTGACATACGGTCTTGGGGAGTGCAGTCAGTGGACTATCGCCTTTGAATTAAAATTAAATCAACTTGATCAACTGCTGACTATTCAAAAGCAGCAATCAGGCTATTCAAAAACCATACGGGTTTTGCTGTCCCCTGTGACAGACCCTACACGTTCCTTTAAGGTTTGCCATTCTCAAAGACCTACCCGCAGGACTCGACACTCCATCCCCCAATCACTCCAGCCCACGGCGCTACACTAAAACCATTCCTCCACCCAGCCAGCCATGTCGGTTGCCAAAGATCGCGAGCCAGCTATAGCGCAACCCCCGCTCGACCCGCCGTTGATCATTCCGCCGGGCAATCTCTCTAGCCATGAACCGCCCTTGGAAAGCTCTCTCCATCTCCAGCAGCTGATTCTCTTGCTCACGTCTCTCAACTGGCTCTGGCAAGACCGCACCGACTACTTCGCCGCAGGCAACCTGACAATCTACTACAGCCCCAACCAGCGCAAGTCTGAGGATTTTCGCGGGCCGGACTTTTTTGTCGTGCTGGGGACGGAGCGGCGACCGCGCAAAAGCTGGACGCTGTGGGAAGAAGATGGCAAGTATCCCAACGTAATTGTAGAACTGCTGTCGGACTCGACCGCCAGCGTGGATCGGGGGCTAAAAAAGGAGATTTATCAAGACACCTTTCGGACGCTGGAATATTTCTGGTTTGACCCTGCCAGCCTGGAATTTGAAGGATTTTCGCTGGTACGCGGACGCTATGAGCCGATTGCGCCCAACGACCAGGGGCGGCGATGGAGCGACCAGCTTCAGCTTTTCCTGGGGATTCACAACGAACAGCTTCGGTTTTTCCGACCCGACGGCAGCCTAGTGCTCACGCCCGAAGAAGCAGCGCGGATAGAACAACAGCGGGCTGATGCAGAACAACAGCGGGGCGATCGCCTTGCCACAAAGCTCCGAGAACTGGGCATCGACCCAGACACCCTGTAGCGCTGCAAGAGATCACTAAACGCCTCGCAAGCCCCTGGTCTGACAATCCAAAATCGCCAATCTAAACTCCAAAATCAAACCTTAGTGCTTTGTCAAAGCCTGATTCTAGGGTTGACCCCTCAGTTCGTAGTCGGCGCTTTAGCGCTAAAGCGCTCACTACAAACCCTAATTTCTAACGTTGACGCAGCACTAGACCTCGTTCGGCTGACTGCGATTCGAGCTGCCCAGCCACCGCCGCAGCGGGTAGAGCAAATGCGCTCCCAGGTTTTCGGGAATTGGCTCGCCACAGATGCCGAAATTATGAGGCTGCTGACCCTGCGGTAGATAAAACGTGCCAAACATCAAATCGTAGAAGGGGAATAGGCCAGCAAAGTTGCAGCCGAGACCTGCCTCTTCTCGCGTATGGTGCCAGCGGTGGAAGGCGGGGCTAGCCAGCACATAGCCCAGCGGCCCGTAAGTCCAGCGGACATTGGCATGGATAAAGGCGACGTAGCTCGACAAAAAAGCCGTGTACATTTCCACGGCAACTGGCGAAAAGCCCAGAATCAGCAGCGGCGAAGCCTGACACACCCGCGAGATAATGTCATTCACCGGATGCAGCCGCACCGCCGTCAGCCAGTCCATTGTTTCCGCGCTGTGGTGGACGGCGTGATAGTCCCACAGCGGTTCGGCGTGTTGCAGGCGGTGTGTCCAGTAGCCGATGCCATCGCCCACCACGATCATGATCAAGCCCTGCACCCAGAGCGGCAGTTGCGCTGCCCAGCCGTAGCCCGTCAGCACGCTTTGCCAGTCGAGCGATCGCCCCAGCAGCAGATACACGGGGAGCAAAACGAGGGCGATCGCCCCCATGCTAAGAATCTGAATCACCATCGGTGTCAAGAACCAGTAAAAGCTATCTAGCCAGTAGCCCCGCCGAAATCGGGGTTGGTCGGGAATGCTGGCAAAATAGCGTTCTAAAACACCAAACAAAACTGTCAAAACCAGATAAAGAATTAGCGCTCGCAGAAACCGATCTTGCATGGTGGGGCGGATTGCCGAAAACGTCTCTTTGGACATTACATAATCGGCAGCAGCCGAAACTGTCAAGCCGCCACAGGTGAGTTTACAAGACTGATGCAAGTTGTTGCAGGAACCAAATCATCGGGATTCAAAAGAATTTGTGATATCTGAAAGATTTTGATGAGCAGTGCCCTAGACTGCGGAACAATTCAGCCCAAATTCTATGGGCACTTCCTGCAAATTCGCCTCCCCCCACACTCCAATCCCCACTGCACGATGCCAAGCCTTTTAGTCAAAAACATTCACACGCTGGTGACTCACGATGCAGAGCGGCGTGAGATTCGCAACGGGGCGATGCTGGCGCAGGACGGCGTGATCGAGCAGGTCGGCACGACGGCTGAACTGGTAGGCAATTCGATGCCGATAGCGGACGAGGTGCTGGACTTGGGCGATCGCCACATCGTTCTGCCCGGCCTCGTCAACACCCACCACCATTTCTACCAATGCCTGACGCGAGTGATTCCCGGTGCCCAAAACGGCACGCTGTTCGACTGGCTGACGACGCTCTATCCGATTTGGGCCAACCTGACACCGGAAGCGATTTATGTGAGTACTCAAATGGCGATCGCCGAACTGATGCTGTCGGGCTGCACCACTGCTAGCGACCATCTGTACATCTTTCCGAACGGTTGCACGCTGGACGACGAAATTCGCGCCGCGCAGGAGATGGGGCTGCGGTTTCATCCCTGCCGAGGCAGCATGAGCGTCGGCAAAAGTCAGGGTGGGCTGCCGCCAGACTCGGTGGTAGAGTCGGAGGCGGCCATTTTGCAAGATTCCCAGCGGCTGATCGAGCAATATCACGACAACGAGCGCTACGCCATGTTGCGGGTGGTGCTGGCTCCCTGTTCGCCATTTTCCGTGTCGCCCGACCTGATGCGCGAGTCGGCGGCGCTGGCCCGCAGCTATGCTGGCGTGCGGCTGCACACGCATCTGGCAGAGAATAAGTCCGACGTGGACTACAGCCTCAACACCTTTGGGATGCTGCCGGGGGACTATGCTGAATCGGTGGGCTGGCTGGGCAGCGACGTGTGGCACGCCCACTGTGTGCAGCTTGACGAGCGGGCGATCGCCCAATTCGCCGAAACCGGAACGGGCGTTTCCCACTGCCCCAGCAGCAACACCCGCCTGGCCAGCGGCATCGCCCCCATCCGCGCCATGCTGGATCAGGGCGTGCCCGTCAGCCTGGGAGTGGACGGCTCCGCGTCGAACGATACGGGAAACCTGCTGCAAGAAGCCCGCCTTGCTTTTTTGCTGGCGCGGGTGCGGGGCAACCTGGCGGCCGACATGACCGCCCGCGAAATGCTGGAAGTGGCAACGCTGGGTGGAGCCAGAGTTTTAGGTCGGGATGACATTGGCGCGATCGCCCCTGGCATGGCCGCCGACTTCATCGCCATTGACTTGGATCGCCCCCAGTTTGCCGGAGCGCTACACGATCCGGTTTCGGCGCTGATCTTCTGCCAGTGCGATCGCGTCGATTACAGCTTTATCAATGGCAAAAAGGTCGTCGATCAGGGCCGACTCGTGCCCGTTGAGCTAGAAACCCTGGCAGAAAAAACAAACCAAATTGCCCAAAGACTGGTTGGGTTACTATAGTCAAACTTGTGGATTGAATCCTATAGATTTAGCGCTATTCAACCAGTTGCCTGAGCAAAAAATTAGGGGCGATCGCCGCTTTCGACCCGCATTGGAACCGGCTTCCGCAGCCCTTTAATCTCACCTAGCGCCCATCCTAAATCATTTACCCAATCCACCAATAGATTGAATTGAACTGGCACACCTAGTTGTTTAAGTAGCCAGAGCGGACAGCCTCGGATAAAGAGAAGAGCAACCTCTATTTGCTTCCGAATAATCGGCAACTTGCCTCGCGGCGAACCATAGCAGCGGCGAATAATGTTAGACTCCTCTGCCCACTTTTGCTGCTGGTTGAAAATGTCTCGCAGCGAGTGGCGGAGTCGGTAATGCATCACTGCATCTGGGACGAACTGCGGAACAATCCCTGCTCGCTGCGCCCGATAGCAATACTCCACATCAAATCCATAGTTAAAGTGGGAAGAAAACTCACCGAGTTTTTCGTATAAACTGCGGCGCAACCCAAACGAGCATCCCCAAGCAAAATAGTAGTGAGGATAGCAACCCTGGCGGGGCATTGTTGTTTCCTGGAGCCGAGCGCCGACTGGGCCTAGCATCGAAGCAGGGTTTAGCCGACGATAATCCAGCCGAGCCACAACGAATTCATGCTCCTGGAGTGCGCGTCCCATCGACATTAGCCAGCGATCGCCCACTTCATCATCTGCCTCACAAAGCACAAATGCATCTCCAGTCGCAGCACGCAGGCCGGTGTTATAAGAGTGCCACGTACCCAATCGAGGAGACGAAAAATCGTGGGCATCGACTATCTTTAACTCGGGCAATCGATGGCGATATTGCTCAACAATTTGCATCGACTCATCCGTTGAGCCATTGTTAGAAACGATGACTTCCCAGCCCTCATCCCACTGCTGTCGGGTCAGTGCTTCTAGCTGAACTGCAATCGTCTTTGCTCCGTTAAAGCAGGGAAGGATGACACTAATCTTCATGGCTACTTGCGACTAAACTGATAGATTTTTACAACTAGCGATTCACAACATTTATTCAGACAAGAATCTTGTAAGGATGCTAGCCAAGTTGATCAATTGCTCATGGTCAACCAGAGCCTGATCCAGCTTTTTTCTGATGAAACATATAGATGAGAACCCATAAAACAACCGCCAATAGTGAGTCGGAAATCAGAGTAGAGAAGGCGGCTCCTTGCCACGAATACATCGGAATGAGCCACAGATTCAGCAGAGAGTTCAAAACCGCAATTCCGGCCTGAAGACTGCTTCTCCAACCCTGCAATCCCGCACCCGTTAAAGTATCTGCTGCAAAAAGCTGAACAGACTTTAGAAAAATCAAAGGAGAAAGCCACCTCAGCGCTGAAACTGCGTCGATATAACTCTCTCCCAAAACCAGAGGCACCAGCGGCGCACAGATCCACAGCCCAAGGCTGGCGATCGCCCCATAGGTTGCAGCCGTGGGCACAATCTTTCGTGCAAAGCTCAGACTGCCCGCAATTCCTTTAGCGCCGCTGCGGAAGAACTGAGCATAGCAGGCTCCCAGCAATGCGCCGACCGGAATCAGCCCAACCTCAATAATGCGATAGGCCGCACCATAAATCCCCGTTGCGCTCAAGGTAGACATCGAAGCCAGCATTGTCTTGTCGATGTCGTTGTAGATTGTCTGAGAAGATAGATCAACCGAGAAGTAAAACCCGTCCTTAATTTCTGACTTCATCAGCCCCAGTTGAGGCTTAGGACGACCTAGATGGCGCGAGACAAGCCAGATCCCAATCAACGCCGTTACCAACCGACTGGCTAGATAAAGGAGTCCCCAAATCATTGCGGTAGCAGCCTGGTTTAGGAGAAGCAGGCAGGACGCTGCAACCAACCCGTTGATACTCAGCAAAATATTTAGCTGTGCATCTAGCCCAAACAGATCGGTAGACAAAAATGCTTTTAATGCAGCATCATGGAACCGCGCAAAAATCAGTTCTGCCAAGCCGATAGATAACAACAGCAATGCTGGAAAGTGAGTAGGCAACACAAACTGATTCAGAATCAACAACGAGGCGATCAGCGTGCTGCCGAGGGCAAGAGTAATCCATAGAGCATTGCCCAAATAGGCTTGAAGCAGGCTCCTATCCCGCGAGACGTGCTTCACAAGAATATGCGTCGATCCCCAAGTGGAAAATGGGACGGTGATTTTCACCAGCGCCATTACGCCTACAAACAGCCCATACTGTTCAGTACCAAGCGATCGGGCAATAATTAGGAAATAGGCGGACTGTAAAAACAGGCTTGAGATCCGGGCTGCAATTTTCCACAGGGTTCCCCGAATAACGGGGCTTTGGAGAGACCTGGATAGGCGCGATCGCACGGAATTAAGAGTTCCCATTGGCTAATTTCACTGCGCCGACGTAGGTCTAAGTTTAAGAGGCATAACTGACTCAAACTTGTCAGTTTCCTCGGTCTGAGGCTGGACAGATTCACTCGGCATCAACCTCGATAGGGCGATCGCCACATAAAGCACCCAGAAAAAATCATTGGCCCGCATGAGCGAGGTTTCAGGTAGATTCGAGAGAATCATGAAAATCAAAAACGGAAGCGGCCAGATAAACTCAATTCCTGATGTATTTCTCAAGCACTTTAGGTAGTAAAAGAAATTAAATATATAGCCGACTAAAAACACAAAAAGTCCGATAAGCCCCAACTGTAAAATCAGGTCTAGAAATCCGTTATGGGCATCCGGAGTCAGCCAGCCTTCGGCTCTAATGACGGGGGCTGATGGCCCCTCAAGACCATTCCAAAAAGCCTGATACCCATATCCCAGCCAGGGACGTTCTTTAATGACATCAATGATTGATAACCAGAGGGTCGTTCTTCCAGTGAAGGTCATATCCTTACCCAGGATATCCACCACAATGGTTTCCAGGTTGCTAACCACCCAGGCAGAAATTGTGCCGCCAACAATCGCAATTGTGCCCAATGAAATGACGAGCAGGTGATATTGCAGCCTAAACAATCGACAAGCAGCAATGACAGCCCACATTGCCAAAACATTCACTAATGCCCCCCGCGACGTAGAGAGCAGAAGCAGCATAAACGAAAGCCCTAATCCGCTGGCGACCCAAAACTTTGCTTTCGGCTTATCCATTAGCAGCAGCATAAACACTGCGCTGCTCAGAGTCATAATCTTGCCGAAATTATTTTTATGGGTGTAGATCCCTCTCCAGGCTCCGGCATGAACCCCACCCATGATCCCATATTTAGGTAAAAGCACCGCATAGACCAAGCTCAGTCCGATGATCAGGGCAAAAGTCCAGCCCAGCATGTTGATCTGCTGCTTGAGCGTATAGCGCGTCGCGAAATATATCCCTAATAATGTGGAGCCTGTAAACGAAATTGAGCGCGATAGCGTCGCTTTAGGAATCTCAGACCAAAAGTATGAACATAGAACAAGCGCGAGGATAATCCAGATAAATCGATCTCGCTGAAGAATGTAGACAACCTTCCTCCAGCGGATGGCGAGAAGTAGCCCAACAATGAGATAGGTGAGCAAGAAAAGATTTCTCGTCAGTCCGAAATCAGGCTCGGCGATTTGCTTATCTCCCTGGCTAAAACCTCCCGACAAAATAACGTTCAGCGGCCCACCAGAATGGAGCAAAAGGGCGATCGCGGTAAACGCTTTCTCTAAAAAATCGAGAGGTTTTTTCATGACTGAATGGATTCTGAAATGAACGCCAATCGCTCCTGAAAAGACTATCCAGCCTCACATCAAACAAGCCAGATTTATAACCCTAGAATTCGCAAAATTAGCCCAAGCGGATTGAAAATTCGTCCGGCAAAATCGGCAACCGATGCAGCAGTTTGCTTGGGCACCACAATCACGTCGCCCTCTTGCACCTGATAGCTGTCAGTCAGGTTCCGCAAGTCAACTTCTTGGCGTTCAATTTGTCCCTGGTCGTTCATGCGGATAAAGTTCACCTGGCTGAGGCGAGCATCTTCGGTGGGGCCGCCAGCGATCGCCACTGCGCTCGATAGGGAGCTGTTGGGCGGCACCTGCACCTCACCCGGACGAGTCACCTCGCCCACCACGCGCACCCGCACGGTTGCCGGAGCCAAGCTGGATTGAGCAATCTGGCGGCGGTCGAGGGTGGCATCAGCCGCCAGCTTAGGAACCAGCACAATATCGCCGTCTTGCAGGGGGGGATTGTTGGCGTTGGACTCGGCCCAGATGCCATCCCACAGGTTTACCGTGAGCGTTGTAGTGCTGCCGCTGGGGAGCGATCGCCGCACCAGCACTTGCCGCAAATCTGCATGGGTCGTGATGCCGCCCGCTGCAACCAGGGCCGCACTCAGGGTCGGCAGGCTTTGCTGAGGATTGTTGCCATTCGTGCCATTGCGCGGATTGTCAAGCTGAATCGGGCCGGGTCGCTGTACCTCACCCGTCACCGTCACGAACACAGGGCGTAGGGTCGTTAGACTCACCGCCACAGACGGGTTGACCAAGTAATAGTTCAGCCGAGTGGTGAGGTCGCGAGTGAGCGAGTCGATGGTTTGCCCTGCCACTGGCACCACCCCGATCACAGGCAGCGTAATCGTGCCGTTGGGGGCGATCACCCGCGTTCCGGTATATTCATCAAAGCCCAAAACTGTAATAGCCAGTTCATCGCCAGGGCCGAGAATATAGTCGGAAGGCAGCGCCAGGAAGGGGGACGCGGGGCTGGCTGCAAGGGAGTTTTGAGCGAGAACGGCGGTCGGGGCCGCTAACCCGCCAAGGGACAGGCTCAGGGCGATCGCCGAACCGCGAACCACCGCTTTAGAAAAAACGGCTTTGGAGATAGATGGCGCTAAAGATGCCGCTGAATGTGTCACGATGCGACCTCCAGGTTAGACGATTCTTGAGACTCGGCAGACTGCCCATTTTGGCTGTGTTGCTCAATGGGAAAGAGTTGCTCAAAACTGGACACAGGCTTGACGGGTTTGGCAAAGGCGACTTCCTGGGTCAGGGCAAAATAGCGGTTGGGGTTGCGAATCGGGGCAACGCCATTAGCCACAATCCCCAGCACATGAGGTCTGGCGAGATTGAGCAAACTGCGAGTCGCTTTCAAATCCTCTACATCCGTCGTCGGCCGCACCACCAGCAGCATCCCGTCTGTCAGCTTGCCTAAGGTAGAAGCATCCGCTGCACCGGAGAGGGCTGGCGTGTCAAAGATCACCACGTCGTATCGCTGACCCATCGCCGCAATCACAGGAAGCAGCTTTTGAGGGGTGAGCGCAGTAGGCGTGGAAGATGCTAGATTGCCTGCCGCCAGAAGTTCCAGATTTGGAGCCACTGGCTGGATGGTGTCGATTAAGTCGGCCCGACCCTCCAGCACCTCTGCCAGACCAGCCGCTCCATTGACGTTCCACAGTTGGTGCTGGGTCGCATGGTGAAAATCCGCATCTACCAGCAACACGGTTTGCCCGGCCTGGGCGATCGCCATTGCCAGATTTGCGGCCACCTGAGACTTGCCTTCCTGCGGCACGGAACTGGTAACCACTAGCGTTTTCAGTCCAAATTCCGAATCTAGCAGTCCCAGATTAGACTGCAACACGCGATAGGCATGGTGAATATCCGCATATTGAGAGCCGCTTTGCTGCATCGGTAGAATGTCTTGCCGCCTGCCAGCCTGTTTCCAGTTCGGCACAACCCCCAGTAGTGGGTAATGGAGCAACTGCTGAGCGTTGGGAATTGTTTTAACCGAGCGATCGCACAGATCCAGCAGGAACGCGGTCACCACCCCCATCGCCGATCCCAGCACCAGCCCACCCAGCAGAATCAGCTTTTTGCTAGAAGCAGCGGGCTTCTCAGGCACGACCGCCGCTGAGATCACTCGCACGTTGTCAATCGTCTGATCTTCTGCCACCTGCACTTCCTGCAACCGCTGGAGCAGCGATTCATACGTGCCTTGCGCTGCGGCCAGTCGCCGCTCCAGTTCGCGCTGGGTCGCCTCTAGCCGAGGAATCGTTACCGCTCGGCTGCGCTGCTCTGCCTGTAGCCGTGCCAACTCAGCAATCTGGCTGCCCAGCGCGACGCGCTCCACCTCTGACTGCACCAAGTTCGCTGTCAAATCTTGAGCCAGCGCCCCCATCTGGATATCCCGCTCCGACACCCGACTTTGCCCCACAAGCTGGGCCACTCGCCCCTGGAGTCGTTGCCGCAGCAGTGCTTCTTGCTGCTCTAGCGTGGCAATAGTGGGGTGAGTTGGCCGATAGCGGGCCCGCTCCAGATCAAGCTGTCCCTGGATTTGTTGAAGCTGGGAAAAGACCTCCTGAATCGCGGGAGACTGGCTCAACGCAGTCGCGGTCACGGCCTGCTCAGGAGACATTCTCAACTGCTGCTGCAATTCGCGAGAGCGGGTCGTCGCATTCACAAACTGCGTCCGGACCCTTGCAATTTCATCATCCAGGCGCTTCATGGCCTTAACCGTCTCGCGGGATTCTTCATCCAGCAAAATTACCTGGTTCTGCTCTTTGAAGCGTTGCAGCGCGACTTCAGCTTCCCGCACCGTGGCTTCGGTTCTAGGCAGTTGCTCTGTGATGAACTTGCGAGCGGCAGCAGCATCGGCTTGATTTGTTGCAATGTTACTGTTGCGGTAAGCCTGAATCACCTTGTTGACAACGGCTGCTGCTCGCTCAGGGTCTTCGTCCTGATAGCCAACCTCAATCATGTCGGTGCCAGGAATTGGCTTAACCGTCAACACCTCCAGAAACCCCACCGGGCTGAGGGGTTGTCCTTCATCATCGGTGAGCTTGAGATCGGCGATCGCCGCTTCAGCAATCGGCAATGACCGAATCGTTTCCACCTGAGTCACAATGGGGTCAGTCTCTGAACCAACAGCGCTCTGTCGGCTAATAGCGGTTGCACCTGTTGTGTCTAATCCCGTCAAAGAAGAAGTGCGGTCAATCTTGACCAACACCTTGCCAGAAGCAACATAACTTGGCTGCTGCGACAGAGCTGCTAGGGTTGACAGCACCGCAACCGTGCTAAAAACTCCGACCGCAGGCAGCCATCGCCGCTTCAGAACCTGTGCATAGCGTTGCAGATCGATATCGACTTCTTCTCGAAAAGATTGAGTACTCATGAGACTCCCAAAGAGCAACACAGCCAGCAGCGCACTAACTGAAAAAACGCTCCCAACCTGAAGACCGCAATCGTAGAATTACGCAGGCTTTAGAGCAATTCAACGGAACGCAATCTCTCAGGCATTCGCATTAGCACCCCGGATTCTTGAAACTAAGTTCTGCCATCAAAACGGTCAATTGCGCTCATCCCAAAGATTTCTTCTAGACTCTTTTCTAAGATCTTTTGCTTCGCTAAGCGAGGCTAAATCTGACAGCAGACAACTACTCTTCGCTTCACCTCCTCCAGTCTAGACGGCTCAGGCAACAAGCCGCATCTGCCTTCACACTAGCTTCTGCCAATCATCAAGACTTGATAAATTTGTGGCTTGCCAATCGTTTATTCAGACAACAGCAATCGATGCGCTTCAAAAAAACGATAAAGACGAAGTCGAAACAGAATCAGAATTGCTCTCCAGCGATCTTCAAATCGGCTAATTTTTTTAGAGTTCAGAACTAAAATCGTATGCGGCAGAACCGAAAGAAGCACAACCCAACTCCGCATTATCCACAAGATATGTCCCCCTTGACGTTCATGAAGGAGGTGATAGCTCTCGCGAGTCAATCGCTGCCATTTTCGAGCCAGTTCAGCCCAACTTCGTCGTGCCGGATGTCCGACACAGACATCGTCTTGATAAACAATGGAATATCCAGCGGCGATCGCCCGATGGCACCAGTCCATATCTTCAGAAACACCCTGACGAAACCCACCCACTACATTGAAAACTTCTCTAGAAACCCACAGATTTGCGGTTACAGAAAATTGCTTTTTCAGGACATAGGACTGATTATTAAATGCAAAAACAGACTCGAAAGCTTCTACAGGATGAGGATCATCCGGATTATTCAAAAGAACCCGGACGCGACCCCCTACAAGCTTGGCTTGCTTCATCGCTCTCAATCCATTTTCAAGCCAGTCCTCTGAGGGCTGACAGTCAGAGTCTATGAATGCCAAAATTTCGGATTGGGATACTAAAACCCCTGCGTTTCTTGCTTCTGCCGCGCCTTGAATCGGGGCAGAAATTACTTTTGCTTTGCGATTGGTCATCTCTGCAACGACGCTGCATACAGCATCCAAACCCAGACTCGAATTATTATCAGCCACAATAATTTCAAATTGATCCAGTGGTAGCGTCTGGTTCATCAAGCAGCTCAGACAAATTTTCAGATTTTCCAAGTCATTGAAATGTGGGATGACAACAGAAATTCGAGGATTCATAGTTTTTGCGTCCACAGACTGCTACAAGCTGTCTTGATGATGATTTTCCAAGTTCAAAGCTGCTCCAAAGCCAGTTTCTACACCTTGTGAATGGTCTTATATTCCTGATACGTGAGGCCTAAAAGCCCAGCCAAGCGACCAGCACCCCGAAAGATTCTCAGCAGCGATGCGATCGCCAAACGCTTTTGGATCAGCCCCAACGGAATAGTCATCAGTCCATAAATCATTTGGAGCAATGCCTTAGCGCTAGATAACAGACGAATGTGAATGGACGGCTTTGCTTCTTTTTCCCAGATGGAATAGCTCAAACAACTGCGATAGCCCCGTTGCAAAATCCATCGCACCGTAGTACGGCTATTAGGAATCCACTCATAAACAATCGCTTCATTAGCCCAAACCAGCTTTTTCCTCGACTGATAAAGACTCCGAAAGAAGTAGGAGTCTTCTCCACCCGTCAATGCAAATCGCTCTTGGAAAATGTTTTTCTGATCCTTGACCAACTCTGCTCGCATCAGGACATTGTTGGTGTAAGCTGCCTCCAAAAGATGCCCCGTTGGATATCGTCGAGTTTCAAAAAAGCGACCCCGAATGGCCCAGAGGGGTGCGTCAGGCTGAAAATGGGGGAGAACCGGCCCATGCACCACATCTGCTTGATGCTGGATTTGGGTCAATAAAAGTTGCTCTAGCCAGTCCGATTCGGGAACTTCATCATCATCAATGAAGGCAATGAAGTCAGTTTCTGGAGGGGTAGTGGCGATCGCCCGGTTTCGAGCATAGGAAATCCCGCGACGCGGCTCAATGCAAGCTGTTAAATTCCAGGGATAATCTGGGGATAACTGATTGCAAAAGCGAAACGCCTGTCCTGATTCATCGTTGTCCACTACCACGACATGAATCTTAGGTTGAAGTTGCTTAAACTCCAGTTTTCTCAGCCCTTCTAAAAGACGCTTTAAGCCTTCAGGTCGTTGATACGTGATGACGCAAATAGTGACCCGCATAACAGGCTCCTCATAAACCTAGCTGGTGGCTGCTCTAATCTGTTTTACAAGCTTGTCTACAAATCGAGGGCGAGATTTTCCTAATAGAAACCAGGCGATCGCAGGCTTTGCCAACGCCACAGGCAGATAGCCTACCCATAGAAACCACAGGCTCAAAATAAGCTTGCGTTTCCTGGAATAGGTGGAATATTTCCAAACCGCCCAAAATCCCTTCCAGGCAAGCATCATGCAAGAATCTGTTGGATATAGATGCCCCTGGGGATCAACCTTGAGCGAAACCATTCGATCGGTCAAATGCAGGGTGTCCTTCAAGCCGGGATCACCATCGAGCGATCGCCCTACACTCTTAGCCGTTCCAGCGATCGCCTGATATCTCAAACGGTCATGCTGCAATGATTTCCGAAAGCGAGAAACGTCGATTTCCTGACTAGACGCAGCCCAAAGATTTTCACCATGCTTCCGGCGAACTCCAATTGGAGTTTCAATTGCAAATACCTGACCATAAAAAGGCGAAACAGACACCAAATAGCCATCCGCAGAAATCCGAAAGTCCGCTTCGGGAATGGGTAAAATTTTTTCCAGCACCATCCGACTAAAGCTAGTGCCGCTGGTCACGGTCGTGTTATATCGCCCTTTTGTGAGCAATAGAGGTGTCACATCTCCCGTGTTAAAAGCAATCTCCGGTGCAGGATACAGGTCAATGTAATTTCCCTCTGCATCTCGTGATTCCAATCGAGCCTGCATTTGGGCAATACCGGGCATCCATTGAGAAACAATCGTATCCACTGCATGAGGAAAGAAGTAATCATCTGCATCCAGGAAGACGATAATTTCTCCCTTGCTGACTCGAAATCCTGCATTCATTGCAGAGGCCTGTCCGCCATTTGGCTTTAGAACCGGAACAATGCGATCGCCATAGCTCAGAATAATCTCTTGGGAACCATCCTGAGAGCCATCATCAACCACAATCACCTCTATTTCAGAGTAGGTTTGATTGAGGCTGCTATCGATAGCCTGTGTCAGAAAACGGCCATAGTTATAGTTGTTGATAATGACGCTGACCAACGGATGCATACAACTCATTCTTGATCCATACGGAGACTAGGTGACGGAAACCAGGTGAAGGAACCTCAACGGGTTCGCCTCAAACCGTCTCTAGACAACCCGCCTGCTTAAAGGCAACTTCTTTCAGTCCCGGATACTTTGCAATGAGATGATCCGCTAGCTTTGGCCCATTAAATAACTGTCCTCGGAAGGGCGGCGGTGGTTCTAGCACAAACTGTCGAAGCTCATCTAAGGCCAAACAGTGCTTGACCCCGAATCGCTGCATACTTTTAGCAAATAGAAGCTGGTGATCATCAATGTGCTCCTCAAAGCGAGCCAGTCGCGGTAACAAAACAAAGCTAGCCTGTTGCGAGGCCAACATCCGAGTCGAGCCTTGACCGCCATGAGAAATCACTAATCTGGCTTCTTTGACCAAAGCAATCAGCTTTTTAGACTCAATCGTTTTGACCACGGTTGCAAGTGGGTTGCTATCAACGAGAGAGGTATCAGTGACTCCACTCTGAATAAAAACAGGTTCAGAGATAACCTGCTGCTCTAGCAGCAAGTGTAGCCAGGTAATCGCTCTATCGAAGGAGTATGGAATCGTACCAAGAGTGAGAATAATCATCGTACTCTGGAATCTTCAGGAACAATTTATAAGTCACTAAACGGGAATAATCGAGGGTGTTTTACTTAGAGTTAAGCTACAGTTCCCCTAAAGATTGCTCTTGGGTATTTTTCGGTCAACTCTTGCCACTGAACATAAAATTCATCGGCAAGCGGGTAAATAAATTTACCAGACAGGCTCAGTTCATCTGAACGAGAAATGCTCTCTACATACAAAAATCGAATTCCTAACAGCTTGGACAGAATTGCGAAATTCACTGCCACACTTGCACCTGTTGAAAGCACTATATCAGGGCGTTCTATAAGCAGAACTTTCAAAGATCTAGGCAGGTTTATTAGAAAACGCTTCCAGTCTCTTGGTCCCTGATAGGGCAGCCAGCAAACTCGCTCATTCAGGTCGTTTAGGAGACTCGTATCTTTCTTGAAATCCGTCACCCAAACTCTCTCATGCTGAGACCAAAATGATTCCATATCTCTCATGGTGGAGAAATGACCGCCAGATGTGCAAACAAGCATTAATTTCATAGAAGCTGAGCCCAACTAAGCTGGCAGTTTCTGACACCGCAGACCCCGAAAAGATGGTTGGGTTATGGTGAACCTCTGGCACACCTTTGGCATGGGTTCCTCAGGACAAATTTGAGAAGGTCAGTCAGAACTAGAATGTCTTTGAAGCATTCCATTCCTTAAAAGCCGTCACTCAGAGCATTTCAATGCATTACAGGGTGGATCACCCTTTGGAAATCACTGAGATGCAATAAGGGATGCTGGTAAGTTCACTGAACTCGTACATTTCAGGATAACAAGATGAGGGTTGACACTTACAGCGAATAGATTCTCAACTTACAAAGAATTCAAACTTCGATTGGAACTTATGAAGGGCTTACGCAAACTTTAAAGATGTCCCCAGTTTATAAAGATTTAGTAGACAAAAGTATCTGCTTCTATCCGAAGATTTCAGGATCTGGAGGCGTTTTGGGTGCCTTTTTGCTTGTACTTCATATACGAAACATCGACTGCGCGGACTTTGTATTTTTTTGGTGAAACTCAGTATTTTTCTGATGAGAGGAGCTTAAATTCTGGTCTGTCCGCAGGATTGAACCCGGTGAATTTTTTGCAGAGCAGACGGCCGATGTCAGCGGATGTTGACTGGGGCAACCGCGCTCTGATCTAAGGGTGTTATACTAGGTGTGTGATCCTGAACGGTAACGTAGGGCACGGAAAAAGATTCGGACATACCCTTCTTGAAGGTTGCCTGGGGGCATTGTTTGGGAAGTGGCGATGGTGACAGGTTTTGAAGTGCCTCCCCAATGGAATTGTGGAGGTTTTTTAGTATGAAATGGTTCACCCGTAAGTTTGGCGAGTTCTTTGCGTGGGAGTCTTATCGGCATCAGGAACCAGATGAGAAGACGGCGATCGCCCTCGATGTGCCCACTGTTCCTGTTGCATCTGGAATGGCGATCGCCCCTCGTGCCTTGATGTGGCTGTTTCTGGAAGACAGTACCCTAGCGCAGGCCGTCAGCCACCTAGAACGCTGCTGGTCGTCGGAACCAGAAGAGGCGGGCTGGACCGCTTATGCTAAAACAGCATCGACCTACTTCGGGCAGTTTTGGAGCTAGCTGCGGCTGATCTTCTCTGATCTTCCATAGGTTTCAGGTAGGTGTCAGACTAGATCTATAGGTGTCGGGCTGGGCCTTAGATTGAGCCTAGTTTAGAAGAGGGACGTAAGTGTATGCTTGCGTCCTGTTTTGCTTTTTTGCAGAAAAACCGATAGATTTCAGGATTGAGCTAGAAAGCTGGATGGCAACTCTGGGGGCGATCGCTTAAGATCGAATGTCTAGGGCGTAGTTGATATGACTTCGACTGTAGATTCTTAACTGTAATTTTCTTAAACGCTCAGGCACCCCATTCATCCTCCATTCACTCCATCCCCCATTCACTTTTATGATTGCAACTACCGCAAACCCCCTCCTGGCTGGCAAAGGTCTTCCCCCCTTCGACCAGATTCGTCCTGAACACGTCGTGCCGGCCATGACCGAACTGCTGGACAAGGCGACCGATGCCCTGATGCATCTGGAAACAAACACCGAACCAAGCTGGGAAGGACTGATCGAGCCATTAGAAGCCCTGACCGAACCTGTGTTTTGGGCGTGGGGCGTAGTGAACCACCTGATGGGCGTGAAGAATAGCCCGGAACTGCGCGAGGCTCAGGAAACCATGCAGCCCGAAGTGGTGAAGTTTGGGATGCGCGTGAGCCAGAGCAAGCCGCTTTATGAAGGGTATAAGGCGATTCGCCACAATGCAGGCTGGGGCAAGCTCAGCGAAGCCCAGCAGCGGATTATTGAGTCGTCGATTCGCGAGGCAGAATTGGCAGGCGTGGGGCTAGAAGGCGAAATGCGCGATCGCTTCAACGAGATCCAGCTTGAGCTAGCGAACCTGTCTACCCAGTTTTCCAACAATCTGCTGGACGAAACCAAGGCCTTTAGCCTGACGCTGACGCAGCCCAGCGAGGTAGAAGGACTGCCACCAACGCTGCTGGCTCAGGCGGCCCAGGCGGCCCGCGCAGCCGGGGCAGAAGCCGCCACGCCCGAAGCAGGGCCCTGGCGCATCACGCTGGATATGCCCAGCTACTTGCCCTTTATGCAGCACAGCCGCCGTCGCGATCTGCGCGAGAAGCTGTATCGTGCCTATATTACCCGCGCCTCTGCTGGTGACCACGACAATCAGCCGATTATCGACCGCATTTTGGCGCTGCGAAAAGAGATGGCGGGCATTCTCGGCTTTGGCAGCTATGCCGAACTCAGCCTGGCCAGCAAAATGGCCCCCAGCGTAGACGCGGTAGAAGATCTGCTGGAATCGCTGCGCGGATCGAGCTATGCCGCCGCTCAGCAAGACCTGGCTGCCCTGAAAGAATTTGCTCGCAGCCACGGCGCACCCGAAGCCGACGACTTTCAGCCGTGGGATTCGGCCTTTTGGTCGGAGCGGATGCGCGAAGAGAAGTATGCGCTGAATGCAGAGGAACTGCGCCCCTACTTCCCGCTAGAGCAAGTGCTGGATGGGCTGTTTGGGCTGGCGAAGCGGATTTTTGGGATTGTGATTACGCCTGCGGATGGAGAAGCGCCCGTGTGGCATCCCGATGTACGCTATTTTCGGGTGAGCGATGAAGACGGTGGGGCGATCGCCTATTTTTACCTCGACCCCTACAGCCGTCCTGCCGAAAAGCGCGGCGGAGCCTGGATGGACTTCGCCATCAACCGCAAGCGCTATGTCGAGGATGGCGCATCCAAGGTGCGTCTGCCCATTGCCTATCTGGTCTGCAACCAGTCGCCGCCCGTAGACGGCAAACCCAGCCTGATGAACTTCTATGAGGTGGAAACGCTGTTCCACGAGTTTGGCCACGGCTTGCAGCATATGCTGACGACGGTAGACTATTCCGGCGCGGCGGGCATTAACAACGTTGAGTGGGACGCAGTGGAACTGCCCAGCCAGTTTATGGAGAACTGGTGCTACGACCGGGCAACGCTATTTAGCCTGGCGAAGCATTATCAGACGGGCGAACCCCTGCCGGAGGAGTTTTACCAGCGCCTCCTTGCCGCCCGCAACTTTATGAGCGGCAGCGCCATGCTGCGGCAGTTGCACTTTAGCCTGCTAGATATTGAGCTGCACCATCGCTATGTCCCTGGCGGAGCCGAAACCCCCAAGGATGTGCGCGATCGCCTCGCCAAAATCACGACCGTCCTGCCGCCCCTGCCCGAAGACGCCTTCCTCTGCTCCTTTGGGCACATCTTTGGCGGCGGCTACGCAGCAGGCTATTACAGCTACAAATGGGCCGAAGTCCTCAGCGCCGACGCATTCTCCGCCTTTGAAGAAGCCGGACTCGACAACGAAGCCGCCGTCGCCGAAACCGGCCGCCGCTTCCGCAACACCGTCCTTTCCCTCGGCGGCAGCAAGCACCCGATGGAAGTTTTCAAAGCCTTCCGCGGCCGCGAGCCAGATACGGAACCGCTGTTGCGGCATAACGGGCTGGCAGCGTAGGGTGATGGGAAGAGGGAAGAGCGAAGAGAGAAGAATGAAGAACGAAGAAGTTTCGTTTTTCGTTCTTCATTCTTCGTTTTTTCTGTCCCTCACCCCATCACCCGGTTGCCCCAACCCTATGTCACCCTTGCTGGATCTGCTGCTCTAGCGATCTCATCAGGTTGCAAAACTCTTGTGCCTGGATTGTGCCGCGATCGCGCAGTTCCACCAGGCAGCCTTCAAACGCTCGCCGCATCGACTCTGTAGCAATCCACAGCCGCGCACAGCTAATGGCCTGGACAGGAGTGGTATAGCCCTGGTTTGAAGTAATCGTCATGCCCGTTGGCAGGGTTGCCCGCCAATGCCAGCGATCGCCCTCCATGACTGTTCCGATTGCAATGTCGAAGTAGTTCCAATCCATCTGTTGGGGGAAAGTGCAGGTGTGGGTAATTCAGGCTTTCGTTCCAGCAGCAAGTTCCGGGGTTTCAGTTAAAGACAGGTTTAATATTTTTTTAATATTCTATTCGAGTCAACGTCAATCAGCCAGGTTTTCATCTAGCGTTCCCAAAAGCGTTTGATAAAGAAACTGGCATCAGAAATTGGCGCACCAAACTGGCACATCAAACTGGCACACTCGCCCGACAGAGCGCGATCGCCCCTCGCTACCCTTAAAACAGCATGTTGAATGGTTTTCTAAAAATCGAAGCTAATCCAAGCTTTAGCCTCCCACCATGACCCGCCTTCACGACATATCCTCTCCATCGGGCGATCGCCATCCGGTCATTTTGGTTCACGGGATTGATGATACCGCCGCCGTGTTTCGCAGGATGGCTCCCTATCTCACCTCGCAGGGCTGGCAGGTTCACCACCCCAACCTGACACCCAGCAACGGCGACGTAGGGCTGGATGTCTTGGCAACGCAGCTTGCCGACTATGCCCAGCAGGTAATCCCGCCGGGGCAACCCTTCGATCTGGTCGGTTTTAGCATGGGCGGCATCATCAGTCGCTACTTTGTGCAGCGCCTTGGCGGGCTAGAGCGCGTGCGCCGCTTTGTCACCATCTCCTCGCCCCACTGCGGCACCTGGACGGCCTACCTGCGCCCCAACGTCGGAGCCAGCCAGATGGCCATCAAGAGTCC
This sequence comes from Thermoleptolyngbya sp. C42_A2020_037, assembly GCF_015272455.1. Taxonomy (NCBI): domain Bacteria; kingdom Bacillati; phylum Cyanobacteriota; class Cyanophyceae; order Oculatellales; family Oculatellaceae; genus Thermoleptolyngbya; species Thermoleptolyngbya sp. C42_A2020_037. The sequence continues at coordinate 23,006 of NZ_JACYLP010000028.1, forward strand.
CTTTCTGTGCGACCTCAACCGCGATGTAGACTGCCTGGAGCAGCTCAACTTCACCTCTATCTGGACCCCGCTGGACTTGATGATTTTGCCTGCCCGCAGTTCTTGTTTGGGCGTGGGGCGCGAAGTGGTGCTGAATGTGCCCGCCCACGCTTGGATGCTAAGCGACCCCAGAAGCTTAAGGGCGATCGCCCAGGCCCTATCAGAGCCGCTGCGTTCTGTCGCCAGCAGTGTGGAATCAGTCTCGACCTAGATACCTCTCATGATCGTGTTGCGACTCGTCGGATTCGAGGCTTTGCAACTCCCCCAGGGCTATACCAAAAGTGGATGCTTTAGCGGCATTTGTATGCGTTGAGCGTTTGGCAGGGTGTCAGGGACAGCCCTTTACGCGACAGTTCTGGTTTATCATCTCTCAAGTCATAATCCAGCAACACTGATGGCACTGTTGCGATTCTGGGCGATTTCTTTGTTTCGTAACGCTGGCTATTCCTCCACCAAAAAAGCCATTTGATTGTTCCAGACGGCAGTGCGGGCATCAGCCAAAGGTCGCCCCGTTCCAACCCCAGAGGTAACCCTTGGCCTCAGAAAACTCAATGTAGGTGCGGTTTCCGGGTACGCCCAGCGTGGCGCTGATAATCTGGCAAAACTCCTGGCTCATGGACTTGGTTTGGGCGGGGTTGAAGGAACCCACACTTTTCACTTCCACATAGCAAACCGGATCGAGCGTGCCGCCAAAGGTCATGGGCACATCCGACTCAAACGCAGTCATCACGTAGGATTCGGGCTTGCCTGTGTGCTTTGCCAGACTGTCTGACAGGGTCTTCAGAAGTTCTTCTACTTCGGTCAACGTGGGACAAGACACAGAGGTTTGGATTTTGATCAGGGGCATGGCGATTGTGCTGTGGCAGTTCTAAACGACAAACTCAGGTTCTAGACAGCAAACTTGGATTAAGGCTTCCCTCAAGCTGACTCTCCCTCAAGCTGACTCAACGATATCTCAGATGCAACCAGAGTTTTCAATGGCAAAAGCGTGCAGACCGATGTGGGCAGGGCTTTTAGCTGCCGCTGAGGGTTTGAATTTGAGCAGTGTAGGCGCTAACGCGGCTGGCATAGTCGAGCTGCTGAGCTAGAGCAAGGGCGGACTGATAAGCGGCGATCGCCTCTGCGGTTTCGCCCTGAGCCTGGTGCAATTGGGCAATTTTTTCGTAGGCGGTCATGATGCCGTAGGTGTTGTAGGACTGCTGCTCGACCTGAATCAGCGTTTGATAGACCAGTAGCGTATCTGCGGGACGGTTTAGCCCCTCATACAGCGCCGCTAGATGCACCAGTGCCTCGCTAGAGTAGCCATACTGCTGCTGCGCTTGGGCCTGGGTAAAGGCTTCCTGGTAGTTAGTCGCAGCTAGTCCCGCGCGGCCGATGGCCCGGTAGTTGTCTCCCAGCGCAATCTTGAGCGGCGGGATCAGCAGCGGCAGGGGCAGGGCTTCGTATCGCTGCACCAATTCTTGCTGAATGGGAATGGCGCGGTCGGGCATTTTGCCCTGCTGATAGATATAGGCAAGCTGCTGCAAATAGTCCAGTTCTCGAATGCTGTCGTTTCGGGATCGCGCCAGGTTGAGCAAGTCTGTATAGGCGATCGCCGCCTTTTCGTAGTCAAACCAGGCCAGGTGCAACTGTCCCAGGGAGATCAGCACCAACTGTTCAACGGCGCTATTGCGCTCGGCCCGCGCCTGGGTCAAGAGCTGGTCATAGAGGGCGACGGCTAGCGGCAGGGCCCGCATTTTTTCATAGCCCTGGGCGATGCTGAGCAGGAGGCTGTAATCGGGCGGGGCAATCGCCTGCTGCTCTTGCTCGATTTGCTCTAGGCGGGCAGTGATGATTCGGGCATCGGTGCGGCGGTTTTCTCGCCAGGCCACCTCGCCCACCCGCCCCAACGCAGCCACCTCATCCGCCACGCCCAGCACCCGCCGCAGCCGCAGTTCTCGATACCAGATATCAAACGCGGTGTTTGTCTGCCCTAGCGCATACCGCGCCTCGGCCTGCCGCTGCAAGTCCTCTACCCCCAGCCGTAGGAAGTAAACCTCCAGGGGGCTGAGGGGCCGATCTACGACGGGCCTTGGCAGCAGGGGATCGGGATCTGTCATCTCTAGCGGGTTGGGCGGAGGTTGGAGCCTCTCCTCTTCCGACGACAAATTTTCGGATGGCGACGGCGCAACCAGGGGCGGCAGGGGCACAATTTGCGCCACCGTTTCCACGGTCTGAGCCGTCGTGGGCAGCGATGGCAGCGTGCCCCACAGGACTCCACAACCGACCATCAGCGCGATCGCCCTCCATTGAGTCTTGTGAGTTTTGGCTTCAGAACCAGGCATAGAAACAGGCATGATTTCACTCGTCACAGCAAAATAGCGAAAAAACCGGGCTTCCGACAGCCGCTACATCAGGTTTGTGCTGCCTTCTTTAACCTTACGCCGAAGCCAGAGGGTTTCCGCCAGACTTTTAACGCTTTGCGAGAGTTTTATCGGCATCAGGAGATTGGTGACATCAAGGTGCATAATGGAGGATGTTTTGAGACACGACAGGTAACATTCGTAACGGTTGGTGAGGGTGTGGTTAAAGTTCTGGTAGTAGGAAACGGCGGCAGAGAACATGCAATTGCCACTTCTCTATTGCAGTCTCCTACCGTGCAGGAGGTCGTATGCGTTCCAGGAAACGGCGGCACTGCAACCCTCTCCCGTTGCCGCAACTTAGGGCTGTCGATCAAGGATTTTGAAGGCATTGCTCGATTTGCGCTGGTCAACAACTTCAGCCTGATTGCAGTGGGGCCGGAAGTGCCCCTGGCCAATGGCATTGCTGACTATTTGCAAGAGCAGGGATTGCAAGTCTTTGGCCCAACCCGAGCCGGGGCCCAAATCGAGGCTAGCAAAGCCTGGGCCAAAGACTTGATGAAAGCGGCCGGAATTCCCACCGCAGACTCCTCTGTATTTAGCGATGCCACGGCGGCGATCGCCCACGTTCGCAAACAGGGTGCGCCAATTGTGGTGAAAGCCGACGGGCTGGCCGCAGGGAAAGGCGTGACGGTGGCCATGACCGAAGCAGAGGCGATCGCCGCCATCGAAGCCGCCTTTGGGGGACAGTTTGGCGAAGCAGGCAGCCGTGTGGTGCTGGAGGAATACCTGACAGGCGAAGAAGCCTCCGTGCTAGCGGTAACGGACGGTCTCACCATTCGCCCCCTGCTGCCCGCTCAGGATCACAAGCGCATTGGCGAGGGCGACACAGGCGAAAACACGGGCGGCATGGGAGCCTATGCCCCGGCCCCGGTGATCACGCCAGACCTGATGACGCGAATCCAGACGGAGATTCTAGAACCGGCGATCGCCACCCTGCGCGATCGCGGCATCGACTATCGTGGCATCCTCTATGCGGGGCTGATGATTACGCCCCAAGGCGATCCCAAAGTCATTGAGTTTAACTGTCGCTTTGGTGATCCCGAAACCCAGGTCGTGTTGCCGCTGCTCGAAACGCCCCTCGACCAGTTGATGCTGGCCTGCACCCAGCAAGCCCTAGCCGACTTTCCGCCGCTGCAATGGAAGCCCGGAGCCGCTGCTTGCGTCGTCCTCGCCGCTGAAGGCTATCCCAGCAGCTACGACAAGGGGAAACCCATTAGCGGCCTCGCCCAAGCCGCCGACACGGGTGCGATGGTCTTCCATGCAGGTACTCGACTGGTCGGCGACACGGTTCTCACCGACGGTGGCCGGGTGCTGGGCGTGACTGCGCTGGGGGAAACAATCAGAGAGGCGATCGCCCTCGCCTACGAAGCCGTAGATTGCATCCAGTTTGAAGGAGCTTACTGTCGGCGAGATATTGGGCATCGGGTGCTGGCTTAAGCGGCGCTATCATTAGCACTGGTCAAGTTTGGGTCGCCCCTTTTAAGATTGCTAAGACGACTGCGGGTCGAGATGGTCTGGTAGCAAAAATTTGCGGCAGCCCGCTCAGATTTTTCTGGAATTCTCTTTTGAAAAGGTGTAGATCGCGCTGTGTAGGAGTTGGTCTGTGAAAGGGTTGCTCACTTCAGCTAAATTTTGTATCAGTTCTCTCCAGGCAACCCAGAACTTTTGGCTTAAAGAGTAAAATCGGCTTGAGCATGTCCACTCGCTTCAAAAGGTAGGCTCAGATGCAATGAAAATAGCGAAACAGCAAGGCTTTTCCTTGAGCGTCACCGATAAGGATTCCGAGCAGCTCATCTTGAAGACTCGGTCGTTTCGGCTCTTTCGGACATTAGGGTTTTTAGCTATGTCCGGTACGTTACTTCCTTTCTTACTTTTATTCTTACCTAAAATTCCAAGCAGTACAGAACTGACATGCGATCGCCCGACTTTGGAGACCACGCGCTGCCAGAAAACCCAATTCATTGGCTCCCTCCCAATTTATCGAGATTCTGTTGAACTCCAGTCCTCGAATCAGCTAGAAGTCCAGGTTACTGTTTTGAAACTATCGGACAACTTCAACTTGGGAATGCTGAACGACTTCTATGAAGTTCGGATATGGATAGGGATCATGAGTTCAGGCACAGAAACCTGGACTGCTTTAAAGAGTTTGCCAGCCTTGAGATTCGAGTTCTCCAATCTAGAAATGCGAGTCGGACTTTGGAAAAATCCTGACGAAGCGAGAGCAATCGCTGACAAGATTCAGCGCTTTCTATCAAACCCCGCTCAATCATCCCTACGGGATGTCCATCCTCCCATATCTTGGATGCAGCGAGATATCGAATACTTGCAGTGTACATTAATTTCACTCCTTCCTATTTGGGCATATCTAATATTTCCTCTCTCTAGTATTCTCCGGGGATATTGTAAATTCAATCGATTGACAGGTAAGTTATCTTTCAAACCCTTATTCGGAAAAGCTAAGACGGTTCCTCTGTCAGATATTGAATCGATCGCCATTGAAGAGTTTCAGTGGACATCTTCCAGCAGTGGTTTGCTTTATCGAATCGTTGCCCTAACCAAAACGGGAAAACGACTGCCGATAGAATTGGCTTTTATAGATTCAAATCTTTCGATCAGGCAGGAAACCGCCAAAGTAATTCAAGATTTTTTAGACCTGCCTCCTGTTCAAATCATATCTCCAGGAAACAGTTCAGTTTATGTGGGGCAATAGGAAGGGCTTGACGAGAATTGATTGATGTAGCTTTTGGCAGGGATGCTTAATTTTTCTTTCCAGGCTGTAACGCAGACCCACAACTCTCTTTAGAGAACTCAGAGTTCCAAATATAAAAAGCACAAGAAACCTTGAGCATTCTCGTTCGCTTCAAAAGGTAGGCTCAGATGCAATGACAACGACTAAAAGACAAGACGGTTTGCTAAAAGTGACTCGCAAGGATTCCCAGCGACTAGTCATGAAAACGCAGCTAGTGCTGCTTCTGCGAATATTAGGATTCTTGCTTTTCTCAGGTGGAATTCTGCTGGGTTTATCCACCGTGATGTCTCTGAACCTAGGTAAAACCGAGCTGACGTGCGATCGCCCAAACTTAGAAACGACCCGCTGTCAGAAAACTCAATCTATCGGCTCATTTCCGATTTATCAGCATTCTGTTGAGATTCAATCCATGAGTGTGTCGGGAGTTGACATCACTGTTTTAACAGCATGGGATTCTCTCTATAAAACCCGCATTTGGCTGTCCGGTCGTCATTCCAGTAAAACAACTTGGCTTGGGGTAGAAAGTATGCAAACCTTAAGCTCTGATGGCTCTAGTCTGGAAATGCAAATCGGATTCTGGAAAGATTTCTATGAGGCTGAGGCGATCGCCAACGAAATTCAGCGTTTTTTGGGAAACCCCGCTCAGCCCTCTCTTAGAGTCATTTCTCCCTCTATATCTTGGATACAAGCATATAATCAACGCTTAAGTGGAATAGCATTTGCCCTGCAACCAGCATTTATCGTCCCATTCAGCATAATCGGACTGGTATTCATGAGTTTTCGCCAGGGGTATTATAAGTTTGATCGGTTGACTGGTCAGCTATCTTACCAATCAATTTTTGCGTGGCAAAAAGAAAAAACGCTCCCGCTGGCAGAGATTAAATCAGTTGCCATTGAGGAATTCACTGCACCATCTGCCGATGATACTTCTAGCACTTATAGCAATCGTTGCGACATCGATTGGTATTATCGAATCGTCATTCTGACCAAAACGGGTGAGCGATTGCCGATAGAATCCTCCGCAGGGCTAAACCTTGAGAAAACGCAGGAAACGGCTGAAGCTATCCGAGAGTTTCTGGCCTTGCCCCCAGTCCAGATCGTGCCCGGGAAAAGGCTGAAGCCGTTTTGGGCTAAACGGGCTTAAGCAGTTCCACGCCATCTCGCCCGTCAATGTCTTGCAGAAAGACCTTCACTTTTTCGTCCTTTGCAGTGGGTAATTCCTTTCCTGTGAAATCGGGGTGAATTGGCAAATCTCGATGGCCCCGATCGACCAGCACGGCCAGCAGGATTTTCTCAGGGCGGCCATATTCCGTTACGGCGTTTAGCGCGGCGCGAATCGTGCGTCCCCGATAGATCACGTCGTCTACTAGCACGATGACCTTATCCGTCAGGTCGAAAGGAATGTCGGTCTTTTCTGGCGTTCGCAGGTCGATCTGATCGAGGTCGTCGCGCCAGAAGGTGATGTCGAGATGCCCCACGGGAATCTTCACGCCCTCCAGCGCCTCGATTTGTCGGCCTAGCAGTTCTGCTAGCGGTACGCCCCGCGTAAAAATGCCCACCAGTACCAGCTTTGAGAGGTCGCCAGCCCGCTCCACAATCTGCGATGCAAGGCGGTTGACCGTGCGACGCACTTCATCAGGCGAGAGGATTTCAATGACTTCCGGGGGCATAGGCTGGAGCGTGAGAAAGAGTGGACAGGGGTTAGACGATTAACTTAGACGATTAAACTGCTAAAGCCTAACTTCTGAACCCTAACCCTTGTTCTCTGAGGAGGCAAGCGGCAAGTGGGCGATCGCCCAGATCGCTCCACCTCCAAAATACCGAGTGTCGGCTCAGTCCATGACTACACCCTAACCGCTAGCGGCTATCAATCTTTGCTTCCAGAAATTCTTCGATCTCGTCGGGCAAGACGGAGAGAAAATCATAACCTGTAATATTTTCAATCGTGTCTACCGATTCGCGATAGTCGCGCCAATTTTTGTCCTTAATGCCCATGTCGTTGGGCATGATGACCGTGATGACGCGAGTATCTGTGCCAATATCTTCGAGGGTTTGCCCTGGATTCAGCACCACGGCAATTTTCCAGGTGGCAGCGGGGACAGAGATGGGGTTGCTGCTGCGACCGATGGTGGTGCGGGGGCCGTTGCGGGCTGTGCCGCCTTCGCCCGCACCGCCTGCGATGATGTAGAGCGTGTGCCCCCGGCGGGCCAGGGTGCGGCAGTAGCTTTCCAATCCTTCCCAGGGGCCCTGGTTGTTGTCGGGGGATTGGGGGATGATATTGGTCATCCAGAAGACGGACTGGCTATCTTCGGGGCGGGCGTTGCGGTCGGCGGCGGGCAGCAGGTGTCCCCGGTCAAACCCGCTGCCAGTGTAGTCGTTGGTGGTGACGCGATACCAGCCTTGGGGCAAAGACGGATCGGGCATGAAGGGCGATCGCGGCAATCGGCCGAGCCAGCTTGCGTCAAGCTGCCAACTCACCCAATTGGCAATATTTTTGCCCCGGTTATAAGACAGGGCATATTGCGGCCGCACGATCAGGTAATTGTTTTCATTGCGGACTTCGGCGGTCGCCTCGCTGGGGTTCCCCAGAGCCAAGTGTACCGAGTCGATGGTGGGAGCAGGCAGCAGCACCTGGGCCGCCAGTTGGGCACAGCCCGTCGCCAGAGAACCTGCCAGCAAGAGACCCAGCCCAGCGCTCACGGCTCGTTTCAGTCGTTTTCGAGGCTTGAAGATTGTGTTCCAATTCAGCATGGCGTTTCCCCCTTGGTTGCCCTAGTTCTGCATTCCGCCTGTCTCTGCCTGTATCCGCATCCTGCTGGTTTCCCTGGCTTCACAGTCCAGAATACCCAGGGCAGACGGCGGGCTAGCGCTGGGGTGGGTCTGGAGACGAAGCTGGAGCCGTGGCAGTTTCCAAAGCCGTCAGGTAGGCGATCGCCTCTTCTCGGCAGGTGCCACACATCTCTTCCAGCGGCTGCAAGTTGTTGCAAAAGGCAGGGCGCTCTGGCTTGCCAAACAGCTTGCAGCGGTTCTCTTCGGTCAACTGTACACAGCGTACTCCGGCGGGTTTGCCGTTTGGCATACCCGGAAGGGGACTATTGATCGAAGGTGCGATGCAACAGGCACCACAGTCAGGACGGCAGTTCATGGCATCGAGCTTGGCGGCGCAGGGCTAAATGGGCCTCAGCGCGGCAAGGGGCGGGTCGGGCGCGTCGGGCGGGGGAGCAGCGGGAGGGCAAATCGGAATTTCCAGGATGAACGTGGTGCCTTTGCCCAGTGTCGAATGGCACTCCAGCGTTCCCTGGTGCTGCTGCACGATGGTCTGATAGGCAATGGAAAGCCCAAGCCCGTAGCCCTGTCCAACGCTTTTGGTGGTGAAGAAGGGGTCAAAAATCTTGGGCTTGAGGTGGGCAGGGATGCCGGGGCCCGTATCGGCGATCGCCACGCGCACCCAGGGCTGCTCTAGGGGCGAGTGCCAGAAGGATTCGGTGGTGAGGGTGATGATCCGGGGGCGATCGCCAACAGATTCTATCGCCTCCAGCGCATTTTTAATAATGTGGAAAAAGACCTGATTCAGCCGACTGGGAAAGCATTCCACGGGTGGCAAATCGCCATAGCAACGGCAAATTTCCACATCTGCGGGAATGGAATGCTGTAGGAGCTTAAGTGTACTTTCCAGACCCTCGTGCAGATCCACCACCTTGCGGTTTGCCTCATGCACCCGCGAGAAATTGCGAAGCGACAGCACAATTTCCCGAATTCGACTGGCTCCCGCCCGCATGGAGTCGAGAATCCGGGGCAAATCTTCCAGCACAAAGTCTGGCTCGATTTCCTCCAGCAAGTCTCGCAGTTTTTCGGTGCTTTGGGGATAGCTGGCTTGATACGCCGTCAGCAGCCGCAGCAGGTCTTTGACATAGCGCTCCACAAAGGGAATATTGCCGTAGATGAAGCTAATGGGGTTGTTGATTTCGTGGGCGATCCCCGACACCAGTTGCCCCAGGCTGGACATTTTCTCGCTCTGAATCAGATGCGCCTGGGTCTGCTGAAGATTCAGCAGGGCTTCGCTGAGGCGCTCGGCTTGGGCGGCGCTTTCCTGGGCCTGCTGGCGGGTTTTGGCGTAGAGATGGGCCTGCTGGATCGAGATCGCCAGCTGGTCGGCGACGGCCTGGGCAAGCTTTTGGTCATCTCGCGTCCAGTAGCGGATATACGAACACTGGTTTAGATAAAGAATGGCCTGGAGCGTGCCATTTGCCTGGACAGGCACCACCAGTGACGACTGAATCTGGGCCAGGCGATATTCCTGATTATCAGCTCCGATGCGGGGATCTTGGGTGATATCAGAAATAACCACCTGCTGACGGTTTTCGATAACCCAGCGAGTGATGGGGCCATCGGTGTCAAAGTCTTCAAGCGTAGATGGAAAGGGTTCGCGGCAGACCTCAAAGAGATGCTTGCGGCGAAATCCGTTGTAGTCCTCTCCGGAGTCGCCCAAAGAGTCATGCCGGGAATCGTTTTGGAAATCGCCCAACGCATCGGCGGTATCGGTTAGCTCATCGGGCGCTTCCACCAGATGTACCAGACAGCGATCCACCTCCAGCGCGTTTAGCAGTTGGGCGATCGCCCGCTTCAGGATCTTTTTGACATCTAAACTCTGGCGCGTTTGTGCAGTAATCTGATTCACCAATCGTTCGCGCCGCGCCTGCTTTTGCAACTGGTCGTATAGCTGCGCCTGACGGATCGCCATCTCAAGCGGCTGGGCGATCGCCTGCATCAGTTCTACGGTGTCTGGCGACCAGTGCTGTCGAGTCGAGTCCAAGCAAACCAGGTAGCCCCGCGAGTGTTCTTGCCCTTCGACGGGGATCATTAGCACCGCCGCATCGCCAAACAGGGGCCCAGGGGGGTCGATAGGGCAGCTTTGCATTCCGGGTCGCAGGCCCAGCAATCTATTGGGACGATTGCTGGCGTTGCCGGGTCGCAGGATTAGCCCACCGTGGTCGATGGCGCTGGCCAGGTCGCCAAACTTCGTCAGGGGAAAATGCCCGATACCGCCGGATGGCGTGCCGTTGGATAGCGTGCTGCCGGACAGCGTGCGATCGCCCGCTTCGCAGACGACTTGTAACCGCTGAATGTCTTGAAAGTACCAGAGGAACAGGCAGCGCTCGACGGGCAACTGCGCCACCACTTCTTCCACTGCGGTTTTCAGCACCACAGACAGTTCCAGAGAACTGCGGATGCGATCGCCGATCTGGCGTACCAGAGTGGTCTGCTGAATAAATGATGAATCGTAATGAGAAGCCTGTGGACGAAAATAGCGCAACCAGACCACGGTTTTTCAATGAATACAATAATTAGGGTTTAGAAAAAAGCACCCAGAAATTCCAAGCGCTGCATGGATTTCAGCAAAAACCTGGAATCGACTGTCTATAAACAAAAACCCTATCCATACTAAAGGGTTCAATCTATTCGCCAAAACCGTGTTTCTACGTCTTGTCCACGGCTCTGGCTGACAAAGCCAGGATGAGCCTTGACTCGGCACAGCTTTCCTGCGCGGGAGTTTAGAAGCAGCCACCATCTTCTTGATAGCCGTCACAACGCTTTCCAGATGTGGCTAAGACACACGCTCTTGAAACTCAGATTGGAAACCAATGACAAGTTTCTGTGCGGCGGCTTGCCATACAAAAAACTGACAGACGCTTCCGCAAAACTCAACTTCCTGGAAACGCACCGAGAGGAAAAATTGTTGAGAATTTTCCAGCGTAAATTCTGTGAAAGCACAGGCGAAGCTAAATCCAAATCGCATCCAAACTTCTGGATTATGCCAGGTAGGCGTTACCAGAAATCGCTTGCTAATCAAGCCGGAACCGAACCGGAGCCTTCCTGCGATCGCCGGATAGTGCAAGCCCTGACACCTCTAAATGTATCGCAGGGGGCGATCGCCTCTGTGTATCTAATGTGGCAAATTTGCAAGATTTGTTGATCTGGATCACCGCAATTCAGGACTTAGATCAGTGCCACGCGATGGCAGCGTCACCCCAGACCTTCCGCAAAATCACGCAAAACTGCCCGGACTATCACCGTAAAAACTAAGGATTCAACCGATATTAGAAGAGTAGATGTTCCCCCTGCCTCCTATGAAATCGTCCACCCCTGCACCCGACCTTTCCTCTACCCTGCTTGAGCAAATCGTAGACCACATCTTTGCCACCCGCTGCATTTCTCGGCGAGATCAGCAGAGCTTCATGCGCGTGGCGCTGGGAGAAACGATGCTCAATCCCAAGGATCGGGCCCTGGTCGATCGGGTGTTTGAGGCGCTGCGCCGGGGAATGCTGCGAGTGGTCGATTAGTTTTGGCAGGTCTGAATTGGTCTGGTCAACGGCTTGGCAATTCATCAGAATTGCTCAGAGTAGACTAGGGAAAGTTTCGCCACACGACTTTCCTGCTATGCCTGAATCTGCGCCTGAATCTGCTTCTGCATTGCTGTTGCGCCGGGGTCGGTTGCTATATCCCGATCGCCCTGATGAATTGGTCGATATTGCCATCGAAGACGGCACCATCACGGCGATCGCCCCACAGCTCCCGCCCGCGGCTCCGCATCAGACCGAGCTAGAGCTACAGGAGCAGGTTGTCAGTCCGCCCTTTGTGGAGTCGCACATTCACCTAGACTCGGCGATGACGGTGGGCGATCCCCGCTGGAACCAGAGTGGCACGCTATTCGAGGGCATTGAGATTTGGCGAGAACGCAAGCAATCGCTGACGCTGGAAGACGTGACCGAGCGGGCGATCGCCACCCTAAAGCAGCAGGCTCAGCAGGGCGTGCTGTTTGTCCGCAGCCATGCCGACGTGAGCGAACCCACGCTGACGGCGCTTAAGGGGCTGCTGGCAGCCCGCGAGGCCGTGAAAGACTGGATGACGCTGCAAGTGGTCGCCTTTCCGCAAGACGGGGTGTATGGCAGCCCGAAAAACGAGACGCTGATGGAAGAGGCGCTGCTGATGGGGGCAGATGTGGTCGGCGGCATTCCCCATTACGAGCTAACGCGAGAAGACGGCGTACAGTCGATTCACAAGATTTTTGAACTGGCGGCCCAATATGACCGGTTGATCGACGTGCATTGCGACGAGATCGACGATGAGCAATCCCGATTTCTGGAAGTGATTGTGGCCAATGCAATTCGCACGGGCATGGGGTCGCGGGTAACGGCCAGCCACACCACCGCGTTCCATTCCTACAACAATGCCTATGCCTTTAAGCTGATGGGCTTTTTGCAGCGCACGTCGATCAACTTCGTCGCCAACCCGCTGATTAACATCACCTTGCAGGGACGCGCCGACACCTACCCCAAGCGGCGCGGCGTGACGCGGGTCAAGGAACTGTGGCAGCAGGGGCAAAATGTCAGCCTTGGCCACGACTGTGTGCAAGACCCGTGGTATTCCCTCGGCACAGGCAATATGCTCGATGTGGCCAGCATGGCGGTTCACATTTGCCAGATGACGGGCGTTCCAGAGATCGACGCCTGCTACAACATGGTGACGTGGAACGGCGCAAAGACCCTCCACCTCGAAGATCAGTACGGTATTGCGGTGGGCAAACCTGCAAATTTGATCGTGCTAGATGCGGGCGATCGCTACGATGCCATCCGTCGCCGCGCCACGATCCGATACGTCATCTCACGGGGCAGGCTCATCGCCCAGACAGAACCGCCGCAACCGCAGTGGAAACTTTAGGGGCAACTTTAGGGACAACTTTCGCCTGGATTCACCAAATCACCAAATTTGTAAGAATTGCTCTCGTCGAACTGAGTTTGGGGTGTCAAGATCGTAGAGCAGGATGGATTGTGGAACGCTACGGTGGAAACCATGCCAGATCAACGCCGCTCGATCGCCCAGCACTTTCACGATCGCACCAAATATGATCCCACGACGCTGGCCAGCAAGACCCAGCAGCTTGACTGGCGCAACCAGCCTGTTCCCTTTAAGGAATACAAAATCGGCACAGCCTATGACCTGAAACCCTACCTCAACGCCGAACCCGCGCTAGACAATGGAGACAAGCAGTGGCAGCGGCTGGCTCGCTTCCTGTTTTGCAGCTACGGGCTGACGGTGAAAATGACCATGCTGAACGGCGAAGCGGTCTATCTGCGGGCGGCTCCATCGGCGGGCGGGCTATACCCGGCCGAGGTTTACCTGATTTCGCGAGGCACGCCCCAACTTCCCGCAGGGCTGTATCATTACCAGACCCAGACCAATTCGCTGCTGCACTTTTGGGAAACGGAAGCCTGGAAGCCGCTTCAGGAAGCCTGTTTCTGGCATCCGGCGCTGGACGCGACCCAGATGGCGCTGGTGGTGACGGTGGTGTTTGGACGATCGGCCTGGCGCTATCAAGACCGGGCCTATCGCCGAATTTTTTTGGACGCTGGGCATTTGTTGGGCAACATCGAACTGGCAGGAGCCATCAACGACTATCGTCCCCACCTGATTGGCGGCTTTCGCGATGAGGCGGTGAACCAGTTGATGTATCTGGACGCGGCGCAGGAAGGGGCGATCGCCATTGTTCCCCTAGCCGACCTGTGGGATATCGACCAAAACCTGCCGCCTACCTCAACAGCGCTCCCCTCCGCTATCCAGACTGACTATCCCGACATTCCCGACGGCAAGCTGCTCAGCTATATGCACCAGGTCACGCAGATTAGCGGCGAGCCTGTCTCCGACCGTCTGCCCTCTGCCCGCGCCGACAGCGATCCAGATCAATACAACTTTCCGTTTTGCCTGAAGGTGTCGATGGAAAGCGGGGCGATCGCCTGGGGCGACCATCTGGCAGAGCTAGAAAAGACCATGCTCAAGCGTCGCTCCACCCGCGCCTACAGCGGAGCCGATCTGACCCTGGAAGAACTGCGCCTGCTATTAGATTTTACCTACCAGCCCGCTCACTACCTGGATCAGGGACTCGACCGATCGCCCGACTATTTCGACCTCAGCCTAATCGAAACCTTCATCGCGATTTCCGGCGTGGAGGGGCTGGAAGAGGGTTGCTACTACTACGCACCCAAGGCCCAGGAGCTTCGCCAGATCCGCTTCAAAAACTTTCGGCGAGAGCTACACGCCCTTTGTCTGGGGCAAGACCTGGGACGCGATGCAGCGGCGGTCTTGTTTCACACAGCAGACTTGCAGCGGGCGGTTGCCCAGTATGGCGATCGCGCCTATCGCTACCTGCACATGGATGCCGGACACTTAGGACAGCGCCTCAATCTGGCGGCCGTGCGATTAGGCCTAGGAGTCAGCGGCATTGGCGGATTTTTTGATGATCAGGTGAACGAGGTGCTGGGCATTCCCCCTGATGAGGCAGTGCTATACATTACGACGCTCGGCCGCGGTCGGGCCAGCGAGTAATCCAAATAAATCCAATAAAGTAATCCAAGTTAGTTGCAAAAGCTATCACAAAATGCTTTTGCACAGTGAGCCTTGGCATAGTAGAATAAGAGACTGGACTGCGGCAAGTTTTTGTGAATTACCCCAGGAGCAAATAGTTCAAGCATGGTTAAGCTGCGTTTAAAGCGGTACGGCAAAAAGTTTGAGGCGAGCTACCGGATCGTCGCGGTGAAGAGTACGTCTCGTCGCGATGGTCGCCCGCTAGAAGAGTTGGGCTTTTACAATCCCCGGAGCGACGAAGTAAAGCTCAATGTGCCTGCTATCATCAAGCGCCTGAAAGAGGGCGCTCAGCCGACGGATACCGTCCGCCATATCCTCGAAAAACAAAACGTTTTTGAACAGCTTAAGGCTCAGTGAGGTCGTGTCCGACGCAACTGCTCCCGATTTGCCAGATTCTGCTGCGACTCCTGATTATGTGGGTGTCGTGAAGTTTTTGCTAGAGCCATTTTTGGAATCGCCAGCATCGCTAAAAGTCGATTGTGAGGTGCTGCCTCGCAACTCTAGAGTCTTGGTGCGTGTTGCGTTTGACGGCGAAGATCGGGGGCGGGTGTACGGTCGCGGCGGACGGAATATTCAAGCCATTCGGACAGTGTTGCAGGGAATTGCGCGAGCCTCTGGCTACTCTCTTCATCTGGATGTGTTTGGCGGGCAGCCTGCGGGTCGAGACGAAGGTGGGCGAGAAGCTCCGTCTGATCGTCGTTCTGGCTCTGCTAAGCCGATGCCCCGTCGATCGCGCCCTCGATAATGCCCGATATTGTCCGAATATTGCCTGAGATTGCCCAACAATGCTCGACGCTGCGCCTTCAAATTTCTTCAAATTTTGAGGCGCGTTTTGAGTTTTGAGCCTAACTTCAATCCTCTCGCTTTCGCCTATGCCCTTCTATCCTGACCCGCTGCATGGGTAATTCTGCCATCGTTCCGTTTCCCAGCCCCGAAAGCGCGATCGCCCTTGCAGGCTACCAGGAAGAAAACCTGAAGCTGCTGGCTCGTCAGACGGGGGCAACGGTTGTGATGCGGGGACAGGAGCTCCTGATTTCAGGAACCGAGAGCCAGGTTGAACTGTGCGAAAAACTCGTGCGATCGCTCGAACCTTACTGGGGAGCAGGAAAAGCCGTCACTCTAGCAGACATTTTCACCGCGCGTCAGGCGCTCGACACTCGTCGGCAGGGGGATTTAGAGGAACTCCAGCGAGACGTGCTGGCCCGCACGCGCCGGGGTGACGAGATTCGCGCCAAAACGTTTCGCCAGCGGCAATATGTCCAGGCTATTCGCACCCATGACCTGACCTTTTGCATTGGCCCAGCGGGAACCGGGAAAACGTTTTTGGCGGCAGTGCTAGCGGTGCAGGCGCTGTTGTCCAATCAGGTGGAGCGGCTGATTCTCACCCGCCCAGCGGTCGAGGCCGGAGAGCGGCTCGGCTTTCTGCCGGGCGACTTGCAGCAAAAAATTGACCCATACCTGCGTCCGCTTTACGACGCGCTGTATGAACTCATCGACCCCGAAAAAATTGCCGGACTAATGGAACGCGGCGTGATCGAGGTGGCGCCCCTGGCCTACATGCGCGGGCGCACGCTAAACAATGCCTTTATCATCCTCGACGAAGCGCAAAATACCACGCCAGCCCAAATGAAAATGGTGCTGACCCGGCTGGGCTTTCGTTCCAAGATGGTGGTCACGGGCGACGTAACGCAGACCGATTTGCCCGTAAACCAGCAGTCTGGATTGGCGATCGCCGAAAAAATTCTGCGCCATGTCGAGGGCATCGCCTTTTGCAATCTTTCCAAGGCGGACGTGGTGCGCCATCCCCTGGTGCAGCGGATTGTGGCAGCTTACGAGCAGCATGAAGGGTAGTGGAGCCTTAAGGTGATGGCGGGTTGACGTACCCCATCGCACTCTATGACTCCGGCTCCTTTCGCGCCCGCTTCGCCTGAATCTTCCGCAGTTCTGCCAAGGTGGCCGCTGGATCTGGCAGAGCCTCGGTCTGGGGCTGGGGCGACTGGCTCAGGTTGAGCGGCGGCTGGGTGGCGGCGGGCAGCGTGGGCTGGGCGATGGGAGCGGGCGAAAAGGCGTTTTCTGGCAAGGAATGTTCTAGAGGCGAGAGAAACGCGACAGGCAATGCCGGGTTGGGCGCGTAGGGAGCAATCACGTGCGGGTTGGCAGGGCAATTCTGGGGTCTGGGGTTTGGGGGATGAGAGGGCGATCGCCCCTCAATTCGAGCGGCCCGCTGGCTCTGCGCTCTGGACTGGGCATGAACGCGCAGATAGCTTAGGTAATCCTGCGATTGGGGCGCTTGCGGAACTTGCGGCGATTGAGAACCCCGAGCATGGCTGGCAGGGGGCGCGGGCGCAGACTCGGCGTTTGCAGCGGAGAGGGCTGCGTCCATCCAGGGCTGGCGGCTGGGCAGGGGTGGCAAACGCGCTGGGTCTTGGATAGAGTCGGATGCGAGGGTGGCGATCGCCTCTAGTTCGGCCGCGATGGTGCTTTTGGTGGGCGATCGCAGTTTTCTGCGCCCTATTGGCTGAGACAGCGACTGGGGCTGCTGAAACCGCCGCGACAGCAGCAGACAGCATCCCGCACAACTCACCGCCAGCAGCCCAAAAGAAACGGCTGGAGACGCAGGTTTTTGCCGATCGAGCCGAGTCGCCCGCAGCACGGCTTCTACCCCAGTCGGGTCGGGCTGCTCCTGCTGGGACGACAGTTCTGGATTCATTAGGCCCGTGACGGCAATGCCAGCACAGAGCAGCGTAATCACCCAGACCCCGCTCCAGAAGATCGTGGGATGCTGATTCAACAACTTCCCCAAAAATCGGACAGGGGGTAGCGCAAGCACCGCAGAATTTCCTGAGCGGGACGCTGGGGGGAATAGCGGCAAGGTCGGGTCGGGCGGCTGCACTGCACTCGCGTCTTCGGTGTTCGGGACTTCGGACTGGAGTGGGTCAATCGCCGCAGCGCCAGCAGACCACCCGACCGCAGGCCACTCCGGAGCCGAGGAATTCAAAAAACCTGAATCTGCGGTTTGTCCGTTGCCGATTTGCCCGTCATGACCGTCTTCAGGCTGTTCTGCAAATTGTGCCTCGAATTGTGCTTCAAATTGTGCTTCAGGTTGTGCTGCAAACTCTGGCGCTGCTGAGCCGTGCGGAACCCTATTCATAGCTGTTGCGGAGCGCTACCGCTCTGTGGGGGAAATCTGCCTGCGGCAAACGCTATACAGGCGTATTGATTACCCGCTATTTTAAGCGCATCCCGCAAATCTCAACAGCAATTTTGCTCTGGCTTCTGCGTTTGCGATAGGGAGCCAGCAGAGGGACGAGAGGCGCAACACTCGTTCAAACCCAGACACGTTAGGCAATAAAACTTAAACCTTGATCTCGCCAGATGGCTACGTGGGAGTAGTACGCTGAAAATCAAACTATGAAAAGTCATTTCTCCTGCGCCCAAAAGGGTCGGCCCTGACCGCTCACGCTGGGACTGCATCTGTAGAGATGGCCTCCAGGATGATTAATCAGCTAAGGAAAAGCACTCATGGTTGAACGCGGTTCAAAAGTTCGGATTCTCCGCAAAGAATCTTATTGGTACAACGATGTCGGCACGGTTGCTTCGGTCGATCAAAGCGGCATCAAGTACCCGGTGATCGTCCGGTTTGACAAGGTGAATTACAACGGCTTCAGCGGCAGCGCCAGCGGCGTGAACACCAATAACTTCGCCCTCAGCGAACTAGAAGAAGTTGCGCCTGCGCCCAAGTCTGCCAAAGCAAAGACGGCTGCGGTGCCCCCCAAAGCGCCTGAGCCGACCGATGCGCCCCACAAGGCCGAAGGCGAAGGCATGTCCTGATTACCGGGCACGTCCTGAAATTACACAAGTCCTACAATGACCCTGAATTACCAGGGCAGTTTCGGGTTTCCGAGAGGGGTTAGGTCGCTAATCTGTCTGGGAAACCCGAATTTTTAGCAGGACTCGGCAGCAGCAGGACTCGACAGCAGCAGGATTCGACAGGAAAAGATCTCAGGATTCGACAGAAAAAGATCTAAAGATCTGTAGTAGGACACCTCAGTAGGACACCTCGCTTTTTTGCCCCGCTTTTTCGTCAGAGTTCGCTAGAGTTTGAGAACTAGGCGCGATCGCCCTCCTCCCGTTTTCTACTGGGCATCGCAACGGTTCTCCCCCATGCCCGAACTCCCTGAAGTAGAGACAGTCCGCCGAGGGCTAAACCAAACGACGCTCAGCCAGCCAATTGTCGGGGCGGATGTGCTACTCGATCGCACGATCGCCCATCCCGCTTCGCCCACTGAGTTTGGTGCAGGGCTACGGGGGCTGGCGATCGCCCAGTGGCGGCGGCGCGGCAAGTATTTGCTGGCGGAACTGGTAGACACAGCACACCAGCCCGCTGGCTATCTCGGTGTGCATCTGCGGATGACGGGGCAGTTGCTCTGGGTGGCGCAGGATGCTCCATTGCAAAAGCACTGTCGAGTACGGCTGTTTTTTCCGGAGAACCGAGAACTGCGGTTTGTAGATCAGCGCACCTTTGGGCAACTGTGGTGGGTTCCGGGCGATCGCCCGCCGGAATCCGTCATCACCGGCCTACAGTCCCTGGGTCCAGAGCCGCTTTCCGACGATTTTTCGGTAGACTATCTTGTCCAGTGGCTACGCGGCCGCCAGCGCCCCATTAAGAACGCCTTACTAGACCAATCCCTCGTCGCAGGCATTGGCAACATCTACGCCGACGAGGCCCTGTTTCTCAGCGGCATCCGCCCGCAGACCCTCTGCGCCCGACTGAAGCCAAAGCAAATTCAGCGGCTCTACCACGCCATTCGAGACGTGTTGCAAACGGCGATCGCCAACAATGGCACCACCTTTAGCGACTTTCGTGACGTGCAGGGCATCAACGGCAACTACGGCGGCGTGGCGTGGGTCTACAACCGCGACGGCGAACCCTGCCGCGTATGTAGCGCCCCGATTCTGCGGCTCAAGATGGCCGGGCGGTCGGCACACTATTGCAAGAGGTGTCAGCGCTGAACCTGTCACTCGCTCAGCGTCTCAAACAAATCCGACAGCACGACGTTGGAGAACAAAAAGCCCTCCGGGTCAGTCAGGCGAATGCGGGATGGCGTTTGCTCGACCCAGCCACGCTGGGCGTGGGGTTGCAGACCGGCGAGAATGCGGGCGATCGCCCCCTTGCCAAACTCCAGTTCTAGCCTGGGCAAATCCAGCCCGTCGGCCAGGCGCAGCCCCAGCATCAGCGTATCAAGTAGCCGTTCCTGGGGGGGTGTGGTGGGATGCGCCAGCCTGCCGCCTGCGGACTCCAGCGCATCGACCCACTGAAAATATTCGCGGCGGGTGCGGGGGCGGCTAAAGCGTTGGTGGTCTACGTAGCTGGCCGCACCCATGCCAAAGCCATAGTAGGGGCGATTTTCCCAGTAAACCCGGTTGTGGCGACACTGATAGCCTGAGCGAGCGTAGTTCGAGATTTCGTAGTGCTGGAAGCCGCGCTGAGTCAAAACCTGCCGGGCGAGGCGATACATCTGGGCGGTAGCTTCGTCAGTCGGGAGAGGCGCTTCGCCAGGCCGATAGCGCTGGGCAAAGGCCGTGCCCGGTTCCACGGTGAGGTCGTAGATCGACAGGTGGGCGGGGTCGAGGGCGATCGCCCGATCCAGATTTTCCTGCCAGCGCTCTAGCGTCAGGTGCGGCAATCCCGAAATCAAGTCCAAGCTGTAGTTGTCTAGCCCAGCGCGGCGAATCAGGTCTATTGCCAGGGGAATGTCCTCTGGTCTGTGGGTGCGGCCGCAGGCTTGTAGCGAGTCTGCCTGAAACGACTGCACGCCTAAGCTAATACGATTGACCCCGGCAGCGACGTAGCCCCGGACATGGCTGAGGTCAAAGGTGCCAGGGTCCATTTCCATTGAAATTTCTGCCTGCGTCGCGATGCCGAAGTGCTGATCGAGCCTCGTCAGCAGCCGATCGACCTGCGCCACCGATAGCAGCGAAGGCGTGCCGCCGCCAAAGAAGATAGTTTCTAGCGGCGATCGCCCCTCTTGCCCAGTGACCAGGATTTCTCGCTCCAGCACCTCAACATACTGGGCAATGGTTCCCGATGTTTCGCCACGAGCGCGATCGCCCACCACTGAAATCGGGAAGTCGCAATAAAAACAGCGGCGACGGCAAAAGGGAATATGGAGATAGGCCGCCGTTGGCAATTCGTCTTGAGGTTTGCTTTTAGAAGCGGCAGGCGAAACTGTTGCGATCTGTTGGGCTGCCATTGCTAGAGGAATCTTCCGGTGTAAAATCGGGCGATATAATGGGCCTGTGCATGACGCGCCAACCCGCTGCATCGAGCTTGCGACCATCTCCGGGCTGGCTAGCCTGACAAATCTCTCACCTGGCGATCGCCCCTCAGTGCGCTCGTTCTCTTCACCCTCCCCTCACTTGCCATTCTCTCGCGACTTCGGAACCGCGACCTCTGACCGCGCCGCCTTTTCTCCAGCGTTTCACTGGAACCTATGCTTGACGCAATCATCATTCTTTCATTCATTGTAGCGGGCGCAGGGATCGGCTATTTCAGCGTCGATTTGCTGCCGATGGACGCGCTCGACCAAGTGACGAACCGCGAGGGACTGGGCCTGGTGACGGGTGGCTTTGGCGGGCTGCTGGGGCTGGCGCTGGGGCTAGTGGCGCAGACCTCCTATCGGCGCGTCGAGCGGCAGGTGCGCGAAATGCCGGTGGATATGCTGCTCAGCCGTTCAGTGGGGCTGGTGCTGGGGCTGCTGGTGGCGAACCTGCTGCTGGCTCCGATTTTTCTACTGCCCATTCCGACCGAATTTGCTTTTATCAAGCCGCTGGCCGCGATTTTGGGCAGCGTAATTTTCGCCTTTTCTGGAGTGAATCTGGCTGATGCTCACGGGCGATCGCTCCTGCGCCTGATCAACCCCAACAGCGTTGAAACCTTGCTGGTGGCTGAGGGCACGCTCAAGCCCGCTGCGGCAAAAGTTCTAGACACAAGCTGCATCATCGACGGACGCATCGAAGATATCCTGGCGACGGGCTTTATCGAAGGGCAAATTCTAGTGCCGCAGTTTGTGCTGCAAGAGCTTCAGCAGGTGGCAGATGCCTCCAGCGACCAGAAGCGGGTGCGCGGGCGGCGCGGGCTGGATATCCTCAACCGCATTAAGGAAGCCTATCCCGACCGCATCGCCATCCACCCGGCCGACTATGACGACATTCCCACCGTCGATGCCAAGCTGGTGCGGCTGGCGCAGGATATTAACGGAATGCTGCTGACCAACGACTATAACCTCAACAAGGTCGCGAGTTTGCAGCAGGTGCCTGTGCTGAATATCAATGACCTGGCCCAGGCGATCCGCCCGACCTATCTGCCCGGAGACACCTTCGACCTGAAGATTCTCAAGCAGGGCAAGGAACCCGCACAAGGCGTGGGCTACCTCAACGACGGCACGATGGTCGTGGTGGAGGAAGGGGGCGACTATATTGGCGATGAAATCTGCGTGCTGGTGACGGGGGCGCTGCAAACGTCGGCAGGGCGCATGATCTTTGCCCGGCCGGAGCAATCTTCGGCGGTGCCACGCGGATAGCACAGGGCGAAAGTTTCGCTGCAAGTCTTGCTGTCAAAGGTTGATCGAGTGAGTGAATAATGGCAAAAGATCGAGCGGCTGGGTCGTCGCCAAAAGGCCCGTCCGGAAACAGTCTGGCGGGCTTTTTGGGCGATCGCGCTGACGAATGGCAGCCCCAGCTTGCGGCTGTTGCCCGCCGCTTTAACCAGGAATATCAGCGGGAGCCGTTTGACCTGCCCGCCGAAGTCACCGAAATGCCGATCTATCAAGAATGGCAGGCGGGTCTGCTCACCGCAAAAATCGCCTCGCCCTTTTGGGACGTTGCCCAGCCCAAAAAGCAGCAGCGCTGTCTGGACATTGGCTGCGGCGTGAGCTTTCTGATCTATCCCTGGCGCGACTGGGAGGCTGTGTTCTATGGGCAAGAAATCAGCCAGGTGGCGCGAGACACGCTCAACGCCCGCGGCCCCCAGCTCAACTCCAAGCTGTTCAAAGGCGTGCAGCCTGGCCCGGCGCATCAGCTTCAGTACGAAGCGGATCAGTTTGACCTAGCGATCGCCACTGGGTTTAGCTGCTACTACCCGCTGGACTATTGGAAAGCCGTCCTGACCGAGGTGCAGCGCGTCCTCAAACCCGGCGGCATGTTTGTGTTTGATGTGATTGATCCTGATTCGCCCCTGGCCGAAAACTGGGCCATTTTGGAAACGTATCTGGGAGCAGAGGTGTTTCTGGAACCCCTCAGCGCGTGGCAGGATTTGCTGAAAGCTCACAGAGCGCAGGTCATGAAAAAACAGCCCGGTGAACTATTTCATCTCTACCGGGTCAAGTTTAGCTAAGGGTTTGGATTGAAGCCGTGCAAAAACGGAGGAGTTCTCGTATGATAGCAGTGATTGCTACAATGAGATTAGTTTTTTATATCTAAAAATTTATAAAAATAAGTTATGCTCATGGAGAAACAAAGAAACTTCAAGAAGGGGGTGTCACCCCTCATCCTCTAGATGGCATAATGTGATAAGTAGATGCACCCTGATGGTTGGGAGGGCTACCCGTAGTCCCTCCCTTTTTTTGCGTTTTTGCCCCTGAAGCCCCTTGCCGCGAAGCCCTGACCCGACCAGCAAGACATACTCATACCGAGTTCGATTTAGCTAGAATAGAGGCAAGTCGATACAGAGGTTAAAAAAGGTTAACGCAATGGTCAAAATTGTGGGTATTGCTGGGAGTTTGCGTCCAGGTTCCTATAGTCAAAAAGCGCTGGCGATCGCCGCTGAGCGAGTCCGGGCGTTAGGAGCCGAGGTAGAAATTCTGGATCTGCGATCGCTCCATCTCCCCTTTTGCGATGGCGGCGACGACTATTCCGACTATCCCGATGTAGCCCGCTTGCAGCAAGCGTTTCGTCAAGCAGACGGCATCATCCTGGCAACCCCGGAATATCACGGCAGCGTCAGCGGCGTGCTGAAAAATGCCCTCGACCTGATGGGCTTTGAAGAATTTACCGACAAGGTAGTGGGCAACATCAGCGTCCTGGGCGGCCAGCCCAACAGCAACGCGCTCAACGACCTGCGAACCATCCTGCGCTGGGTTCACGCCTGGGTGATTCCAGAGCAAGTGGCGATCGGGCAAGCCTGGAAAGCGTTTGATGCCGAGGGTAACCTGACCGACGAAGCCCTCTCCAAGCGCTTTGATGCCTTTGCCAAAAGCCTGGTTGAAAACACCCGCAAGCTGCGCTCCGTCGCTGTCTCGGTTTGAGCAATCGGGGTTGAGGGGTTAGGCTGTGGAACAACGGCTGACCCCTGCCCCTCGGAACTCATCTATGCCTCACTACTGTTGGAAAAGTACTCTGACACTCTGAAGGTCGGCGTGGCTTCCAGTTGCTTCATCATGGAGCGAGTAATCAGCTTGCCCTCCTCTACCAGCACTTGACCCGTGATGGGGTGCAGCAGGTTTTGTTCTGCCCGCCGCCCGATCAAGACCTCAATGTCTTGCAGCGAGTTGATGTACATCCCGGCCGGTAGCTCGACAGTGACACCATTGCCCTGGACGCGGGCCTGGCAGGCAAGCCGGGAGTTTGGGCGGCAGGTGGTAATGACTTCCAGGGTGCGCTGTTCTCGGCGGTTGATCGGCGAGAGCTGGTTCATGCCTTCGGTGACATAGACATGGCAGGTGGCGCACATGCCCCGTCCGCCGCATTCGCGTAAGACATCCAGATCTTTGTTAATTAAAACAGAGAGCAAGTTGCCGTTGGTTTCGACTGAGGTTTCTTGAGCAATCGGTTCCAGGCGGACAGTTTTAGCCATGACGGGTTCTCCAGAGGTTAGCTATCAAAACGGGAAGCAGAGGAAAAAAGTACACAGAATTAAGGGGGCTACGCTGAGGCAGGCATCGCCCTGAGTCAGGAAAATAAGGGCGATCGCCCTTCAGCAAAACTGCATCTCTCTAGCGAGAAGAACCTAGAGGGATGACAGCGCCAGAAACGCCTTTTGGCGATCGTCCAACACACCCTGATCCAGCAGCACCGAAAAGTCCCGCATCACACGAGAGCATCGCTGGATAAAAGCGTGAGTCCAGTCCTGAACCCCCTGCTGCTGCTCATCGCTGAGGGTCTGCGATAGGGCGCTTGGCACATCGCCGGTATAGGTGATCCGGGCAGCACGATCGATTTCAAAATTGTTGAGCCACTCCATCGCCGGACGGCTCGATCGCCAGTAGTTGGCTACCACCGTCGGCCCCAGATAGTGCGTGGTGAACTGGCTGATTTGATTTACCGCAGTCAGCAGTTCCTTGAGCGTAGGCGCAGGCGCATCGGGGGGCAACGCCGCAGCATCCACAGCAGCTTCAGAAACAGGCGAAGACAAGACCGGATCAGGGGCAATAGACTCTGAAGAAACAGGTGGGTAGGTGGGGACCGCCTCAGGCTGGGCGGGGAGCGGAGCGGGCCTGTGCCAAGGGGCAGAGGGAAGGGAGGCGGATGGGCCAGTTGAGCCGGTGGGCTGCCAGTAATTTTGGTTTGACAGGGAGAGATTTCCAGCAAGCAAGCGAAAGGTGGCGATCGCATTGGTCAGATCATGCTTTAGCTCTGCCCGCAGTTGGTGAATGAGCGGCGCGTAGGTTGCCAGGACTAGCTCGCCAGTCGCCAGCACCAGCAAGATCATGCCGTGATCAAATTTGTAGATATAGGCACGATGCCCGCTAAACTGAAATTCAAAATACTCAAATCCAGGGGGTGTCGTTTGCACGACCTGCTGAATCCCTTGGGCTAGCGCCTCTTTCTGCTGAAAGTTGAGGGTTTGATCAACCCCAAAAAAGTAGGGTCGCGATCGCCCATCCATCAGGGCAATCCCAGCGACACCGGGTTGATTCAAAAACTCTTGGACGACCTCCCGCTTCATAAGTTGCTCTAATGCTGCTCTAATACTAAAGGATTCCTAAAGTGGCGCTCTCAGGCAGCGCAGGTCATCAAATCGATACGTTAAGGTTCATTAAAAAAATCCAGCCTGATTTAGCTTGCCTCAATTTGCCCAACTTTTTCGCCTTTTTCTCATAGGATGTTGTTTACTGAATGTTTATCTACACCGATGCCCTAGAAAGGGACATTCTGTAGTCCAATGATGTCAGGTGTGGTCGAACGCACAAGACCCATGCTCCACGCTCAGGCTATCTGGCTGCGTCCTAGCGCTCAAGCGTTTGTCACCCCAAGAGCCAGACGCGCCGCCAAAATCAGGATTTCGGGGAATGCTGTCGGTTTGATCACGTTGCAGAATTGACCCATAAGTAAGGCAATGCTGCACCGCTGAGAGGTTGATATTTGAGACGGTTGATCATTTTTTCATGCTTCAGGTTCATACTCCCGGTTCATTCTTTTGTTAGGCTTAGCAGTCATGGCTGACCTTCCTTTCACACTGGATCAGTTACGGATTCTCAAGGCGATCGCCGCCGAGGGGAGCTTCAAACGAGCGGCCGACAGCCTCTATGTGTCGCAGCCTGCCGTGAGCTTGCAGGTGCAAAACCTGGAGCGCCAGTTGGATGTACCGCTGTTTGACCGGGGCGGGCGGCGGGCCCAGCTTACAGAGGCGGGGCATCTGCTGCTTAGCTATGGCGATCGCATTTTGTCCCTCTGTGAAGAAACCTGCCGCGCCATCGAAGACCTACAAAACCTCCAGGGCGGGACGCTGATCGTCGGGGCCAGCCAGACCACCGGAACCTACCTGCTGCCTCGCATGATCGGCGTGTTTCGCAAGCAGTATCCCGAAGTCGCTGTCCAGCTTCACGTCCATTCCACCCGGCGCACGGCCTGGAGCGTCGCTAACGGGCAGATCGACCTAGCGATTATCGGCGGAGAAGTGCCTCCCGAATTACAGGAATCTTTAGAAATTATTCCCTATGCCGAAGACGAACTAGCACTCATCCTGCCCGCCTATCACCCGCTGGCTCGCCAGGGCATCGTGCAAAAAGACGACCTCTACAAGCTCCAGTTCATCACCCTCGATTCGCAGTCCACCATCCGCAAAGTGATTGATCAGGTTCTCACGCGCAGCGGCATTGAAACGCGCCGCCTGAAGGTGGAAATGGAGCTCAACTCTATCGAGGCCATCAAAAACGCGGTGCAGTCAGGGCTGGGCGCTGCCTTTGTCTCTATTTCAGCCATCGAAAAGGAGCTGCAAATGGATGTGCTAAAGCGCACCCGCATTGAAGATGTGGTGGTGAATCGGATGCTGTCGGTGATTGTTAACCCCAACCGCTATCGCTCCAAGGCGGCCCAGGCCTTTATTGAAGAAGTGTTGCCTCAGTTTTCCACCCATGTTTCGACCCCTGCCCATGACGGGCATGGATCGATGGCGGCAGCGGTCTTGCCCGTCGAAACCTGAGCCTGGGATAGGGACGACGATACAGCATTTTCTTACGGGGTGGGGCACGCACCGCCCTTCCCCCACACCGCCCTGACAAGGTAAGGGCTTCTTGCCGATTCTCGTCCCTCACTAGCTTCCAAAAATCCTGTGGTTTGATGGGCGGCTGACCCGTCAGGGTTCGGTTTTACCTATCCGGGTTAACCTATAGCTGTAGGGTTCGCGTGTGTTCACCCCTGTCAGCTAGCCGCGCCGTATGGAAGTTTATTGCACCCGTTTTGGCTGTCCCCGCCCGCAAAATCACTTTATGGATCTGGACGATTCAGCAACCCTGCGGACGGTGCAGCAGAAGTTTTGCACCACCTGCGGAATGCCGCTGCTGTTGCAGGGGAGATACATCCCGCAAAAGCTGCTGGGGAAGGGCGGCTTTGGGGCAGCGTTTTTGGCGCGCGATCGCTACACGCCCGCCATGCGCCGGTGTGTCGTGAAGCAATTTCAGCCGTCGGGCGACCTCAGCCCCAACCAACTCCAGGTGGCCCAAACGCTGTTTCAGCGCGAGGCTGAGGTTCTAGAGCAGCTTGGCAGCAACCATCCCCAAATTCCTGATTTGCTTGCCTTTTTTGAGCTAGAGGTGCCTAGCCTAGTGCCTGGAAAAACGGATCGGTTCTTCTATCTGGTTCAGGAATTCATTGACGGTAAAGATTTAGAGCAAGAACTGGAACAACGGGGGGCGTTTTCAGAGTCTGAAGTGCTGGAGGTGTTAGAGGAAGTCCTCAAGGTGCTTGACTACGTTCATGCCAACGGCTCAATCCACCGCGATATCAAGCTGTCGAACATCATGCGGCGGCGGGATGGGCGGCTGTTTTTGCTGGACTTTGGCGCAGTCAAGCAGGTGACGACCGCGGCAGTCAGCACGGGCGGCAGGGCTTCTACAGGGATTTACTCGATGGGATTTGCGCCGCCGGAGCAGATGCGGGGCGACCAGGTGTATCCGGCGACGGATTTGTATGCGCTGGCGGTGACCTGTATTACGCTGCTGACGGGCAAACAGCCCAACGAACTCTACGATGCCTATAGCAATCACTGGAACTGGCGATCGCACTTGTCTACAGCAGTGAGCGATCGCCTAGCGGACGTACTGAACAAAATGCTGCTGCCCACGCCTAGCCAGCGGTTTCAGTCGGCCCAGGAGGTGCAGGATGCGCTGGGAGCCGCGTCGCTAGCGCACCATCCCGTGCAGATTACGCAACCCAGTCAGGGCTTCCCGGTTACCGCAGCGCCACCAGCCACGGGGCAAACGTCTCTGCAATCGGCTCCGTCTGCCCCGCCTGCGCCCGTTTCTCCGCCCCCTGCCCCACCTGCGCCCGTTTCTCCACCCCAGCCTGCTGCTGCCCCGCCCCCTGCGCCGACGGTTGCGCCGTTTTCGCTCATGGAGTTTTTGGGTGGGGCGCTGTTCACGGGCTTTGAGGGCGGGCTGGTGGCGATCGCCCTGCTCAGCCTATTGGGGACGACGATTGTCAGTCCGGTGTTTTGGGTGCCGCTGTTGGGAATCGTGATAGGGCTGATTTTTGCCCAGTCGCGCCGCTGGATCGAGCGCAACGATTTACTCATCATCGCAGGGATCACGCTGGCGCTGGTGGCGTTTACACCCCTGAGGAGGGGGCTGGCGATCATTGCCACGCCATCGCTGCCCAATATTTTTATGTTGGCCATTTTTGCCGGACTGCTGGCCGTTTTCGTCGGAATTATATTCAGACTGGTTTATCTGGCGCTGTCGCGAGTCTTGTAGCGGCGGGTGCATCGCCCTTGTGAGAAAGTATGTCTAGCCAACGGGAAACGGAAACACCGGCATTGGTTCTTTCGCTGTTAATCACGCTGGGCGTGGTGGTGGCTGGGCTATGGTGGTCGGCCGATCATCTGAAAATGGCGCATTTGCTGTCGGTTAGCACGCAGCCGCGCCCTACAGAACCAGACGGACTCTCGCCCAACGAGGTGCTGGGGCGCATCAGCAGCGGCGAGCGGCTGTTGATTCAGGCGGGCGCGTCGCCAGAGAAGCATCAGGGCGTGCAGGCGATCGCCGCTGGAAATTCTCGCCAGGCCGCAGCCTACTTTGCCGCCGCGCTCCAATCCACGCCCAACGACCCAGAGGCGCTGATATACCTGAACAATGCCCAGATTGGCGCAAACCCGGCCTATGCGATCGCCGTCTCCGTGCCCCTCAGCCAGGATTTGAACAGTTCGCTGGAGGTGCTGCGAGGCGTAGCCCAGGCGCAGCAAGAAATTAACCAGGGCGGTGGAATTGGCGGTATGCCGCTGCGGGTGATCATTGCCAACGACGAGAACCGTCCTGCTGTGGCGAGGGCGATCGCCCAGGCCTTGGCTGCCAATCCTGCTGTGTTGGGTGTGGTGGGTCACGCCAGCACCGAGGCAACCCTGGCGGCTGCGGAGATTTACGAAGCGGGGCAACTGGTTGCCATTTCGCCCCTCAGCACCGCCGTTGAACTGGCCCACGCCGGGGCCTATACCTATCGCACCGTGCCCAGCGATTTTGTAACCGCCCGTGCCCTTGCCGATCATTTGCTCAACCAGATGCGGCAGCAAAAGGCCGCCGTCTTTTTCGACTCGCGCAGCCGCTACAGCCAGTCGCTCAAGGCAGAATTTGGGACGGCGCTCTCCCTCGGCGGTGGGCTAGTGGTGCGAGAAATCGACGTGTCGCAGTCTACCTTTAGCGCCGCAGACAGCATTCAGCAAGCAACCGCCCAGGGCGCGACGGCGCTGGTGCTGCTGACCGATGGCGACCAGCTTGACCGGACGCTGCAAGTGGTGCGGACAAATGGTGGGCGACTGCCCCTGCTGGCGGGCGGCGACGTATACGCGCCGAAGACGCTGGAGGTGGGCGGGCCAGAGTCTGTGGGCATGGTGGTGGCGGTGCCGTGGCATATTCTATCTGCGTCGCAGGCGGCGTTTGTGGAGCGATCGCGCCAGCTTTGGCGAGGCGACGTAAACTGGCGCACTGCCACGGCCTACGATGCGGCCCAAACGCTGATTGCTGCGCTGGAACAGGCTCCGAACCGGGCAGGCGTGCAGCAGGCGCTCCGCTCCCCCGACTTTTTTGCCAGCGGCGCAACGGGAACGGTGCGATTTTTGCCAACGGGCGATCGCAACCAGGGCGTACAGTTGGTCACCGTGCAGCCAGGCCTGCGATCGGGCTTTGGGTTTGACTTTGTGCCGCTGGGCCACGCCCTGCCTGCTGCCGTGCCTGCGCCAGTCCCCCAACCAGTTCCTCAACCCGCTCCCGTCTCTATCCCCGTCTCAGCGCCCAGCCCAGCATCACAACCTTTCCCTGTGCCTGCCCCGCCATCCAATCCTATAGAAACGCCCGCCCCCGATGCTCCCCCTGCGCCCAATGCCGTCGGTTAGGAGCCTTGCACACCAATCCCTGTGCCTTGGCGTGGCATGATGGAGGAGGGGTGCAGCGGCTGTGTCTGCTGTGGTGCCCCGCTGTAATCCAACGAGTTGGAGCGTTTAGCCTTGCCTACGCTGGGTGTCAATATTGATCACGTCGCCACAATTCGGCAGGCGCGGCGCACGGTAGAACCCGACCCGGTAGCGGCGGCCGTGCTGGCAGAGCTAGCCGGAGCCGACGGCATCACAGTTCACCTGCGGGAAGATCGGCGGCATATTCAAGACCGAGACGTGCGGCTGCTGCGGCAGACGGTGCGGACGCATCTGAACCTGGAGATGGCAGCCACAGACGAGATGGTGGCGATCGCCCTCGATGTTCGCCCCGACTACGTAACACTCGTGCCGGAACGCCGCGAGGAAGTGACCACCGAAGGCGGCCTCGACATCGCCGGACAAAAAGACCGGATGCTGCACGTCGTCAGCACGCTGCAATCGGCGGGCATTCCTGTCAGCCTGTTCATCGATGCCGACGCAGCCCAGATTGACGCTTCTGCTGCGGTCGGGGCACAGTTCATCGAGCTACACACCGGCCGCTATGCCGAAGCCCACGACGAGCAGAGCCACGCCCATGAACTAGCTGTGCTGGCGCGGGGCTGTGAGCGGGCGATCGCCGCTGGGCTGCGCGTCAATGCAGGGCATGGACTCACCTACTGGAACGTGCGTCCCGTGGCTCAGTTTCCCGGTATGGAAGAACTCAACATTGGTCATAGCATCATTAGCCGTGCTGTCCTCGTGGGCATGGATCGGGCCATCCGCGAGATGAAACAGGCGATGCTGGGGCTGCTGGGATGAGAAAATCAGAAGCGGAGTGACGCAGCTACAAGGGCTGGTTCCCTTCTCTCTACCCCAAACTCTCCTGATTCCAATTCTCCAAATTTCAATTTCTCCAATTCTCAAATACGTCTATGACCACCTATCACTTCATCCTAGCCAGTGAAAAATTTTTGCTCCAAGAGGAGCCGCTTGACGAGTCGCTGCGGGAGCGCACTCGCCACTATGCCGAAACGGGCAAAGAAATCGATTTCTGGCTGGTGCGGGAGCCTGCATTTCTGGAAGCAGCGGAGATGAGCGAATTTAAGGCAAAATGTCCCCGCCCTGCGGCAGCGGTGATTTCGACAAATCCGCAGATGATTACTTGGCTCAAGCTGCGCCATGAATATGTGCTGGTTGGCCAGTTCGAGGCTCCTTCGGCGGGGATTCCCGATCCGCTGGCATCGCTGTCGGCCGTCTAGAGAACGTTCAAAACTCGATAAGAAAAGCACAAAAAACCCCGGATCTCTTTGAGAATCCGGGGTGATTCACCGTTTTGGAAGGGAACGGCTTTCTGTAAAACGCCGTGAATAAAACGCGAATCAGACGCTATGAACGCGAATCAGACGCTATGAAATAGAGCGATGGCTTAGCCCCTTGGGATAGCTGCTGACCGTGCTCACGGCCATCCGCAACGCATCTGTGCGGTCAGTAAACAGATGCTCATGGGGCAACAGGTTAAAAACACCGAGCTTTTCCAGACGGCGCTTGACCTTACCCGCTGCGCCAACGAGGTAGACCTGGCGACCCTTCTCCACCGCATCGCGAATCGCGTTTTCAATTTCCAGCGAGGCAGTCACGCCCATGTGAGGCACGTCGCTCAGATCCATCACCAGCGCGTCGCAGTCGCCCAGGGTGTTGTGCTGGCGGGCGATCGCCTTCGACACCCCAAAAATCATCGGCCCGCTCAGATAGAACAACTGCACCCGACCGTTTGCCTCGTCCAGCAGGCGCTTTTCTTCGTCATTCAGCACCACATCATCATCCGTGTCGCTGATAACCTTTACTTCCTGAGAATGCAGCTCGCTAAGACGCTCGATCGTCAGGATATTGGCAATAAACACACCCACGCCAACCGCCACAATCAAATCCACAAACACGGTCAGCAGCAGCACACCATACATGATGATGGAGCCGCGGGTCGAAACCTTGTGCGATCGCTTCAAGAAGCTCCAGTCCAGGATATCCAGCCCGACCTTGAGCGCAATCCCGGCCAACACAGCCATCGGAATGGCGCGAGTATACTGCGCTGCCCACAGCAGCACAACTAGCAGAATCACTGCCCGCGTCAGCCCCGACAATGCTGTCTTTGCGCCCGTTTGAATATTCACCACCGTCCCCATCGTCGCGCCTGCACCCGGTAGCCCGCCGCATAGCCCCGACATCACGTTGCCAATACCCTGGCCAATCAGCTCCTTGTTAGAATCATGCTCGGTTCGGGTGAGGCTATCGGCAATTACGGCGGTCAGCAGTGTGTCGATGCAGCCTAGCATTCCTAGCATGGCCCCATCCACAAGCATCTTGGTCATTAGACCTGGCGTGAAAGTCGGCACTTGCAGCGTTGGCAGCCCCATTGGGATCTCGCCAATACGCGGGATATCCGCACCCGGAAACAGCATCAGCGATGCCAACGTACCTACAATCAGCGCTACCAACTGTGGCGGGGCATAGCGCTTCAGCCTGCGTGGCCACAGGAAAATGATGCCAAGCGTCAAGCCACCGAGGATGGCCGCTGCGGGATTGATGTTTGCGAGCAGCGTGGGCAGATTGGTGACCGTGCCCAGCACACCCCCTTTGGGAGCCTTTTGCCCCAAAAATGGCGCAATTTGCAGAATGATCAGAATCACGCCAATGCCCGACATAAAACCGGAAATGACGCTGTAGGGCATCAGCGTAATGTACTTGCCCAATTTGAAAACACCAAACAGGATTTGAAAAATGCCTGCCAGCATCACCACCGTGAACGCCATTGCCAGGCCATTCTCTGGGTCGGCGGCCACCAGTGAGGCAATGACGGCCGTCATAATCACAGTCATTGGGCCGGTGGGTTCTGAAATCAGAGTCGGCGTGCCGCCAAACAGCGCTGCGAAAAAGCCCACACAGACTGCGCCATAGAGACCAGCGATGGGCCCTGCGCCAGAGGCAACGCCGAACGCTAGTGCCAAAGGCAAGGAAACAATAGCAGTGGTTAAGCCACCAAAAAGGTCGCCTTGCAAGTTCCTAAAATGAATGAGATTGGTAATTTTCATAGGTATAAAAACAAGGTTGCTGAATCAGCAGTGGCTAACTCAATCAAACATATAGCTTCTAGTCTATACAAGGCATTTTATTCATAGACATTGAGCTATGACCCAAGCCTATAGCGTTCGATGCATGGCGTAAAGCGCTGATCAATTAAGAATTCCTGAGAATTTCAAGGACGATTGAGTGTTAATAATTAGCATAGACTTTAGTCTATAGACCATGTTTTTTTAATAGAACTGAACTTATGAACTAAGCATATAGTGTTCGCTGAATCACGTAAAGCGCTGATTGATAAGAATTCCTGAGGACTTCTCGCACGATAGGTAAGGGGAGAGGGCGATCGCCCTTACAAGATTCTCCAACCCTCTGAATACTGATACTTGCAGCCCCGCACCCGTGTTGGGTCGCTGGGTGGGTTGCCAGTTGCCTCCCTCTTTATGGTGAAAACAACTATAATTAATTCATGTCTCCTATCTAACAACTACCTGGGAAGTCCGTAAACCGTGCTACAAACTGTTCTGTCTTACCAAAATTCCGAGGCGCTGCCTAGGGATTTGTTTGGGGCGATCGCCAATCTCAAACGCGACCTCAATGCGGTGATCCTGGCGCACTACTATCAAGACCCCGATATCCAGGACATTGCCGACTATATTGGCGACTCCCTGGGGCTGTCGCAGCAGGCCGCTAGCACCGATGCAGACGTGATCGTGTTTGCAGGGGTGCATTTCATGGCAGAAACGGCGAAGATTTTGAATCCGCACAGGCTGGTGCTGCTGCCCGACCTAGAGGCAGGCTGTTCCCTAGCGGATAGCTGCCCGGCCGATGCTTTTGCCGCCTTCAAGGCAGCACATCCGGGTCATGTCGTTGTGTCATATATCAATTGCACAGCCGAAATCAAAGCCCTCAGCGACATTATCTGCACCAGTTCCAATGCGGTGAAGATCGTGCAGCAGATTCCCCCAGATCAGCCCATTATCTTTGCGCCCGATCGCAACCTGGGGCGCTACGTTATGGAGCAGACGGGACGCGAGATGGTGCTGTGGCAGGGAAGCTGTATGGTGCATGAGACGTTTTCCGAACGCAAGATCGTGCAATTGCAAATCGAGCATCCTGAAGCAGAAGTCATCGCCCATCCCGAATGCGAACCCGCCGTCTTGCGCCATGCCCACTACATCGGCTCTACGACCGCCCTGCTCAGCTATTGCCAAAAGAGCGAGAGCCGTGCCTTTATCGTGGCGACGGAACCGGGCATTATTCACCAAATGCAAAAGGCAGAACCCGCCAAGACCTTCATCCCTGCGCCGCCGCTGAACCAGTGCGCCTGCAATGAGTGTCCCCACATGCGACTGAACACGCTGGAAAAGCTGTATCTCTGCATGAAAAACCGCCAGCCCGAAATCACTCTATCTGAGGAGATTCAGGCGGCGGCACTCAGACCGATTCAGCGAATGTTGGAGATGAGCTAGAAACGAAGACTTGGCTTAGTCAAGCTAGCGCTGAGAGCCAATGCTAGTACTCAGAGGCAGAAATTTTGCCTCTAGTGCAGTGTCATGGTTTAGTTTTAGGGTGATGCCTTGGCTCGTAGTAAGCGCTTCAGCGCTAAAGCGCTTACTACGAACGACCAGAAGCAAGGGCGCTAGGAGCGGTTAATGCCCGATGAAGTTGCCCAAGTGGCGGGTGAGGCGTTCGATCAGCCCTTCGCTTTGTGAGAGGTCGGCGATCGCCTCTTCTTCCACGCGCTTCACTGTTTCTGGCGCAAAGCCCAGTAGATCGACGAGTCGCTGATAGGCTTCGGCTTCTTCGTCGTTGACGAGTTCCTCGTCTGGCGTGCGGGCGCTGGAGTTGATCACGGCATAGCCCAGGCGCAGCACCAGTTCCCGCTCCTCAATCGTTTGCAGCTTGGGAATGAGTTCCTCTAGCGGAATATTTTGCATGACGTAATCCCGCAACTCCTTCCGCAGTTCTTCTTTTTGGGGCGCATCGGCTGCAAAGAGTCCGCTAAAGCTGTCGAGCATCACGTCTACTTCTTCTTCGGCGAGGTTGCCATCGGCCCAGGCCATCGCTGCAACAACGCGGAGCAGCGTCATTTGGCTGGGACTGATGGACGGTGGCGGCGGTGTCTGTAGCGGCATAGAGATCTCCTCAAGTGTGATGGAGGAATTTTTTCAGACACTACCACACCCCATTCAGAGAGCCTTGGAGCTTAAGCTTCTTGTCCAGAGTTGGTTACATGACGTTACACAGTGTTTCCCAATCGATACCCAGCCAGCCCCGCAGGAGCGCTTTTTGAGCATCGTTGGCAGACGGCAGGGGCATAAGCTTGAAGTTGCTGGGGGAGGGCGGGTCGAGAGTGACAGGAACAGTGCGGAGTTCGTCTTGGTGGAAGACGGTGACTTGCACTGTGTCGCCGGGTCGGTAGTTTTGCAGGCGATCGCCCAACTGCTCTGCCGACACCCGCAGCCCGTCCAGCGCCAGCAACTCGTCGCCAATGTCGAGGCCAGCTTGCTGAGCCGGTGCGCCCATTTCAATAAACTGAATCAGGGTTTTGCCATTTTCGGCGCGGGCGGTGATGCCTAGGCTGGGCGGAAGACTGCTTACATCTTCGGGTTGCAGACACAGCCCAAAGGGTTGCAGGTAGTCGTCAAACGGCAATTCTTCGGTGGTGTGCAGCGCGTGGTGGAAAAAGTCGGTGAGGTCAGTTTCAGCAACAGCGGCGATCGCCCCCTCCAGTTCCTCTGGCGTAAAGCCAATTTCATCCCGCCCAAACCGCTGCCACATCAGCCGCATCACATCATCGAGCGATCGCTCGTTTTGGTGTCTGGCACGAATCAACAAATCCAGCAGCAGCGACACCATTTCGCCCTTGAGATAATAGGAGATCTGGTTATTGTTGCTATTTGCATCGCGGCGATAGAGCTTGATCCACGCATCAAAACTGGATTCACTCAGCGGCTGCACTTTGCGTCCGGGAATCGTGAGAAACTGCGTGATTTCCTTACTCAATTCTTTGAGATAGGTCTTTGCATCATACAGTCCCGCCCGGAAGGGGATTGCCAAGTCATAAAAGCTGGTCGTCCCTTCGCAAAACCAAAGCGACGGCGTGTAATTTTCCGATTCATAATCAAACACTTCCAGCGCCTTGGGACGAATCCGCTTCACATTCCACAGATGGAAAAACTCGTGTGCCACCAACTGCATAAAGCGGTTGTATTTCTCCCTGGCTCGGAAGCTGAAACGTCCGTAGTTCAAGGTGCAGGAGTCTTTATGCTCCAGCCCGCCATAGCCCTGAGACGACAAATGCAGCAAAAACAGATAGCGCTCGTAGGGCAGCCCGCCGAATAGCGCGGCTTCTACTTCCACAATTCGCGTGGTGTCTTGAATTAAATCTGCTGCG
The DNA here is from genome assembly GCF_015272455.1 of Thermoleptolyngbya sp. C42_A2020_037. Taxonomy (NCBI): domain Bacteria; kingdom Bacillati; phylum Cyanobacteriota; class Cyanophyceae; order Oculatellales; family Oculatellaceae; genus Thermoleptolyngbya; species Thermoleptolyngbya sp. C42_A2020_037. The sequence continues at coordinate 59,929 of NZ_JACYLP010000028.1, forward strand.
TCGTAGTTCCCCGTTCCCCAGATCACCCACTCGTGGGGCTTGCCCAGCACGCTAAATTCATGGCGATCGTGGATGCCCACCTCTACGGGCGTATCCACCAGCGCATCAAAGTCAGCCGCTTCAAAGGTATTTTCCTCACCCGAAACGACGGGCAGCGTAGTGGCGATTTTCCAGGACGGCTTCGGCGGCACAATCGTCACTCGAATAGGCTGACGCTCAAACCCTGGCACAAAGAAGAACAGCGCTGCGCCATTGAAGTATCCGTGAGTCGTGTCGAGATGGTTCGTGCGGACGGTCAGCTCATTGGCAAATACGCGATACTTCAGCGTGATTTCTGACGTGCTGCTGGTGTGAATTCGCCAGTGGTTTTTGCCAAGCTTCTCCCATGTCAATCCAGAGTCCACAGAAAAATCCTGCACATGCCGTGAGTATTCCCGAATCAAGTAGGAGCCGGGAGTCCACACGGGCATTTTGAGATCGAGCCTGTCCTGTTGCCAGCCGGAGATCCGCAGCGTCACCTCGAACAGGTGCGTCTCTGGCTGGGGCATGGTGACGGTGTAGTGAAGCTGGACGGTGGTGGCGCTGGCGGTGTAGGGCTGAACTTGAGTAGCGGTCATGGGCGGAATTGGGTTGAAAACGATTAAAAACGGCAGTGGCTAGACGGGTTGCTGGGCTAGAACGGGCGGCGGATAGGGGCGTTGATCGCTGCCAGCGATTTACTGAGATCTTTGATATTGTGTCTAGTCTAGGCGATCGCCCTCCAAAGTCACCGAAAATTCTCTCAGCCCTAACCCTGAACCCCACCCCCTGCCATGCGCTACCCCTTTTGGCTGCCGTTCCTGCAACTGGCCGGTGTGAATGTCGTGTCAAATCTGCTGGTGCCGCTGGCAGGGCTGCTAGATCTGGCATTTTTGGGCAATTTGGCAGAGATTCGGCATCTGGCGGGCGTGGCGATCGCCACTGTCTTGTTCAACTACCTGTACTGGACCTTTGGCTTTTTGCGGATGGGCACAACGGGCACGACGGCGCAGGCGGTGGGCCGGGGCGATGCGGACGAAGTGCTGCTAACGGGGCTGCGGGGTGGGGCGATCGCCCTAGTCGTGGGGCTGGGGATTGTGCTGCTGCAACTGCCGCTGCGAGAGATAGGCTTTACGCTGCTGAGCGCCGCACCGGAGGTAAAACAGGCCGGGCGAGCTTATTACAACGCGATGATTTGGGGGGCACCCGCGACGTTGCTCAATCTGGTGTGGATGGGCTGGTTTTTGGGACGGGGTAAGGGGCGGGCGGTGCTGCTGCTGTCGGCGGTGAGCAACGGTGTGAATGTCGTGCTGAACTACTGGCTGATTGTGCGGTGGGGCTGGGCCAGCGCGGGGGCCGGCGCTGCCACGGCCCTGAGCCAGTACGCCATGCTGGGGGTGGCGCTGGGTCTGCTAAGCCGCGAGGTGTCTGGGGCGCAGGTGCGGGCAGTGTTTCCCAAGATCTGGAACGCGGCGGCGCTGAAGTCCCTAGTTCTGCTGAACGGCAATATTGTGATTCGCACCTTTGCCCTGATTACCACCTTTGCGGTGTTTACTAACCTCAGCGCTGCGATGGGGACGACCGTGCTGGCGGCAAATACGCTGCTGCTTCAGGTGGTGACGCTGGCGGCCTACTTCATCGATGGCCTCGCCTTTGCCACCGAAACCTACGCGGGCCAGTTTCACGGCGGCGGTCAGCGCGATCGCCTGCGGGCATTGGCGGAACTCTCTGGAGCACTGAGCCTAGGCCTCGGACTGGCGATCGCCCTCCTGTTTGCCCTGCGGCCCCAGCCGCTATTTCGCCTGCTGACGCACCATGCCAACGTGCTGGAGAGCGTGCGCCAGTCGGTCTGGTGGCTGCTGCCGCTGCTGGGCTTTGGCTCGATCGCTTATATGCTCGACGGCTATTTCCTCGGCATCACCGCTGGGGACGTGCTGCGGAAGTCGGCACTTGCCTCATCGCTGCTGGGTTTTGCCCCCATCGCGGCGATCGCCTGGCACACTCAAAACAACGCGCTGCTGTGGCTGGCGCTCACTTGTTTCATGGCAACCCGCGCGGTGACGCTGGGGTGGGCGCTGCGGCAATCTCATTTGGAGTGCTTCTGATGGCGATCGCCCACCGAGTCATGCAAGTTCCAAATCGTGATTTGGCATCCGGCTAGCGTGCTGCAAGTTGAGCAATTTGCACGCGAGCATTTGCGATTGACTCAGCCAAGCTGTGTTCCCCAGACTCTTCATTTTCAACGGCAATAAACGTAATATCGGTGATACCGATCAATCCGAAGACTGCCTGCAAGTAAGGGTCTTGATAGTTCAGCATCTCGTACTTCTCGCCTGGGCCATAGCCCGATATTCCGCGTGACGTGATGATGAACATTTTCTTGCCCAAAACGAGCGGTTTGTAGGGATTTTCCGCATCCTCTGGCGTGAGCTCAAACGTGCGCCCGATGCGTACAATTTGATCAATATACGCTTTCATGCCGCTGGGCACGCTGAAGTTATACATGGGTACACCGATGACACAGATATCGGCGGCCAGCAGCTCATCCACTAGGCGATCGCTCAGGTCAATGGCCTCCCAAAGCTCTGGCGTGCGCTGATCTGGCGGCGTGTAGGCCGCTGCAATCCACGCCTCGCTGACATGGGGGAGCGGATCGCGGCCGATGTCTCGATAGGTGACGGTATCGGTCGGATGAGCCTGCTTCCAGGCTGCGACAAATTCACGAGTAAGCTGTCGAGAGCGCGATCGCGCATCACGCGGACTCGAATCCAGATGTAGCAGATGAGCCATAGTCCCTCCTGGGTGGGTTAACGCCTCTAGCGTAGAGAAGTCTGCCAAGGGGAACTATTTGATTCCTGCGGTTCTGTCAAAATCTTGCGGTGATTTTTTGGCGGGCGATCGCCTCCAATCTGCCTGTCCAGCCCAAAACGATAAATGTGGCATTATGCCTACAATACAAAGTAATTGAGTGAATCTGACCCGATGACATCTGCTGACCTACGTCCGGCTCAAATGGATCACGCGCCTGTCTTGTCGAGCGATGACTTAGGCTGGGAAAATATCCTGGTTAAGCAGTTTCAGCCGCCCGCAGGCGAGGCATTTTGCCACTTTCCTGAGGAACACACCATTTGTCTATCGCTGTCTTCCCGCCCGGTTCAGTTTCTCCAGATCAAAGGCAGTAAAAGATTTACCGGGCTGTATGGCAAAGGTGATATTTCGATTACTCCGGCGGGGGTGCCAGTGTTTGCTCGTTGGCAGCAAGCCGACCACTTTTTGGAAATTCGGCTGCCGTCTCAGTTTTTGCAAACGGTGGCTCATGAAACGCTGGGCAGCGCCACAGTCCGGCTAGAACTGGTTGACGACTTTCGGATTCGGGATGCCCAACTGGAGGCGATCGCCCAACTCCTGCTCACCGATTTGCAGCAGCAAAATCTGGGCGGCAAACTCTACATCGACTCGCTGACCAACGTTTTGGCGGTGCATTTGATTCGGCACTATGCCGCTAAAACCGCTCAAATTTCAGAGTATGAAGGCGGGCTAAACCAACAACAATTGCTCCGGGTTTTGGACTATCTCAATGACCATTTAGATCAGGAGATTAAGCTGGCGGATCTGGCAAATCTGCTAGGCATTAGCCAGTTTCACTTTAGTCGTTTGTTCAAACAATCGGTCGGGCTTTCTCCCTATCAATACTTGCTTCAGCAGCGCATCGAAACGGCAAAACGACTGCTCAAACAAACCGATGATTCAATTGTGGAAATTGCGCTCCGCTGCGGATTTAATAGCCACAGCCACCTGACCCAGCAGTTTCGTAAAGCGACCGGAACAACTCCTAGCCGCTATCGTGGCGATCGCTAGGAAATCGCACCCGCAGAATTGCCTAGACATACGTGTGAACTGAGATGGAGGGGCGATCGCCCGCGATCCCATCACGGGGTTGCCTGTCCCTGGGGCGCTTCTTCCGCAGGCGCGGCCTGCACCTGGCAGGGTTCGGTCTGACAGCCCTGCTTATAAAGCTGCTCGACGTAGGACTTTTGCCAGCTTAGGGGAATTTCTAGCAGGTCGCGGGGGCCGGTTAGGGCCTGACCGACAAAAAACAGTAGGGCAATGGTATTGAGCGCGGTGTGGGTTCTGCGCCAGGTCAAAGCCGCGTCCTTGTCGCGGCTGTAGATGTCGGGGGCGATCGCCAGTGAAAAAATCATCAGCATGGCAGCAATCATGCCGTAGTAGAAATGCGACACCTGCCACTCAAAATCGCGCCGAAAAACGAGATCGTATAAATCTCCGTCGCCAGCTTGAAACTTTTGGAAGCCGATAATCCACAAGCCTGCGCCAGTCAGCATGGCAAACAGCCCTCGCCAGAGCCGGGGCGTTTGCGGATTCAGCGAGGCCGCGCGATAGAGAAACACCAATGCGGCGATCGTCGCAATAAAAAATCCAAGAATGATATAAAACCGGCTTGAGTTTGCAGCCCAGTTGCCGCTGTCTAGCACCAGCTTTTTGTAAATCGGCTGTGCCATGCCCAGCAGCGTGATGCCCACAACAGAGCCACTCAGCCACTTGCCCAGTTTGAAATGGTCGGGGCCGACGATGGGCGGAATCTTGCTCTTGTCTCCGGCAGCAAGCTGTAGGCGGCGCTGGCGGGTTTGCCAGGCAAAGTACACCACCGCACCAATCAAGGGAAACACGAAGAAAACGGCGATCGCCGGATGCAGCAGCGTAGCGATATCTTCAACACTCATGGCAGGTTAGATCCGCATTAGTTCAGCAGCACAAACCTTTGAATCCTAAAGTCATTACGTGCCGCAATGCCATTTGGATCTCAGGTTCAGGATTAGCTTAGGGAAACTGCCTGCATTCTAAATGAATTTAGACTGAGAAAATAGCGGCTGCATGGGGGCTGAGCGCTTTTCGAAAAACTGTTTCTCAAAGATTAAAAAGCCCGCTTATCAGACGCACTCCCGAAGAAGGGCGATCGCCTTTAGCCAGGATTCACCCGCATCAACGCCTGACCAAACTCTACTGAGTCACCATTTTTCACCAAAATCTCGACGATTTCGCCGCTCACCTCAGCCTCGATTTCGTTCATGATTTTCATCGCCTCAATAATGCAAACCGTCTGCCCATTGCGAATGCGATCGCCCACATTTACAAACGGCGGCTCATCGGGTGCAGGGGCGCTGTAGAACGTGCCCACAATCGGCGAGGTAATCTCCACCAGCTTTTCGGTGGCCAGGGGGGACGGGGGTGAGGGAATCGCAGGGGCAGGGGGCGCGGCGGGCACAACTGGGGCGACGGGGGGTGGGGTAAAGCGGGCCGTGTCAGCAGGTTCGACGACAACAGGGCGATCGCTCTCTTTGCCTTGTTTCCGCAAAATCAGCTCAAAATCGCTGCTTTTTAAGGTAAACTCTGCCAAGTCTGTCTGATTTAGCAGAGCTAGAAGCTCACGAATCTCATTAAAGTTTAATTCCACGGTATTTATCGCCCCACGTCACCAGCGGTCATAGCAAGCCAGCCCCAAATACTCACGAGGTTTCCCGCCCCAGATAGGTATCCGTGCGGGTGTCAATCTTGATCCGCTCGCCCTTGGCAATAAACAGCGGCACCATCACCTGAGCGCCCGTCTCCACAATGGCGGGCTTGGTGCCTCCCGTCGCGGTGTCGCCCTTCACGCCGGGGTCTGTTTCGATAATTTCCAAAACGACGGAGTTGGGCAGTTCCACTTCCATCACCTGGTCGCCCCAGCGGACGACGTTCACTTCCATGCCCTCTTTCAAATATTTGACGCGATCGCCAATTTGCGCCGCCGTCAGCCGTCCTTCTTCGTAGCTCTCCATGTCCATAAAGACGTAATCATCACCTTCTTTGTAGGTGTGCTGCATCACGCTCTTTTCCAAGATCGCCTGGGGGACGGTTTCCCCAGCGCGGAAGGTGCGTTCCACCACGTTGCCCGTCTGGGCATTTTTCAGCTTCGTCCGCACAAACGCCGACCCTTTACCAGGCTTCACATGGAGAAATTCCACCACGCGCCATACAGAACCATCGAGGACAATGCTCACGCCCGGACGAAAGTCGTTGCTGGAAATCATGAATCGAGGGGATGAGAGAAGAACAACCGACGATACATTGTACCGCTTGAGGGGGACGCAGTGGACAACGGGCTGCAAACGCCGCCGCACAAATGCCGCCGCGCAAATGTGGGAACACCCGGACTCCCTGCACTAGAGACTGGCTGGCTACACCAGAGAGGCTGCCCGCTCCACCCGCACCACCTGCGTTTCGTAGCGTCCGTCCGGATAGAGCGTGATTTCTCGAAACCCCGGTTGACGGGTCGAGTCGATCGAAAATTCGTCGATATTTGGCGAAAATTGGACACAAGTAGACGGTGTGCCCAAATAGCGCACGCCCTGCCGCATTTGATCAAATTCCTGGTGAATATGCCCAAACACCACCAGCTTCACCTGAGGGTGCTGATCCAGCACTGCAAACAAATCCTCCCGATTTTGCAGCCCGATAGCATCCATCCAGGCAGAGCCAACGGCCAGCGGCGGATGGTGCAGCGCCACGAGCGTCGGCAGATGGGCAAACTGGCGCAACTGAGCATCCAGCCCGTGCAGGCTGTCGTCGGAGAGCCGCCCGGATACTTCGTTCCACTGGCTAGAATTCAGCAAAATCAGGTTCCAGCCGCCCTGTTGCAGACACTTTTGGGGCGCGGCAGGGAAGACCGAAAGCACCTGCTCCATCAGGGCGATCGCCTGATCGTGATTTCCCGGTAGCCACAGCGCCGGAATGCCCAGCGGCGAAATCAGCCGCAGCAAGACCCGGTAGGATTCCTCAGTTTCATCCTGCGACAGGTCACCCGTCAGCAGCAGCAAGTCGGGTCGGGGCTGGCGCTGGGCCACCGCCTGAAGCACGGTTTGGAGCGATCGCCCCGTTTGGCAGCCCTTCATCTCACCCTGCTCGTCGGCAAACAGGTGCGTGTCGGTCAGTTGAGCAATCTTCAAGCCCGCAGAGGGCGAACCCGCAGAGGATGGCATGGGAACCCGCCAGAAATCTTTCAGATGAGAATTATCGCAACTTCCTCGGATGATATACTAGATCCTCGTGGGACGAAGAACCTGTTCACAGGGGGCGATCGCCCCTCGCAAACCCTTCACAAACCCCTCGAAAAAAAGTCGGCTGTCAACACTGTCAAGACAGCAAGCTCGGCGGCATAGCCAAGTGGTAAGGCAGAGGTCTGCAAAACCTTCACCCCCAGTTCGAATCTGGGTGCCGCCTTTATTTTTACGTTCGTATGATGCATGTAGAGCGAAGGAATAAGTGTCCGTAGCGAAGGATTAGATGTCACAGCGCCACGGAGCCACCCCCTTTGCTCCTCTATGGGAGCGCATCAAGGACTGAACCTGTTACTTTAGACCTGCTAAAGCACGCGATTGGTTTGCCACTTCACTACCTCAAGTTCGGTGAGGTGCCCATCCCAAACAAATGCCCAATCAAGCGCCCAATTTTTATGCCTCTTGCAGCGATGCCTTCAGGCTGCGACAAAAGGTTTCGACAGATTCCAAGGCTTGATGCGGTTCGCCCTCTGCCAAGCGTTTGACAAAGGCGCTGCCGACGATGACGGCATCTGCACCCCACTCCATGACTTGCCGCGCTTGACTCGGCTCTGAAATACCAAAGCCAACGCCGATGGGCTTATCCGTAACGCTGCGTAGCTCTAGCAGCAGGTCTTGCACGCGATCGCCCACCTGCGATCGCATTCCCGTCACCCCCGTCACGCTGACCAGATAGATAAAGCCCTGGGCCTGTTGGGCGATCGCCTGGATGCGCTCTTTAGGACTGGTCGGCGCAACCAGCAGCGTCACCTCAATGCCAATGTCTGCCGCAGGTTTCAGCACGCTGTCCATCTCTTCTAGGGGCAAATCTGGCACCACCAGACCCCGCGCACCGGCCTCGTAGGCCCGTTTCAGGAAAGACTCAATGCCCCGGTTCAAAATCGGGTTGTAGTAAGTGAAGAGAATAATCGGCGCTCGTAATGTCGGGCTGACGGTTTTGACCAGTTCCAGCACGTCTTCTAGCTTCACACCGCGCTGGAGCGCCCGCGAGGCGGCTGCCTGGATAACCGGGCCATCCGCCAGCGGATCGGAGTAGGGCACGCCGAGTTCGATCAGATCTGCACCGCTGCGATCCAGGACTTGCAGCGCCTTGGCTGTGGTGTCCAAATCAGGATCACCCGCTGTAATAAATGGAATGAGCGCACACTGAGCGCGATCGCGCAATGCCCCCATGCAATCTGAAACCGACTTCATGCTGTGTCCTGTAGATTTATTTACTAAGCCTGGGCCGTTATCTAGAATTTGTTGCCCGGAGTTTGTTGCTCAGAGCTTGCTGCCCAGAGCTTGCTTCCCAGAGCTTGTTACCCAGAGCTTGCTACCCAGAATTTTTCACCTAGAGCCATGAGCGGCGATCGCCGTGCCTAAGGATCACCAGATACCTTACCATCCAGCGCTGCGTTTTCGTCGGCCGCCTTTTCTTGCTCTAGCTCCGCCTGAAGCGTCGCCAATTCTTCCGGGGTCATCGCATCCAGTCGCTTTTGCAGCACGGCATCTTCATAGTCCTTGAGCTGCTGGTTGTAGGTCATGTTTTGGGTGACTGCGCGAAACAGATACGTCACCAGCCAGCCCAATAGTCCGATGGTCAGCACCGCCTGCGTCCAGATGCCCGCATCGAGGTCGGTTAATCCCAGGCGAGTCAGCGCGACATAGACAATGCCACCCGCCGCAAACACACCCACCCCAATCAAGATCACGTCAATTCGCCGCATTCAGACCAGCGTTCCAGGCTTAGAGGTTTTTGAAAAAGCTAGAGGTAGAACCGTCTAGATATAGATATCCTAAAACGGTTTAGGACTCACGCACTTACGATAAGCTTTCTGGGTCTTGAACGATTTCTCGCGGGCGCACCTGCGAGAAATCGTTCAACTGTGTAAGTGGGTGCATCCTACTTTTGTAACCCTCACCCTAAATCCCTCTCCCGCTTTGGGAGAAGGGACTTCCAATCCGGCTCCCCTTCTCCTTGTTTGGGAGAAGGGGCTGGGGGATGAGGGCAAACTTGCATAACGGGGATGCGCCCTGTGTAAGTCCTAACGGCTTTTGAAACTGAAGACGGCCGCGCTGGAGAGAAATCATGGCCACGTCCGCTTCCAAAAAACATAAAACAAAAAAACATTAAAAAAAGAGGGAGCCGAGGGGCCCTGCTTTGATGCCGAAAAAGCTTTCGTGCAGGACAACCGACTCCCTGAGCATTCATTCACCTGTGATTTCAAGTTATCAATCGGGTTTGTCGCTGTCGTGAAAGGGGGATGAACTTTGCATGACAAACTCCGGAGTCGGTCTACGTCTAAAGGCAGGCTCAAGGCTGAGTTGCATCTTTTCATAAGGTTGTGACAGCCTTGTCATTCGATTGACAAATTTCCCGATTAAATTAGGGAAAGACTAATGCTTAATGATCTCACCCGGCAATCTAACCTGATGATTTAACCTGATGATTTAGAGTATTGGTCTAGTAATTGTCTGCTAATACAGCGTTTTTGAAGCTAGTGAGGCACACAGATGGTCAATAAGCCCTTGCCTCGTGAGGGCAGCATGTGCCTCACGAGGCAAGAAAATGCTGTAGCCGTCTAGACGTATCGCAGCATTCATCATTTCAGCACTATGGCAGTGTGTGTTGGGGTCGATTTTACGGTCATGCCTCAGCGCCACCGCTTTAAACCGAAAACACTTTCCTGAATCTACAAAAATTTTGGGAACAATTGGATATAGCGAGGAATCTGACACCGTGACGACCTCTAGAAAGCCTGAGCGCAAATCTTCCATGAAACAGTCTCTGATCTATCTGGCTCTGATGATGATGGGAGCTGGAGCGGTAGTAGCGGGCGATCGCCTCTTAGCCAACCAGGCCCTGGCTCCTATTTCTACCACCGTAGAAGAACCCTTGGTCAGCCAAGTGCAGGCTCCGGCGGCGGTTTCTGCGCCCTCCGCTGCCGCGGCGTTTGCTTCTGGTGGGTCAAACTTTATTGCCAGCGCAGCCGAGCGAGTTGGCCCGGCCGTGGTGCGGATCGACTCCTCACGAACCGTGACCCGGCGCGTTCCCGAGGCGTTTAACGACCCCTTCTTCCGACGCTTCTTTGGCGAAGAAGGGCTGCCACCGTCTTCCCGCGTGCAGCAGGGAATCGGCTCCGGCGTAATCATCGACGCGAGCGGGCTAATCATTACCAATGCCCATGTGGTGGATGGAGCTGACCGGGTAACAGTCACCCTGAGCGACGGCCGCACCTTTGAGGGGCGGGTGTTGGGGGGCGATCGCGTCACTGATGTTGCCGTTGTCAAGATTGAGGGCGATCGTCTGCCGACTGCCCCACTGGGCAATTCTGATTTGCTGCGGCCGGGTGAATGGGCGATCGCCATTGGCAACCCACTGGGGCTAAACAGCACCGTTACCGCAGGCATCATCAGCGCCACGGGTCGCAGCAGCGCCCAAGTCGGCATTCCCGATCAGCGGGCCAGCTTTATTCAGACCGACGCAGCCATCAACCCCGGCAACTCTGGCGGGCCCCTGCTCAACGAGCGCGGCGAGGTGATCGGCATCAACACCGCCATCCGCGCCAACGCCCAAGGACTGGGCTTCGCGATTCCGATTAACACCGCCAAGCGCATCGCCGACCAGCTCATCGCCACGGGGCGGGTCGATCACCCCTATCTGGGCGTGCAGATGGTCAACCTGACCCCTGAATTGAAGCAAAACATCAACGACGATCCCAATAGCCCGATTCGGGTTCAGGAAGATCGGGGCGTGCTGGTGGTGCGCGTGCAAAACAACTCCCCTGCTGCTCGTGCAGGGGTTCGCGCTGGCGACGTGATTACCAAAGTGGGTCAGCAGCCTGTCACCGCTTCGGAACAGGTGCAGCAGGTCGTAGAAAACAGCCGCATTGGCAGCCCGCTGCCAGTGGAAGTTCGCCGCAACGGGCAAACTATTAGCCTGAGTATCACGCCAGAACCGCTGCCTACGCAGGCCAGGAACTAGAAAGCAAGGTGAAGGGGGTTGGGGGCGATCGCCCCATATGCGAAAGTCTCTGTCCGCTGGGGCACCAGCCCAAGAGTCAGGCAAACCGTGCTAGAGTTTCGCTAACGTTTCGGTGCATTCCCGACTCCGAGGCCCACTCCTCAACCCTCCCCTCAACCCTCCGCCCATGTCCTGCGAACATCTGAACAATGTGACCCTTGAAACGCTGATTCCCAAGGCAAATTTCCCGGTCTTTCGCTGTGAAGAATGCATCCGAGTCAACAGCCAGTGGGTGCATCTGCGGATTTGCCAGACCTGCGGTAAGATGCTGTGCTGCGACTCATCAAAGCATCAGCACGCCCGCCGCCATTATGAAGAAACAGGGCATCCGGTCATGAGTTCGGCAGAGCTGGGCGAAGACTGGCTCTGGTGCTTTGTAGACGAAGCCGCAAAGGAGTATTGAGTGCAGTCCCTCAGCCATCGCAGCAAGCTGACTCTGTCATTGCGTTAGTGTTTTGAGCCAGGCTGAACTGAACCTTAACCCCAAACTCGACAAACCCCGCTAGGCTGTAGGAGTGGCGGGGCTTTTTTGTGAACGCCAGCGGCAGTCCAGGGAAGTGTATCGATGCTCTCTCAACTTGTCCAGACCAGTTCTCGTCAAGGCGAAATCGCTGAGGTTGTGCTGCGGCACGGGTGGGACTATATGCGGCGGCTGCTGTCGGGCGGCAAGCTAGACGAGCCAAAGCTGCCCACGCCTGCGGTGCTGCGAAATATTCTGGTAGACCTGGGGCCGGTGTATGTCAAGCTGGGGCAACTGCTGAGTACGCGCCCTGATCTGTTGCCGCCTGACTATATTGAGGCGCTCAGCACGCTCCAGGCCAAGGTTCCGCCTGTAGAGTGGGCAGAAATTGAAGCTGTGATTCGAGAATCGGTTTCCTGCCCTGTGGAAGATGTCTTTCTGGCGATTAACCCGGAACCTGTGGCAGCGGGGTCGATTGCTCAAACCCACCGGGCCACGCTCAAGGACGGCCGCGAGGTGGCGCTGAAGGTGCAGCGGCCGGGGCTGCTGCCTGTGGTGGAGCAGGATATTGCCCTGATTCGGGCGATCGCCAGCTTGGTGGCCCAAACCGAATTTGGCAAGCTCTACGACGTGGTAACCCTGGCGGAAGAGTTTTCCCAGGCGTTGCGGGCTGAACTGCGCTTTACCCAGGAGGCGACCTATACCGACCAACTCCGCACCAACCTAGGCCGCAGCCGCTGGTTTGACCCAGCGCAACTGGTGGTGCCGCAGATTATCTGGGAGCATACGACAGACCAACTGCTGGTGATGGAGTGGCTGGATGGCAAGCCGCTGCTGCTGGCGGAGTTCGCCCACGCAGAAGACGAGCGATCCGAGAAACGGGCGATCGCCAACCTGTTGCTCCGCGCCTTTTTCCAGCAGGTCTGTCTGGACGGTTTCTTCCATGCCGACCCGCATCCTGGCAACCTGTTTTATCTCAGCGATGGGCGCGTGGCCCTGCTGGACTGTGGCATGGTGGGGCGGCTCGACCCGCGCACGCAGGACATCTTGCTAGAGCTAATCTTGGCCATTGTCAGCCTGGATGCCCAGCGCTGCGCTCAGCTCACGCTGCAACTGGCTCCCTCGGAGGAACCCATTAACCTGACGCGGCTGGAAACAGACTATGAGCGGCTGCTGCGGCAGTATTACAGCCTCAACCTGGGGCAGATCAACTTCAGCCTGCTGTTTTATGAGGTGCTGCAAGCGGCACGAAAGAACAAGATTCGCGTGCCAGGAAACCTGGGGCTATGTGCAAAGGCGATCGCCAATCTAGAAGGCGTTGCCCGCACGCTCGACCCCGAATTCAACTTTTCAGAACAAATTCGCCCGCTGATGACCGATCTGTTTCGCCGCAAGCTGGTGGGCGATGCGCCGCTGCCTGCCTTCTTGCGGACGCTGCTGGATGTGAAAAATCTGTCGCTGCAATCGCCCCGTCAGGTTGAACTGCTGCTCGACCGTGTCACCTCTGAAACGCTGAACTGGAACCTGACCGTGCGCGAACTGGACACCTTGCGCCGCACCGTCGATTCTTCTGCCAATCGGCTCTCTTTTAGCATTGTCGTGGGGGCGCTGATCATGGGCGCGGCGATTATCACCGCAAACGCCCCCGTCAGCCGCGTGGTGTGGATCAGCGAGGCGCTGTTTGCCGCCGCCAGCATCCTGGGGCTATGGCTAATTATCAGCATCCTGCGATCGGGGCGGCTGCGCTAAACTCAGTTCATTAGCTCATTAGCGGTCTCTAGCTTTAGCATGGCTTTGCATGGTTTTAGAGAGTAAGAACGATGCAAATCGGTCAATACCTAACACTGGAGGAGTTTTGCACCTGCACGCAAACCTACCAGAAGTATGCGGATCAGATTGACCCATACCCCGAAAACCTGGAAGAAACCATCCCAGCTTTAGAGGCGCTGTGCCAGCATATTCTTGACCCTGTGATTGCTCACTTTGGCAGAGAGCGGTTTCAATTGACCTATGGCTTTTGTTCAAAGGATCTGAAGCGGTTTCTGGCTCAGAAAGACCCAAAGACAGGGGTGAAGAATGGGCGGGTTGACCCAAGCCGGGATCAGCACATGGCACATGAGAAGAACCGAAATGGCAAGTATTACTGTTCACACCTCGGTGCTGCCTGTGATTTTCGGATTGTAGGGTTGGAGAGCGGTGTTGATAGTCTGTGCGATAGCACGTATCGCCTTGTGGAGTGGATTCTAGAGCAGCGATTGCCGTTTGACTCGCTCTACTACTATGGGGGCAACCGACCCATTCACATTAGTTACGCTCCTCAGCCCAGGCAGAATATCTGGACATTTACAGCTCGTGGGGTACCTACCAGGAAAGGGCTTGAAAAAGTTGGAGTGCCTAGAAAAGACGCAGAAACCGATCAAAAGTTCGGCGTGCAGTCGCTTTGATTGAACTTTTATATAGTACAATTGAATTAGTTTCTTAAACAGACATTCGTTCTTTATTTCAAGAATGTGCAGTTTTAGGTACAAATCGGGAATCCTGAAGGTTGCCAAATGCCCCAAACAACCTCCTAAACAACTATTTTTCACCCTATCAGTCTTCATCAATTACCCACATGGGGGATGACGATTTGATAGAAAATTCTTAATTCAGCGGTTTTATTCTGATGTACGATGTTGGCGGTTGTAAGGCATAGGAAACCGAACTGGACTTGTACCTATTTCCGTCATGAGAGAAGTTTCAAACAACTTAGGAAAATTTCTGCTAACTGCTGGCATTGCCCTCTCTCTGCTCGTCGTAGTAGAAGCCCATCAAAAAATGAGCGAAGCTCGCTCTCTCAATGCCTTAGCAACCCAGAACGCAATCCGCACTACGCCCGGTGCTGTACCTGCCGACCGCTTCATGCCCCAAGTGACTGACCCTTCTACCCGTGACCTGGCTCCTGCGGACTCAACTCGGTCAATTTTTCCTAGACTGCGGCGATCGCCCCAGCCCGCTTCCACGACCTCAACTCCAACGCTCAACCCCAACGCTACGGGAACGATCCAGCCCACGAGACCTAGCGCCAACCCCACAGCGATCAGCGTAGGCGAACCTGGCGCTCAGGCTCAGAACATTTCCTCAGTTGACGTTGCCCAGGTGGTCGCCCGCAACGAGTGGAGCAATGTTTCCTTTCCGCTAGAGCAATTCCAGGCGTACACCTCGCCCTTTGGCTATCGTCGCTCTATCGAAGGCTACAACTACAACGAGTTTCACTATGGTCTGGATATGGCCGCACCCCAGGGTAGCTACATCCGCACCTGGACGACGGGCGTGGTGGTCGAAGTGACGGATGACTCAAACTGCGGCACTTCGGTTGTGGTGGAGGCCGGGCGCTGGCTCAGCATTTACTGCCACATGGAAGGGCGAGTCGATCGCACGGGCGGTCGCCGCTCTATGCTCGATCGCGCAGGCGGCATCCAAATTTACGAGGGGCAGACAGTTTACGCCGGCCAGCGAGTAGGTCGCGTTGGCATGACGGGTCGCACCACCGGGCCCCACCTGCACTGGGGTTTGAAGTATGACAATAACTGGGTAGACCCAGCGCTGGTGCTACGAGCCATGTACAGCGGTCAGCAAACCGCCCAGGGGCTACCGCAAATGCCTACGCAAGTTGCTCGTATTAAAGAAGTCGAAGAGTAGGTTAGCGTCTACGGCGAAGATCTTGTTAAGAAACCCTTTTATAGCGTGGGCATTCAAGCCTGCGCTATTTTTTTGTGCTGGCTTCGGGTTGACACACCAATGGCTCTGCGCCAATGTCGGCCAGCAGTTGGCGATCGCGCTCTTCTGCAGGATTGCCCGTCGTCAGCAGCGTATCGCCATAAAATATCGAGTTTGCCCCCGCCAAAAAGCATAGAACCTGTGCTTCGCGGCTCAGTTGGCTGCGTCCGGCACTAAGGCGCACCCTTGCCCTAGGCATGGCGATGCGGGCAGCAGCGCACATCCGCACCAGTTCCAGCGGGTCGATGGGCGGTTGAGCTTCTAGCGCCGTGCCCGCCACAGCCACCAGCGCGTTGATGGGTACGCTTTCGGGATGCGGATTCAGGCTGGCCAGAATGCTCAGCATCCGGGCGCGATCGCCCAGCCCCTCGCCCATGCCGATGATGCCGCCGCAGCAGACGGAAATGCCCGCCTGCCGAACCCGTTCCAGCGTTTGCAGGCGATCGCCATAGGTGCGCGTGGTGATGATCTGCCCATAAAATTCGGGGCTGGTGTCGAGGTTGTGGTTATAGGCAGTCAGCCCCGCCGCAGCCAGCTTTTCCGCCTGGGTGTCGGTCAGCATTCCCGCTGTCACGCAGGCCTCCATGCCGAGCGATCGCACGCCCCGCACCATCTCTAGCATCTGGTCAAATGCTTTGCCCTCGCGGATTTCTCGCCACGCCCAGCCCATACAAAAGCGCGACGCACCCGCCGCCTTTGCCCGTTCGGCCGCCGCCAGCACTGCTTCTACCGGGTGAATTGGCTGTGGTTCAACGGTGGTGCGGTAATGGGCCGATTGTGGGCAGTAGGCGCAGTCTTCCGAACATCCGCCCGTCTTCACGCTCAGCAGCGTCGCCAATTGAATCTGGTTTGGGGGATTGAACTGGCGGTGAATCGTTTGGGCGCGATGCACCAGATCCATAAGTGGCTGTTGCAGCAAATCGAGAATTTCTTCAGCCGTCCAGTCGTGGCGCAGTGCAGGAATAGAAGACGCAACCATAGGTCTTGACGCAAGAATCAGGGCAGGTTCTCATCATATCTCTAGCCGGTAGCCAGGTTTCAGGAATCCGATTATAGAGTCCGGAAATTGTACTTGAAGCCTGAATTTTGAGATGCCTCTAAAACAGGGAATGGCTGGATAGATCTATCAGGATTTCTTCGATTCCCTGATAGATTTGAGCCAACTCGGTGTCGCTAATACAATAGGGCGGCAGGATATAAAGGACGTTTCCAAGCGGACGTAATAGTAGACCTTTGGCGATCGCCCGCTGACGAATTTCCAGCGAAATTGTGTTGAGGTATCCCGATCGTTCTTGGGTCACTAGATCCATCGCTGCAATCGTACCCGTAACGCGCAATTTTTCAACAGCAGGATGGTCTTTCAACTGAGCCAACTGTGCATAATGTTTTGCTTCCATACTGCGAAACTGTGGCTCATATTCAGTCATTAGCTCTAGCCCTGCCAGCGCCGCCGCACAGCCCAGCGGGTTGGCTGTATAGCTATGGCCGTGATACAGCGTTTTCAGCGGCTCGTCATCATAGAATGCGTGGTAAATTTCTTCTGAGCAGACTGTTACAGCAAACGGCAAAAAGCCGCCCGTAATTCCTTTAGAAAGGCAGAGAATATCAGGCGAAACGCCTGCTTTATGACAGGCAAACCAGTCCCCCGTGCGCCCAAAGCCCGTCATCACTTCATCAAAAATCAGCAGTGTGTTAAAAGACTGGGCGATCGCCCTCAGCTTCTGCAAGAACTGGGGTCTACACATCCGCATTCCACCCGCCCCCTGCACTAGCGGTTCAATAATTATTCCTGCGATGCGATCGCCCCGTTCATCTAGCACTTTCTCAAGGATTGAAAGCACCTTTGCTTCTGTTTCTTCAACCGTGCGATCGCCCCAATGGGTTGAGGGAAAAGGAACAAACTCGACGTTAAATAGCAAGTTGGAAAAAACCGCCGAAAACAAGGAACGCGCACCCACCGACATTGCGCCAAAGGTATCCCCATGATAGGCTCCGTCAAATGCTAGAAATGTGCTTCTTGCCTGCCCCTGATTCACCCAGTATTGATACGCTATCTTTAGCCCGACTTCGACCGCCGTTGAGCCATTGTCAGAAAAGAAGACCCGATTAAACGGATCGCCCAGCTTTTCGACTAGTTTCTCCGCCAGTTGCTCTGCGGGGTCATGGGTAAATCCAGCAAAAATGACTTGCTCGAGCTGCTGCGCCTGCTGATAGATTGCCTCAGCAATTTTAGGATGGCAATGTCCGTAAGTGTTGACCCACCAGCTTGAGATGCAGTCAATCATTTTGTGCCCATTCTCTAGCTCTAGCCAAACGCCTTGAGCAGATTTTACTTTTAGCGGTTCCAGCGCCGTTTTCGCTTGGGTGAATGGATACCAAATGTGAGGATGCATGGTTTTAAGAAGGTATTTAAACTCGGAAAAGCTGATCAAATACTTGCTTGAGTGTAGCGGGATTGACTTCGGACAATGGTTCTAGTTCTGCAAGAATGGGCACGTTGCCGTAGTGGGCGATCGCCGCTCGATTTCCCTCATTTTTGGGGCCGTTCATAATCACACCCAAGATGGGAATTTCCATCCGCCGCAGTTGAGCCAGCGAAAGCAGGGTATGGTTAATCGTGCCCAACGTGCTGCGAGTCACTAGACAAACCGGAAGCTGAAACTGTCGGATTAAATCAATCACAAAATCCTCTTCATTGAGCGGCACCATTAGCCCGCCTGCCCCTTCAATAATGAGAGGTTTATATGACAGTTGAGAGGGTAGCTGAAAATCGGAAAGATGGATCTGGACACCATCAATCTCAGCGGCGGCATGGGGAGAGAGGGGCTGCGTTAACGTGAACCTTTCTGGCAGGAAATGGGAGTCATCTAAACCAGTGACTTTCCGCACGTAATCCGTATCGCTGATCGGATCAAGCCCCGACTGAATCGGCTTCCAATAGGACGCATTCAGCCCAAGGGTTAGCAAGGCAGAGACGACCGTTTTTCCTACGTTGGTATCGGTTCCTGTAATGAAGAATTTTTCTGGAAACATGAACGAGTGAATCAGCATCTTTGGTTAAATTTTATTGCGAGAAATAGTGAAATAGGCTACGTCATAGTGAATCCCTTCGGAAAGACTTGAAAATTCATCGAGTGCGCCAACCAACTGTTTAAAGTCTGAAATGGAAAGCCTGGTTTGGGAAAGGCTAGTTCCCGCACCAATTTGCTTTAAGCTGCGGAAGAAATCGCGTGAAGACGCGCAGGAAATGCCGATGGATTGTTGCCAGTATTGAGTTTGAACAGTCCGAGATGCGAGGAATTGGGCGATCGCCCCTGGGTCTGGAAGAGGATTTCCAGTAAAGGGCAAATCCAGACTTTGACAGACAGTTTTCCACTCTGGAAAACTGTGACAGGTTGGGAACGAGATGAGAATTTTGCCGCCCGGTTTGAGAGCAGAAATCCAGCGGTCTAGCGTTGGTTCAAGCTGCTGAAACCACTGCACAACGAAGCTGCTAATAATCAACGCATAGCTCCTAGAAATGGGTTGCCAAAGTTCACCGTCAAGGGTTCTGAAGGTCATTTTAGAGGAATGGCTGGTCTGAGAAACTTGCTGCTGGCACACGGCGAGCATTGACTGGGATAAGTCAGTGATTTCCAGAGGGCGATCGCCCATCTTCTTTATCAATCCTTGAGTCAAAAAACCCGTACCGCAGCCAATCTCAATCACTTTTCCAGAGGGCAGTTCAGGGCACACTCGATCGAGTTCCTCTAGTAACCGGGCCGCGCATTTTTTTTGCACCAAAGCTGCCTGATCATATTGCTTTGCAGCTTGTCCAAAGGCTTCTTCGATTTGGCATTTTGCATGGATTTTCTCCAAAGCATTAGCGCCGTTTTCTAAAATCATGCGGGAGGTAGAGAATGAATAGCGGCGATCGCCCGTTCCCAGCAGCGCTCAAAATGCGTTAGATGCAGCAGATGTCCGGCATCGGGAATTGAGACAAATTCTGCTTTTGCCAGCAGATGGGTGGCTTGTTCAGGCGTGTCTGGAAATGGAACAATGCGATCGCTCTGACCATGAAAGGCAATGGCATGAGCCGTTTGCGGCAAGTGGTCGAGATTCTGAATCGACTCATCTAACAGTTGCAAATCTTGCAGCAAGAGGGCAGAATTGAGCCGATTTTCGCGAACCCGAAAACTTTCAGAAGGTTCACACCAGGCTGGATCAACCTCGACAGGTGAGAAACACTTTTTGTAGAAGTTTTGCAAGACTAGGCTCGGTGTTTTTTCAAACTGCTGAATCATGATTTGGAGAATGCTTTTTGAGCGATCGCGCGATCGCCCCGTCAGCGGATGAAACGACGAAAATCCGCTGAAGACCAGCACTAGATCGGCCTGATGCATCTGCTCTGCTGGACAGAGATGCAGCCCATAGGAATGAGCCAGAATCACTTTACGGGAAGGCTGTTGGCTAAAACCGGGCTGATTGGGCAAGCCAAAATAGCCCCGGTCGAATAGTTGCACCTCAACGCCCGCAGTTTTCAACGCCGCCGCCCACGGCTGCCACAGGGCTGCGTCAAACCCCCAGCCGTGATAGGCGATCGCCTCAATGCCACTGCTCATGCCCGTGCCTCAACGCGCTCACCAACGATCCTAAATGCTGGCTGGTGTGCTGGCTAGAGAGTGCGAGCCGCAGTCGTGCCGTCCCCTGGGGAACCGTTGGTGGGCGAATGGCCGCAGCAAGGATACCCTGGGTTTCTAGCCATTGAGCCAGGTGCAGTGCCCGTTCTGCCTCGCCCAGCATCACCGGGATAATGTGTGTGGACGAGGGCCCGGTGTCGAACCCTGCCGCCCAGAGTTGACTTCGCAGGTCATCCGCTTGGCTCATTAACTGCTGGCGATCGCCCTCCAGACTGGGCATCAGTTCCAGCGCAGCGGCGATCGCCCCAATCACACTGGGGGGAAGCGCTGTGGTGTAAATAAAGCCGGGGCAGGCGTTGATCAAATAGTCCCGCAGTCGCGCCGAGCAAACCAGGAACGCACCAAACGCACCAAAGGCTTTGCCCAGTGTGCCCATCGCCAGATCAACGCCAGGATTGCCCATCGCCAGCCCCATTCCCCCCGCGCCTAGCACCCCGATCGCGTGGGCCTCGTCCAGATACAAAATCGCGCCGTAGGTCTGCGCCAGGTGAACAAGCCGATCGACATCCGCGCGATCGCCATCCATGCTGAACACCGTTTCCGACACGATCACGATGCGGCTATGGCGCTGATCCACCGCCTGTCGCAGCAGCGATTCCAGATGCTCGTGGTCGTTGTGCCGATAGCGGGTTAGCGTGGCGCGGCTGGCCAGTGCGCCGTTGAGCAAGCTGCTGTGAACTAGGCGATCGCACAAGACCAGCGCATGTCGATCGAGCAGCGCCCCCAGGATCGTTACATTTGCCTGAAACCCAGAATTGAACAATAGCGACGCTTCGCGCCCGCAGGCCGCCGCCAACGCCGCCTCTAACTGCTGGTGAATGTCGAAACTGCCCGTCACCAGCCGCGACGCAGTTGCGCCCGTGCCGTAGCGCTGCGTATAGTGCTGGGCAGCAGCAATCAGCACGGGATGTTTGGACAATCCCAGATAGTCATTGGCGCTAAAGTTCACCAAGGTCTTGCCCTGCTTTTGCACGTAGACAGCATCGAGCGGCACCACAGACTGGAGCGATCGCCTCGTTTGCTGGCGCGATCGCCCCTCCAAAAACGCCTCAACAAAAGCAAACTTGTCCCCTTCCGCCATTCCCGTCAATCGCCAATATCGTCATACCTGCCGATTTAAAGCCTCTCCCCTCTCCCCTCTTCCTTCTTCGTTCTTCCCTCTTCCCTCTTCCCTCTCCCCTCTTCCTCCTTCCCTCTTCCCCGGAAACTTTGTAGAGTAAAGCAGTAGCCCCAACCGATCGCAGTTTCTCATTCTCCCATCATGGCCGACTGGTTAGATCACACCGTTCAAGTCGAAGTCGAAGCGCCCATCGAGCGGGTGTGGGGACTCTGGTCTGACCTAGAGCAAATGCCCAAGTGGATGAAGTGGATCGATTCAGTGACGATTCAGCCCGATAACCCCGACCTATCGCGCTGGAAGCTGGCCTCTAGTGGATTCGAGTTTAGCTGGCAGTCCCGTATCACCAAGCTGGTGCAACACCAGATCATGCAGTGGGAATCGGTGGACGGACTGCCCAACCGGGGCGCAATCCGGTTTTACGATCGGGGCGATCGCAGCGTGGTAAAGCTCACGGTGTCCTACGCGATCCCCGGTATTTTGGGCAAAGTGATGGACAATCTTTTTCTGGGTCGCCTGGTGGAATCGACGCTGCAAGCCGATCTCAACCGATTCCGCGACTACGCGCTACGGGCGGAGTTGTTGGGCTAATCGAAAAAATCTCTGGCGACAGGCGAATACAAGGATTTCGGCGCAAAATCCGCGACGCAAGGTTAGTTCATAAGGACAGAAGGCAGATAGAGGGCGATCGCCTAAGGTCTGAGCAATACCCGCTCTGGTTCTTCAACCCACTCTTACCAGACCATCTCTTGCCTTAGCTCGCAGGCTCCTGATTCAGCCTCCAGCCAGGAGGGTGCATTTTGGGCAGAAAAAATTTAGAATTTCTCGTATATTCTGTTTAAGTTCTACAAATGTTTGAACGGCTCTGTAGCTTTTGTTATTAATCCGTTATAAAAACAATAGATTCCATAGAATTTCTAAACGTTAAACCCAGTTTTTAATGATGCCTCGGATACTTGTAATCGACGACGACGTTTCCATCTCAGAGCTAGTAGCCGTCAATCTAGAAATGGCTGGATATGACGTGAGCCAGGCCGCAGACGGGGTCAAAGGCCAGGCGTTGGCACTGCAACTGCTGCCCGACCTGATCATGCTCGACCTGATGTTGCCCAAAGTAGACGGCTTTACCGTGTGCCAGCGGCTCCGGCGAGACGAGCGCACAGCCGACATTCCTGTGCTCATGCTCACCGCCCTCAGCCAGACCCAGGACAAGGTGGAAGGTTTCAATGCAGGCGCAGACGACTACCTCACCAAGCCCTTTGAGGTAGAGGAAATGCTGGCGAGAGTCCGCGCCCTCCTTCGCCGCACTGACCGCATTCCCCAGGCGGCAAAGCATACGGAAATCCTGAACTATGGCCCGCTGACGCTGGTGCCAGAGCGGTTAGAAGCAATCTGGTTTGACCAGACCGTGAAGCTAACGCATTTGGAATTCGAGCTACTGCACTGCCTGCTGCAACGGCATGGGCAGACGGTTTCCCCCAGCGAAATCCTGAAGGAAGTCTGGGGTTACGATCCCGACGACGATATTGAGACGATTCGGGTTCATGTGCGGCATCTACGAACCAAGCTAGAGCCTGATCCCCGCCATCCGCGCTATATCAAAACGGTTTACGGCGCAGGCTACTGCCTGGAGCTTCCGGCAACAGCCGCCTCCGCAGAGTCGGTAGAACCATAGCATCACTCTGCTTGATCCCACGCCGCAGGTCCATAAAGCGCTGGAACCATACTTTGACACTTTTGGGACACTGCTAACTCGATTCGGATGCTGGTTAGCAATAAGGCGTTACGTCCACCCCGCATTCATCTGCCAGGTAGCACATTGCCCGAAACCGAAGCGCTACAACCTCTTCATAGACGGGATTGAGCTTGCACAGCGGCGGAATCCGGAGAATCGTTTTTCCAAAGACCCGCACCTCTCGCTCGAAGGGACACCGGGCGGGGATCGCCTGACAAATCCGATGGGCTTGGGCTTCGCTTGAAATTTCAGTGTTGTTGAGCCATTGGCGTAGGGGTTGCAATGGCCCACACTGGGGACGCAGCGACGGTGAGACGAATGCTGTTCTGTAGAGGGTAGTTGGTGGCTCGGTGGCTGGATGGAACTGACTGGTTGCAGCGTCGTTAGGAAGCCATGTCCAGCTAGAGAGCGCCAGATCCGGGGTTCTGTAATGAGACCAATTCATGTCAATACCTCGCCCTGCAATGGAGGGATGTGACGGTGAGAGAAGGACTTTGCGCTAAGTTTGCGTTAGTCCGGTAAGTAAACCGCGAGAAGGCAGCAAAAGTAGCGGATAAGAAATGTTAACCTTTTCTACAAGCTGTAGAGAGCCGCTACTGCAACCAACCTAACGCTTTATTGATGAAGTTGGGGTAGTGCTGTAGACATTGCAGTGTGAATAATTTACGAGCTTTCTAAGCTACGGCTAGAGGTTGATGGGCACACTGCGATCGCCCTCTGCTGCTCTGCCCTCAGATTGCCCCCTGCCTAATCGAAGGATTCGCGTAGGATTACGGAATTCTGGCAACAATGCGATCGCCCTACTGAGGAATTTACGTGCTTTGTAGGCCGTAAAAATGAAAAACGAAGAGGGAAGAGAGAAAAACGAAGAACGAAGAGCGAAGAGCGAAAATTGTAAGGGGGTAAGGGGGTTCTGGGGTGGGGTGGGGCTGGGATTGGTAAACTGCGGGATCGCGCAACGTGGTAGGCTCGTAGGGCGATCGCCCACCCATGTTTCTTGCACGGTTGCCTGCTTTCTCTTGACTTTCCTGTGCTGGCGTTCTCGCTAACTTACCCACTCACTTTTTTCTGGCATCGATCCCTACCATGCACGCGGACTGGCAGACTGCAAAAAGCTACGAAGATATCCTCTATCACAAGGCAGATGGCATCGCCAAAATCACGATCAACCGCCCCCACAAGCGCAATGCCTTTCGTCCGGAGACGGTTGCCGAACTGTACGATGCCTTTAGCAATGCCCGCGAAGATCCCCGGATTGGGGTGGTGCTGTTGACCGGAGCGGGCCCCCATACGGACGGGAAATATGCCTTTTGCGCGGGCGGGGATCAGAGCGTGCGCGGTCAGGGCGGCTATTTAGATCAAGGCGGCACGCCCCGGCTGAACGTACTGGACTTGCAGCGACTGATCCGCACGATGCCTAAGGTGGTGATTGCGCTAGTGGCAGGCTATGCGATTGGGGGCGGTCATGTCCTTCATGTTGTTTGCGACCTCACCATTGCCGCAGACAACGCCATTTTTGGGCAAACTGGGCCCAAGGTTGGCAGTTTTGACGGGGGCTTTGGTGCTAGCTATCTGGCCCGCATTGTTGGACAAAAGAAAGCGAGAGAAATCTGGTACCTCTGCCGCCAGTACACCGCCCAGCAAGCCCTCGATATGGGACTCGTCAACTGTGTTGTGCCTGTGGAGCAGTTGGAAGCCGAGGGGATCGCTTGGGCGCAGGAGATTCTGGAGAAAAGCCCAATCGCCATCCGCTGCCTGAAGTCTGCTTTCAATGCCGATTGTGATGGACAGGCGGGGCTGCAAGAGCTAGCAGGCAACGCAACGCTGCTCTATTACATGACAGAAGAAGGTAGCGAGGGCAAGCAGGCGTTTCTGGAAAAGCGATCGCCCGATTTTCGTCAATATCCCTGGCTGCCCTGAGAGCAAACGCTGGAGCCATTTGGGCGATCGCTCGAACATGGGGATCACACCAACAGCTTTCATCATCGAATCCTGATTAAACTTCCCACCTTAAAGATCCCGAACTAGAATGTGTTTGGGAGCGACGCTTTGAAGAGTAAAGTCACATAGTCCAACAGGATTTAACAAACAGGATTCAACAAGCAGAATTCAACAGAACTGATTGGACGAGTTCTTGGCAGAATCGCAAGCGCTACAAATACAGGCGCTACAAGGCCCTCGCTCCAATCTGGCTCAAAGTCTGACCCATTGAAAGGTTGAGCGGACTGCGTCCTACTTTCTTACTACTTGGGTTGTGGAGTCTTATTTGCCAGGCGGGATGCTTTACGAAGTTGGGGTAAAGATGTGGTTGTGAGCGGTGCAGGCTTACGGAATCCGATGGAACTAGGCTGTAGACAGCAGTAGAGTGGGTCGCTGAAATCGAATTAGGTTGCTCTCCTCTTGCATAAGCCGGCTGACCAAGGGATATAGGGGATATCGGTTAGGACTGTTCAGGGGTATCTGCGGCGATCAGATTGAGAGAGCATACTTTTTCACCGAGGGTTGTTTGATCATCCATAGAAATTTACTGATGATCGCGCCGAATGTCACCGGAGATACCTATGAGACTTTGGAACTAAGCTAGCGTCCTAAAAGTCAGGCAAGTCGGGATTTTCAGCTTCGCTGCATACTTCTGCCATAAACTCCTTTTTCGTAAGAATGTTTTAATATTCAGGGCGAGACGGTCGTATCTCGAATAGCTACAAATACTTAAAAGAAGGTTACGACAATCTAGAATAGTTGAATGTGATGTTATAGAGTGTGGTGATTGGAGGTCGAAGATGTTTTTGCGACTCGCAGAACAGCACCGTCGGTTTGTTCATGACCTGGTAATGAATCTCCAGGCACTAGCTATTGTATTGGAGCGCCAAGGTTACCTTGCGTCTTGCTATACCTGCGGTGGTCAGATGAACAGCGCGTCCTTTATGGTGAGTCTGGGTGAGAACCACCTGATCCGCTTTTTGGTGTCAGACTATGGCATTACCTGGACAGAGATGCGCGACGATCGCGAACTAATGAAGCTTGAAGGCGCGGAGGCAGTTAGCCAGCTTCAAGAATTGGCGAATCTCGCAAAGTTCCAGATTAAGCCGTCGGACGGGCATGTTTCGCTAGCGCGGGTTTCGGGTGGAGCAGCCTGAGATTGTTTTTGAGTTTCTTGGCTATAAATTTCTGAGCCATGCGCTCAAGCCTTGACGAAGATATCGTAGAACGATAGCAAGATTTCCACTACGATCAGTACAACGACGTACCACTCTACGCGAAGGCCGCTGTTGTGCTGAAGCAAATCTAGTACGGTTTCTGCTGTACTGGAAATCAGTCCTAGCTTGCGTTCTAGAGCTTGATGACGATCGCGAATTTCATACTCATTTTCTAAGCGGGCGTAGAGTCGCTCCAGTTCGGGTGCTTCCCAAAGCAGGTCAGGTTTGTCGATAATTTCGACCCGACCCACGATTTTATGCTGAATGGATAACGTCCGTCCGAGCTGCCGCAGGAGTTCTTTGCCCCAGCGCTCATTTTTGGTGGTGCGCTGTAGCCCCGCCGCGAAGGGTTCGATTTGGTCAAAGACGCTGGCTGTGCCCAGTTCGTAATGTGCCAGCACCACGCTCTTAGCCAGCACATCGGCTACCACTTGCAGCGACTCTACGCTAAATTCTTGCAGCGAGATAATGCCATTTTCCACCTGCCCCGCTCGCGACGGCTCGATCCGGAGGGTCGCTTCCTCGGTTTCAGGCTTGCTGAACGGCTCCTGCACTAAGGGTTTCAAGTTATTTAAAAAAGTGGCCTCCTCAATGGGGTCTAACCCGAATAGCACCACTGCACCATATTTAAAGAGAACCACGCAGCCATCGCTTCCAGCGGCGATCGCCAGGGGCTGCCGTCCGAGCGGCGTTGTCGCTTCTAGGGTTCGCAAGTCGAGGCGCTCTCCAAGAAAAATTGCGCGTCCTTTAACTGCGTCTTTGTCAGGAAATAGTAATTTTTGCATGGGGTGAATTTCAATAGGCTTGTCTTTCTAAACCAGCGCAAGCCGCTACTCACCTTCTTGCGGTCGCATGATTAAAAACCAGAAACGGCTCTGTCCAAAGCATTGTCTCTCTGGAGGGCAGTGGGTTGCTGGGCTGATCATGCCTGAAAACTAGGGGTGCAATTCCTTGCTGAACCAAAGCGGCTGCACAGCAGAGCGTCTCTAATTCTGAGGGAAGCCCGCTGTCTGAGCGCTGAAACTTTATCTTAAACGATCTAAATCCTCGTCGTTTGACGAGGATTGCGCGGATCTGTCTTGTCTAGTCAGTTTTCCCTAAAATTCGGTGCAACGGATGAAACGGGGTTCGTTATAGTTAGCTGTAAGGTCAGAAATCGCGTGACGCAAGTCGAAAATTTCCTGGAGGTATGCCCTTATGCTGGGTTCTGGTAAACCATCCCGCTCGTCCCGACGCCGCATGAAACGGCGATCTGGGCAGGGTGGAACTCAGCCTTTGGGGTCTGTGCCGCCGGCCGCAGGCAGTCGATCGCAATCGGGCGATCGCTCGGCTACGAATCAGGCTCCTCGGTCAGGACATGCACTGGCGCGATCGCCCCGTCCTATCTCCCCCCGCGCCTCCTATTCGGCCCAGCCACCGCTGAACTTACGCAACGTCCTGGATCATTCAGAGCGATCGCCTGCTGCGGGCAACGGTCGCCGATCGCCTGAACGGTCGAATCCGCCATCTCTGGCGCTGATCCAACCCCAGCCTCGCTCACTTTCTCCGAACGGGAATCGGTCTGATTCGGCAAGACGAGACGCTCGTCCGGTGGCGCTGGCTCCCAGACCCGTGGGGCGATCGCGCTCGACTCCCCGCCGGAGCCGCGCCTACCCCCCAGCCCCCACTTCGCCACTGCTCTATGCGACTCGCCTGATCATTCTGGGCGTGGGGATTGGGGCAATCGTGGGCACCAGCCTTTCTGTCTGGAATCCGACAATCCGGGCCCAAGACACCACAGCCGCCAGCCTGGCCGCCAGTCCCACCCCCGCCCCCAGCCCCGCGCCAACTCCTGGCTTTCGCGGCGACCTTGTGCCGGCCAATCCGTCTTCTGCGATTATGAAGCTGCGTCTCGGGCAGCCGATTGCGCCGCTCACGACCACACTACAATCGCTTGTAGCTCAGTCCGGGCTGTCGGCTGGCGTGTTTGTGGTGGATTTGGACACCGGTGACTATGTGGACTTGAACGGCAGCACCGTGTATCCAGCCGCTAGCACGATCAAAACTCCCATCCTGGTTGCCTTTTTGCAAGATGTCGATCGGCAGCGGGTGCGGCTGGATGAGTCTCTGACCTTGCAAACGATTGATATCACAGACGGCTCCGGTGAAATTCAGTTTATGGAAGTGGGCAGCCAGCTTAGCGCCCTGGATACCGCGACCAAAATGATCACCATTAGCGACAACACGGCCACAAACATGGTGATTCACAAGCTGGGCGGACTGACCGCACTCAATAGCCGATTTCGCGATTGGGGCATGAGCCACACCGTATTGAATAATCTCCTGGCAGATTTGCAGGGTACGAACACCACCAGTGCCCGCGATTTGTCGCTGCTGCTGACAGCCGTGAGTCAGGGAGATTTGCTGTCGCTGCGATCGCGCGATCGCCTGATCGACATCATGCGCTCCACGGTAAACAACAACCTCTTGGCAGCAACCCTCGGGCCGGACGCAAAAATCGCCCATAAAACTGGCAACATCGATAGCCTGTCAGGCGATAGCGGGATTGTAGATATGCCCAACGGCAAGCGCTACGTGATTACCGCCTTGGTACAGCGGGCGGGCGATGCTGGATCGGCGGCACAGCTCATCCAGCAAATTTCTCAGGCAACCTACCAATACTTTGCTCAGCCCCCTGCCGTGGCTGTCCCGCCCAATGTGCCGGATTCTACGGCTAATCCCGCTACCGCGCCTTCGGGCCAGGATTCTAGCGCCTCTGATCCTGCACGGCAGCCCACTCTCTAGTGACTCAGCCAGCAGGGTGGTGGAAAAAAGCAGGTATCCTGCACTTCATCTATCCATTGCTGACCGATCATTAGAAGAATCTATACATTCCTGCTCTGTGATCGCCCGTGTGAGTTAGCTTCGGACCGACGCACGCCCCCCACTGCGATGCATTGGATCTCGCACGGCTCAGATCTCCAATTGCTGCTGACCGAAAGACCTATCGGGCGATCGCCAACTTCCGCTTTCCCTATGCCCAGCGTTGTTCTCGTTAATCCCCAGATTCCTCCAAACACGGGCAATATTGCCCGCACCTGCGCCGCCACCTGTACACCGCTCCATCTGGTCGGCCCCTTGGGCTTTGAAATTAGCGATCGCTATCTCAGGCGGGCGGGGCTGGATTACTGGAAATACGTAGACTTCTACTATCATCCTGACCTGCAAACATTCCAGCGCTCCCATGCCCAGCAGGGAGGACGCTGGATCGGCTTCAGCACTTCAGGGTTATGTAGCTATACAAAGTTTCAGTATCGAGATGACGATTGGCTGTTGTTTGGCTGTGAAACGACAGGTCTACCGGCTGACGTATTAGCTGCCTGCCACACTGTCGTCAAAATTCCGATGGCTCAACCCGGTGTTCGCAGCCTCAATCTCTCAGTCAGCACTGCTTTGGGGCTTTTCGAGGCGCGTCGTCAGCTTGGGCTTTTAGACTAGCCCCGCCACAAAGCTGGCTCAGGAACAGCCTGATTCTCCTGTTCCTCAGGAAAACGCTCACTCCATATCTATATATATATGAAACGGAACTTCCTCAGGCGAGTAATTTTCTACAGAAAATTTTATTACAGACGGAGTGGGCTTAGAGTAAGTGCCCAGGCTTTTCGTTCCTGAACGCTAAATTTGGGCAGAATTGGGGCGATATAGGGGCAATATCGGGGCGACCTGAGGGCAATATGGGGGCGATCGCCCTTGAATCCCAGCGCCTGAAATCTCACCCCACTGAGAAATTCTTGAGAACTCGCTCTGCTGCGAACTATCTTCCCAACACTGATGATCAGATTGCCCTAATCCAGCCCGAAAAAAACAGGTCAATCCGAATCAAGCGCTTAGTTTGAAGGATACACAATAGAAGTCAGTAACCTGGAATACGAAAGAATGGGGGCTACCATAAGAAATCCCAATCTGAGAAGTGAGCCTTACAAGCCCTCCCCTAGGCTTGATTTAGCCACTCAACGAAGCTTGGCATGGGTACTAAAAACCGGAGAAAAACAGGTAGTGTTTCTCCAGTTCGTCAACCGTGAAATCCTTGGATCTTCCTCCGTAGATTTGGAAGCTCGAAAGGACAATCGGTTGAAAATTAGAAATCCTAATTACGCAAAAGTGCTCCGAGATTCTTACCAGAATCAGTGACCAAAACTCTCTTCTGGCATGGCATTTGAGCTTTTCGAACGGCATCTTGCGTGAAGATAAAAGGCCGTGATTTATTTTTCTCTTTAAGGATTAATGCAGTTACCCTGTTAACAGCTAGTCTTTTTTGAAGAACTGGTGTAAGCTCGTCGGTTGTTCTGGGAGTCAAGTAGTAAACGGTTTCGCTTAACTTGGACGTTTAGATTCCTTGACAAGGGTAGCTTAAGCACAAGGTTGTTCGAGAGTGTTGATTTTTTTGAAGACTGGTGTAAGCTTGTCTAAGCAAAAAGCTTAAGGTAATCTTACCTAGTTGTAAGGCGCGTCAGTGATTAGAACCGCCGTCGGTCTGTGACTTCGGTCACTGCATCCGTGTCAACTTGATTCCAACGACTGGTTCCCTTTGAGGACAGTTGAACGCCGCTCAACAGGAGGTTGTTCTTTGAGACGAGCATTTCCGCAGAAGGTTAAGCCTGTTTCCTGTTATTCGTCTGACTACGCGGCCGAGGCAGGGCAGCCCAAGCAGAACCCCCGAGAGGTTAGCCGCAAGGCTCGCACTTCTGCCGCCATGCTTGGGTTAGCGCTCTCGATGGGCGCTTCTAGTTTGTTGCTCCCAAGACACAGCGATCAGGCGACCGCAGCCGAACCGAACTCTGTTGAGTCCAAGGTTTCTACAGGCTTGTCGGTTCCCCAGGCCGATTCTCTGGCTTCCCCCCTTACAGAGATTGGGGCGGTCGAAGTAGCTCCCGCTGCTCCGTCAGCCTCTGTCAAGGCTTCGTCGTCATCGACGTATTCCGGGGCAATGTTCACCCACCGGGTTCGATCCGGACAGACACTTTACAAGATCGCTCGTTACTACCGGGTTCCCGCTAGAACCCTTGCCGAAGTTAACGGTCTCTCTCTGGATTCTGTGCTTCGGGTCGGGCAAGCAATTCGAGTTCCGGGTCACCGGAGAGCAGAATCGGCTAGCGTCTCAGGGGTTGCGCCTGAGCGTACTCCGCAGCCAATTCCCAGCGTAGAGCCTTCACCACTTGCAGCAGACACGCCTGCTTCATCTTCAGTAGGCGTTTTGGCTGAGCAGCCAGCGCCATCCGAGGTGGCAGCTATTTCGGAGGAAATTCGCACCTCAGACCGTCCCCTCCGCTACGCTAGCCTCGAAAACCTCCGCCAGCGCCGAGAGCGTTTGCGTAGCGTGTTGACTAGCCAACAATTGCAGTCCGCAGCGGAACCGTCTAGCTTGTCTCAGGATGACACCACTCCTTCTGTCCGTATTCAGGGCAATGACCAAAGCAGCGCTCTAGGGGCAGATGAAAAGCAATTGGTTTCGCCTCCTTCATCCAATGGACTAGCCGCTTCGGGTTATGTTGAGCGGAGTTTGACGGCGGTGTTGCCTGCTGGCGGTAGTGTCCTGTATCGCGTTAAGCCGGGGGATACCTTGGGGGCGATCGCCCTTGCCTACGACGTTCCTCAAAGGGTCTTGGTTGCAGCGAACGGTTTGGAGAACCCCCATCAACTGCAAGTTGACCAAGTTCTTGCGGTTCCATCTGGCTCTGCAACGCTTAATAGCTCTTCCTATGCCCTGAGTCAGCCTGCTGGGGAGGTGTCCCTCGGCTCCGAGCAGCCCGTGTTGCTGGCTCATCGCGTTTCCGCTGGAGAAACCATTGAGCAAATCGCGAGCGCCTACGGCGTGTCGAAAGATGCTGTTGTAGAAGCCAGCGGTCTGCAGGATCCGGATGTAATTCAGATTGGTCAGGTCATTGCAGTTCCTGCCGAGTCGTCCGAGCTAGTGTCATCGGCCCGTCGCCAGTCTTCGGTCGTGCTGCCCCCGGCTGATTCTCGTCAGGTTGGCGAGGCTTCTACGGTGTTTGAGCCGTCAGATGCGGTGCCCACGATAGCTACTGGCAGTTCTGTTCTGTTTGCGACTGAGTTTGTTGGGGTCGGGGGTGTTGCTCCTGCCCGGAGCGAAGCGGTACGTTCTGAAGTTGACAGACCCGGAACAACTGAGGTGGCGGCGGTTGTATTGCCTGCTCAAAATCCTAGCCGCACCTATGAGCATTTGCACCGACTGATCAACGATGTTGCCCCTTTGCGGTCGTCAGAGCCTTCAGAAGGGTCGAGTTTGGACAATCAGGCCAGCAAGTTCGCTCAAGACGATCAGCCCTCTGTGGTTGCAGCGCTCAACTTGAGAAGCGTTGGTTCGGCTCAAGACCTGGGCGATCGCTTTGTACCTTCTGTACCCACAGTTGAACCTGTTCTAGAGGCTCGCCCTGGAGCGACTCAGCCTGAACCTGAGGTCGTATCTGAGTTAGATGCGGGAGAGTTTGCGGTAAAACCGGGGGCCTTAGATTCCTCTAATCCTTCTGCTGGTGCTGATCCTGAGCTAGTGGCTGCTGCTCCTGCTAGCGAATCTGCTCCTGCTGCCAGCGGCGGACAGCTTGTGGCAGTTGCCCCCCTCGGATCAGAGAGCTATGAGCCTCTTCTAGAGCCGCTGGTGGGTCGCATGGTTTCTCCTGAGCTACCTGCGCTCTCTCAGATGGATGCGTTTTTGCCAGAGGGGACTTCCGTTTCAAACGGTTTCATCTGGCCAGCGCGTGGAGTTCTGACCTCTGGATTTGGCTGGCGCTGGGGACGGATGCACCGGGGAATCGACATTGCAGCACCCGTTGGCACACCCATTGTGGCGGCGGCGGCTGGAGTCGTTGAGTTTTCCGGTTGGAACTCTGGTGGCTATGGCTACATGATTGACATTCGTCATGCGGATGGCACCCGCACTCGCTATGCCCACAATAGCCGTCTACTGGTGCGCGTTGGGGATCGAGTGGATCAAGGTCAGCACATCGCGGCGATGGGTAGCACGGGCTTTAGCACTGGGCCCCACGTCCACTTCGAGATCCATGTCCCGAACCAGGGTACGGTTAATCCGATGTCTCTCCTAGCGCGTCGATAGTCGAGTTCGAGAACGGATATCCCAAAAGGTTTAAGGGGTCGCTTTTGCAGTCATTTGCGAAGCGACTCTTTTGTTTGGAATGCAGCGTTCAGAACGCTGTGGATTGGACTATGCTTGAGTGTTGAATGAGGGCTGGGCATTCGCGAGTAAGAAAGCCCATGTGCAGATCCCATCTGCCTTTGTCCCCTTAGCGATATCCGGGCGATCGCCCCATTTTCTTTTGGGCTTGGCTTTTATTTTGATGCTTTTTTAGGGAATATTGACCACAGCACCGCGACGCAGAGGATGGATTGACTATGCCCAGAACACCGAGCGAATTTGCTGTTCACCTGTTGATGGAGGGCGGACATCGAGAAGAAGTTCGTTTTTCAACGATTCAAGACTTTCAGAAATGGTACAGTGGCGAACTAGTTCCCAAAGCCACCTCGGATGACTTTATCAGCGTGCCGATCAAAAACATCCAGGGCGAGTATATGGTTGTCCGCCCCTCCAAGGTTTTGGCGCTGCGTGTCGAGCCGATTTTCTCTGGCAGCGTCGATCGATATTAAGCCGTGCAAACGAAACCAGGGCGATCCAACTCAGGTGGGCAATCGCCCTCCCTGACTTGTCTGACCCGCCTTAATCAAGACCTCAGCTAGGTGAAAGACTTGCAGACCGTCACCGTTCCTGCACTTCCAAAACAATGAGTTAAAGACTAGTTAAGCCTCTTCCTGGGGCTTTTCGGCAGGGTTGGGCGATGCGTTATATAGCGCATCAAGCTGTTCACGAGCATCTTCGACCGAGATCGACCGCATCACCAAATACGGCTCATTGATCAGGTTTCCTGCGTTGTCCAGCAGTTCTGGATGAGAGGCAGACTGAAGGCGACTGGAGCGATAGGGCTGTGTTGGGGGCGCATAAGCACGCTGCGACTCTATACCCAGCGTCATCAAGCTGCGAATCAAGTTGCTGACTGCCAGCAGCGCCAGGATCGTAAAGGCAACGACATAAAGCAGATGTAGCATAGTGCTTTCCTTCTAAATTGCGTAACCCCGCCAACCTGAACCGTTGGCATTAGTTTTGAACAGTCAGAGCAATTAACCCGTCGAGCAACTTAAGTCGAATAGTCAAATGCTTAACAAGCAGACACAAACATCTGAGGTTCTCTCATAATTGCAGGATACCGGCAGCGCTCAGACAAGTGCATTTGAACCCGTCGCCACTGCCAAGGAACCCCTCAGTGAACCACTCAAGGCTCTGAGTCTTGCGACTGAATCCGCTCCAGACGAAAACGACTCGAAACCTGCCAGCACTCCGTCACCAGCGAGTGCCAGGGAACCATGACGGCTGCCTCTACACCCACCTTCCCGTCTGTTGCCCTAAGGAGCAACTGGGCCGTTTGCACCTCTTGCTGAGCTTGCAAAACTCGCGCTAATAAATCTGCCTGTTGCTCATTGCTGAGAAACGAAATGGGCTGGGATTCTAGCAGGGTTTGCGATCGCTCAAACCAATACTGAAAGTCTTCTAACAAAGGCTCTAACAGGGTTTTCAGCAAATCGGGTTCCGGTGTACTCGAACCAGACATAAAGGGTTAACTGAATATAACTTTATCCTGTAATCTTAACGTGATTTACGTTTCGCAACAATTTTTGACACATAAAGTCAGACCCGCCCGATCGAATTTACAACCGGACGGGGCTTGTTTGCGCTTAGGTCAGGGGATTAGCTTTGGGGGATTAACCCGGAAGGCTAAGCCTGGGCTGCTCCAGTCGAAATTAGCGCTACGTCAATGTAATCTTCACCGGGCTGGCTGATCTCGACGCGCAGCCCTGGACCGAAAAATCGCTCAATCTTTTCCCGCTTGCTGTTCCATTTTTCCAGCGAAATATATTCAGACTCAAATTCCAGAACGAGTGCATAGGCTCCGTCTCGATCTTCTTCCCGCAGGGCGACCAGCACCGGGCGCTCATCGTCCGTCGGCTCCAGCCCCAGGCTCTCTAGCGAACTGTCGAGATGCGCTGACTGCCCGTAGCGATAGCGAGTCACGTCCTTGCGAATCTGATGCTGGGTTTCAGTTGCTTGCTGATCTCGCAGCGCCAAGGCAGCAGCCGAAGGCGGCTGAGAGTATGGAACTGGGGTCAACTCGGAAATTTTCAGCGCCAGCCCGCCCAACAGCAGGGGGATGCCGTAGAAAAACCCTACTAGATTGAGCGTGGCGCTGCTGGAGAAATAAGCAATGAAGCCTACCACGGTGAGCAAACCGCCCACGACCAGTCCAACCGTCCCTAGCGAAATACGTCCAAGCATAGCCACCACAGATGAAAGGGTTGTTAACAATTATTCAACATTGTTGGAACGGTTTGATAGGATGAAGCTTGTGTCTAGCTGAACGAAAGTTGTTTAGGAGTTTATTGAGGAGTTTATTTCCCATGCTGGATGCTCAAGTTTTGCGCGATCGCCTCAAGTTTCTGATGAGCAAGCGCGACTCACTCGTGCGCCTGCTAGAGCAGCCAGATTTGGGGACGCTGCGGATCGATGTTAACCAAGCGCTAGAAGAGCTAGACGACCTGATTGATGAGTTTAAGCGCACCTTTCCCGACGCTGAACTGAGCTAGGGCTAGTTTCCAAGCTTCGGCTTTTAACACGTCAGCCCACTTAGCGCATCTTTCAAGAACCCATTCCTCCTATCTGTTCTAACGTTACGCACGACTGCATCATGACCGACACTTATAGGGTTGAAATTCTTCACCAGGGAAACTCCCACACGATTACGGTTTCAGCAGATGAAACCGTGCTGGCCGCTGCTGTTGCTGCCGGATTGGATCTGCCGTCCTCTTGTAACGCAGGAGTCTGTACGACCTGCGCCGCGCAACTGCTATCGGGCACTGTGGAACAGGGCGATGGTATGGGCATTAGCCCAGAACTGCAAGCTCAGGGGTTTGCGCTGCTCTGTGTTGCCTATCCGCGATCGGACTTGAAACTGGAGACGGAGAAGGAAGATACGGTATATGAATTGCAGTTTGGTCAGTTCCAAAAATAGGGATTGAGCATCGGCATCAGAAACCGAGAGTCAGGATTTAGCGGACTGGGACTGGCAATGAGGCTGGAGTTGGTGACGGTCGAAGTTCATCTGGGCGGCGAGTTGGGCGAGTTGCAGACGGCGATCGCCCAAGCACTGCTGGCCTACGGTGAGCCGCTGCGGTGGGCGGTGACGCGGGTGGAAGGCGATTCGCGAAGCAATCCCTACGGGAATCGCCAGCTCGCCCACGTCGAGGCGGTTGTAATTGTCCCATCATGACTTTATAAATCCTTTTAGTTAGATAGCTTAGACAGAATTTTCAACAGAATTTGCGACAGGGATTGATCGATCACAACCATTGATTTACAAGCATCGATCAATTACCAATTAACACAAATTGACGCACGACGGGGTGGCGGTCATGATTGGGCAACAGGCGCAGGACTCTCCAATTCCTTTAGATCAGATCCGCTATAACGAGGCGGGGCTGGTGCCAGCCATTGTGCAGGACTATCTAGATGGCACGGTGCTGATGATGGCGTGGATGAACCGCGAATCGCTGCAAAAAACTATCGAAACGGGCGAAACTTGGTTTTGGAGTCGTTCTCGCGCCGAGTTGTGGCACAAAGGCGCAACCTCTGGGCATCTACAACACGTCAAGGCGCTGCGATATGACTGCGACAGCGATGCGCTGCTGGTGAGCGTGGAACAGGTGGGCGACGTTGCCTGCCATACCGGGGAACGCAGTTGTTTTCATCAAATCGACGGGGCGATCGCCCCTCCACCTGCTGATACGCTGTCGCAGGTGTTTGAGGTGATTTGCGATCGCCGCGATCATCCCAACCCAGACTCTTACACTTGCAAGCTGTTGGCGGGTGGGGACAACAAAATTCTCAAAAAGATTGGCGAGGAGGCCGCTGAAGTGGTGATGGCCTGCAAAGATGACGACCCAGGGGCGATCGCTGGAGAAGTAGCCGACCTGTTCTACCATACGCTGGTTGCCCTGGCCCATCATAAGGTAGATCTGCGAGCGGTGTATCAAAAATTGCAGGAGCGCCGTCGATAGTTCGCACAATAAAACGACTTTTGATTAGGTAAGCCTTGTTAGATTTGGCAAAGGCTTATTCTGTGGTTCAAAGGATTAAAAAGTAGTTGATCGGGTTTCCTCAGAAATTTGAAATTATTGGGCACAATTGACACATTGAACTCAAAAACACGGAAGAAATAGCCTGATTCTGCTGAATGTTTCTAATGAAAGAGGCACGTCCCGTTTGCAAGTGACATCCTGAAAGAGTTCGCTGAAAGCTTTGAAGGAGACACTCAAATGGTCATGTCGTCAGACGATCAAAAACGAGTTGCGATCGCCGAGAAATTGGCAGATATGAAGGCAGTTCAGAAGCTTCTGATTGCCAATGAGCAAAAACTTTTATCCGCCACGGGAGAGCCTGAAATTCGCGATCGCCTGCAAAAAATGCTGGACGACGATCGGAAGAATATTGAGATCATCGACACCGTGATGGTGCAATACGGTGTTCAGGCTAGGCCCACATCTACGACTCAGAAATTGCTGCAAGATGCGGAGCATTGGGTTAATGACTCAAACCTGAGTTTGTATGAGAAGACTTTTCAGCATGAGCTGCTCAAGCATAAGCAGGTGATGACCGGTTTGCTAATCCACAAAGCAGCTCAAGTGGTGGGTGCAGATGTAGATGCGGCGATCACGCCGTTAAACACGGTGAACTTTGAAAACCGCGCTCATCAAGAGCAGCTCAAAGGTGTTTTGGAAGTGTTGGGCGTGCGCGAGATGACCGGTCAAGAACCGAAGCAAGGGCTATGGGCAAGGGTTCAAGATGCGATCGCTGCGCTCAGCGGCGTGACAGGCAGTGCGGCTTCTCAGGCTGGGGTCGAAATGTCTATTCAAGACCTGATTCGGATGGATCATCAAAAGGTGGATACACTCTTCAAAGAGATCGAGAAAACGGACGATCCTCGCAAGATTGAGGAATACTTTGGGCAGCTTCACAAAGACTTGACCGTTCATGCTGAGGCCGAAGAAGCAGTCGTATATCCTGCGGTTCGCCCATTCTATGGAGCAGACACAGAAGAACTGTATCAAGAGCAGGCAGAAATGCGAACCATGCTGTCTTCTCTGCGGCTGCTCAACCCAGGATCGCCCAACTTCAATGCGGATCTGAAAACGCTCAAAGATGCGGTAAAAGATCACGT
The DNA here is from genome assembly GCF_015272455.1 of Thermoleptolyngbya sp. C42_A2020_037. Classification (NCBI taxonomy): domain Bacteria; kingdom Bacillati; phylum Cyanobacteriota; class Cyanophyceae; order Oculatellales; family Oculatellaceae; genus Thermoleptolyngbya; species Thermoleptolyngbya sp. C42_A2020_037. Next base: position 98,350 of record NZ_JACYLP010000028.1, read on the forward strand.
CCGGCAGGAAGAAAGCACCATGTTTGCTGCGATTCGGAATAACCTCAGCGATGAGGAAAACCTGGCTCTGGCACAGCGCTTCCAGGCAGAAAAGCAGCAAATTCAAACGCGCAGCGCTGACAGCGGCACGAACTTCCAGCGATAAGTTTTGACAAGCCCACTGACAGGTTTACTAACACGAAGCCGAATTGACCCAGCAGGCTTGCAACGCTGCAATCAAGTGGAGGGTTGTAGGGGCGATCGCCTCTACAACCATTTCTTCAAAATTTGAAGCAATTCTTTGGAGCCATTTTCAAAAGCTTATTTCTTTACAGTTTTTTCTCCTTGCTTCTCTACAAGACTGTCCCGAAATTAAAGGAGTTTCATCCATGTTTCTCAAGGAAAAAGACAGCGAAGTTCTGATTAAGATTATGGATCTTGACCCGCTGGTGAATCCGCTTTCTTCTGTCGTGGTCGGGCGATCGCAAGCAGGGGAAGAAGAACAAGACCCGGAAGAGTTTCTCAAAGTAAACCTGTGTTTTCCATCAAACGAGGGGCTACCCCGATGCTGGCTCGATGCAGAGTATCAATCTCCTCAGTCACCCTAGCGGTAGTGTCGTCCTTCTTGGCGAATCCGGTTGTCCAAATAGTGCAACGTCAAGATGGACGGCAGAATGCTGACAGCGCAGGCAATCCAGAAACCGTGTGCAAGTTGAGCCGTGCCATCCATCGCCCAGCCGCCCAGCACTGGCCCGATGAAGTAGCCTGCCGCCCAGCAGAGTGAATTGACCGAAAGATACACCCCACGCAATTCTGCAGGAGCCAGCGCAACGACGAGCGAGGCGGCTCCTGGGGTGTAGGCAGCCGTGGCAATCGCCATCAGCACCAGCGCCAGCACTGCCCAGCCCAACGGCATCACTCGCGCCATACCCGTCGCCCAAACTAGCCCAAACCCCGCGCCCCAAAACATCGCCGACACGATCAGCATTTGCGGCTGGGTCAATCCTTGCAGCTTGCGAATCACCGGAAGCTGCGTCAGTGCCGTCAGCGCCACATAGCTCGAAAACAAAACGCTAATGGTGCTGGTGGAAAATCCGCGTCCCGCCGCAGTCGGCACAAAGTTGGCAAAGTAAAGCGGCAAGGCGCTGTTGAGCAACGCCAGATAGGTGGTAAACAGCGTACACACCACGGTAAAAATCAGCAGACTGCCGTCGCTGAGGGCCTGTTTCCAGCTTTTCAGCATGGACTGATGCGCCTGGGTGGGATTGCGGGTTTCGGCGATCGCCCGATACACAATCCCAAAAAAGATGACGTAGGACATCGCGTCGATCACAAACAGCGCCCGATAGGAACCCGTTGCTGCAATCAGCCCGCCGCCCAGGGCCACGCCCACGCCCAACCCCAGACTGTCGCCCAGCCGCGCCAGCGCGTAGGCTTCGTTTCGCTGGTCGATGGTGGTCAAATCTGCGACAACGGTCTCGGTGGCTGGCCAATATAGCCCAATCCCCAGTCCCATCAGTAGGTTGCCAATCAGGAAGGTGGGAAAGTCGAACGTGACTGCCAGAATGGTCGAGGCCGCTGCCGACACCGCCGCCGACAGAAGAAGCGTCCGCCGTCGCCCAATCTTGGGGGAATCGGCAAACGACCCGCCCAGGACGCGCCCTAGCACTCCGGCGATCGCCCCAACCCCCAGCCCCACGCCCACCAGCGTCGCCGACAGCCCGACGCGATTTACAAAGAAAATCGGTGCATAGAACAGCGTGAATCCGGTTCCCACCTGCGACAGCAGCCGCCCCGCAATCAAAATCCACACCCGAAAATCCAGATCCGGCAACCACCCCGCCAGTTTTCGTGCCAACACTGTCTCCACCGCGTTTATCAAAGAACCCCTGTAGTTTAGAGTTCCCCACCAGGGGGATACATCCCCTGCTTGGCGGAAGTGTTGGGGAATGGAGTGTTGGAGTGAGGAAAGGGAGAAGAATGAAGAACGAAGAGAGAAGAACGAAGAACGAAGAACGAAGAGGTTTCGTTTTTCGCTTTTCGTTTTTCGCTTTTCATTTTTTCCGCCCCTCCCCCCATCACCCATCCCTCCCTTCCGCCTCCCGCGCCCGCCGTTCTCGGATTTCTCGGGCTCGCTGCTGGAGGTCTTTGAAGTAGCTGCTTTCGGTGATTTCGGCGACCTGGCGGGCGCGTTTTTCCTGGTCGATTTCGACGGTGGGCTTGATCACGCCCTGCACTTTTTCTTTCATTTGCTCGAACAGGGCTTCGGTGTAGCCACCTTTAGTGGCGCGGTCGAGGATGACGACGGCGAGGGCGGTGCTGAGGAGGGCGATCGCCGCTGGCGCAAGGGGCACCCAGCCGCCTTGCAGAAACAGCAGGTATGACAAACCCGCCAGCACCAGCACCGCCACACCCTCAGCAATCAAGAACCAGTGGGCTTTGGTAATCAACCAGGCGATCGCCCCGCCCACCAGCGACCAGCCCAACATCCAGAGCATTTCCACTGCCAGCGGCCAGTACCACACCAGGGCCCGCTCTCCCTTGGCCGCGCTGACCAAGTGGCTGGCGATCTGGGCGTGCAGAATTGCCCCTGGAGTGGGTTCACCACCATCGCTGTCACCGCTGTAGGGCGTTTGAAACAGGTCTTTCTTGATACTGGAGGTGTAGCCGATGATGACCATGCGATCTCGAATCAGGTCAGATGGCACTTGGTTTTGCAGCACGTCCATCAAGCTGACCACAGGCGCGGCATGTTGCGCCGAGCGATAGCGCAGCATGATTTGATAGTCCGTCGCGCCTGTACGCCGATAGCCTGCGGTCTGTCCTGCTGCCAGTGGTTTCAGCAATGCCTGGCCCAACTGAATTTCGCCATTAGGGGCAGGAACAGCAGTAATATTCTCGGCTTGCAAGTAAAGCAGTGCCATTGACAAACCCAGAGAAACCAGCGGATTGTGGGCGGCGGGCGTGTTGCAGCGATGCGCTGTTTCCTGGGGCAGCCGCAGCGGATCGGTAATCACCAAGCTAGCGCGGCGGATTATGCCCCTAGGATCGAAGGGCAGGTCGGCAAAGGCAACCCGCTCGTCGGGCACGCCAGGGGGCGGCGCAAGGCTGGGTTCATTGGCTTTGCTGAGGGTGCAGGCAGCAAGGATGCGATCGCTCTGTTGCAGCACGCGCAGCAGTTCCCCTCGCCCCTTACCTATAGGCAAGTCGCGCCCTACATCCAGCGCAATCACGCGCGGTTCTGCCTGCTCCAGATTTTGTAGCGCTTGTGCTAGTGTGTCGTCGTGGATATCAGGCTGGCTCAGCGATTGAATATCCTGGTCGGAAATGCCCACTACCAGCAGCCGCTTATCGGGCCCCAGATCGGGCGATCGCCGCACCAGCGAATCGTAGGTATCTAGCTCAGTACCTTGCAACAGCCCCAACTGGCGCACCGCCACAACTGCCCCCGTCACAGCTAAACTTGCCACACCCAGCGTCGCCGCTAGCGCCCTCAGCGCTTTCAGCCGTTTGCGCGTTAAACCCAATAGGCGATCGCCCGATGGAGGAGTCATAGTATATGCAGCCAGGGAACTGCCTCTCATCCTAGGACAAGGGTCAGGGGCAAGCGCCAGAGATCAGAGAAAATTCTGAATTGAGATCCAGCGCACTGCGAAAAGGAATGGGCAAAGCCCGTACTTGGCGGAAGAAAACCCCACTTGAACTGGCTAGAAAGCCGTCTCCAGGGGCGCTGCAATTTTTTGCAGAATAAATTTGCAGAATGAATGCGAATTGCCAGTGCGAATTGCAACCTGCAAACCGCAACCCTGCGAACCGCAACCCCTGCACCCTGCAAAACCCTATTGCACCCAAGGCAAGAATGACGATGAATCTCGATCACAATCAAAACCAACCGGAATTTTGGGACGGCCATGGCTGCGCCCTGTGCGAAACGGAGCAATTTTCAGAAGCCGTGGCAGCGTTTGACCGGGCGATCGCCCTCGATCCTGGCTACTGCAAAGCCTGGAACAACCGGGGCAATGCCCTGTGCGGCCTGAAGCGCTACGCCGAAGCGCTGGATTCCTACGACCGCGCCGTGGCAATGCAGCCCGATTATCATCAAGCCTGGTTTAACCGGGGGCTGCTGTTTGCCGAAATGCAGGCCTACGGCAACGCGCTGGAAAACTTTGAGCAGGCGATCGCCCTCAGCCCCGATCCGCGCTATCTCCACGCCCGCGAAGACATCTGGCTCAAACGCAAACTGATTTCGGCATAAGTAAGAAAAGACCCCCCTTCATCAAAGTCCCCCTTGGCAAGGGGGATTTAAGGGGGATCGGCTCAAATGCCTTCCTGATTAAGGAAATTTAGAGGGATTGGTTTAAGCGCCAAGGTATTCTTCTAAACTCACCCTCAGGTAAGCTTAGTCTGTAATTTCTTCGGCGGCTCTGTTTACCACGCGCTGGGCACCCTTGCCCAAGTTTTCTGCACCCTGCTGAATCTCCTGGGTTGCACCTTTTGCGTTTTGGACAGCCCGGTCAAAAACAGACGGAACTTCATCCTTCGCCCGCTCAAGATTGTTCTTTAGATTGCGACTGCCTTGCTCCGTTCCTTCCACCAACTCTTTCCTCGTTTGCTCAATCGAATCGTTCAGATTTTTTGAAACTTGGCGAGCCTGCTCTGACAAAACATTTTCTTGGGTAATGTTATCAATTAGCTCCTGTGGGGTCGTTGCCCGATTTTGCAGGTTTTTCTCAGCGCGATCAATCAACTTTCTGGCCTTTGCATCTGCCGTGCTGCGGTTATCCTGAGGGTCATCCGCATAGCCATTCATGCCACCCTGACTGGGCTGATTCGTGCCGTAGATTCCGCGCTTAGTAATCACCTCCCGCTCTGAAGCACGGGCAGAGGAATCAGGCTGAAATCCCGCGCTTGGGCTGGAGGCGTGGGGAATTTCTCTGGCTGAGGTGCTTCCTGCACAAGCAGTGCTGCTGAATAGCAAGAAGGATATAAATAGTGCGATCAATCCCTTCTGAGCCTGAGTAGAACGCTCAGTTAATTTCTTAAACCAGTTTGATGATCTGATGTTCATAGAATCCTCCGTGAATCTGATTGATAGAAGGCTGTCAGTAAAGTGCTAAGGGAAGCAGAAAAGAAACCTCTAGCCTTAGCTGGTGTTCGTCCAACTCAACTTTCGCATTCTGAAACCAGCGACAAACGATAGCCAAAGCAACACACCTCTAGTCCTCGGCAAAGTTCAATCCCAAGTCCTAAATCCAAAGCTCAAATCTTGATGTTGATCAGATCTGATCAGGATTGACCAACTCTGATCAATTTCTGAGATTAATTTCTGATCGATTTCGAGTGGTTCAGAACTTAAAATTAAAAGCGGCTCGCAAAAGGGAACCTGCTCACTAGCCTCAACTGAGGATATCGCCCCGAATAAACTGATCTAGAGAATAGATTTCCTTAAGCTCAAGACTTTATCTGACACTCCTCAGCGTAGTGAAGTGACCTATCGTTAGGCTCTAGCTCAGGTCAGATTTGATTCATGAAAAAGATCATCCCAATTAGTACAGGACTTACGCATTTTCGATAAGTTTTCTGGGCTTTGAAGGATTTCTTGCAGGCTGTGCCCGCGAGAAATCCTTCAACTGCGTAAGTCTTATACAGCATTTTCTTGCGGGGTGAGGCACATGCTGCCCTCACGAGGCAAGGGCTTATTGACCATCCGTGTGCCTCACTAGCTTCAAAAACGCTGTAGTAGCCAGGGGTAAAAGATTTCAGATCAGTTTCTGCGGAGGGTCGGGAGGAGTCCATAAAGACTTGAGGGGTCATGGGCGGGTTCTCCGGAATCCCCGTTGCCTGATGCGTATTACTCCCCGTAGTGCTTTCTGGCTCGATTTCCAGCATGAAGCATCTATCCCTTAACCAAAAACTCTGAACTTGGCGATTTGCCGCTGGAGGCTCCTGAGATGAAGCATTTTACCGTGTTGCTGTCCCTGTTGCGCGATCGCCCGGATTTTATCGACGACATTCGCCGCAATGTCAAAGTTGAGCGCAAAAGCGTATCGCTGCTGATTTCGAGCTGCTTCTTTTTCGCAATTTATGGTGCCATTATTGGCTCCTCCAGCAGTTGGATGCAGATGATTGCATCAGCCATCAAGCTGCCAGCGCTGTATCTGCTGACTTTAGCCATCTGTCTACCCACGCTGTTTTTCTTCGATGTGCTGTTTGGCTCTAGGCTGAGATTTAGCCAGTATGTGGCGCTGCTGATGACGACAATGGCGACCATCAGCGTGCTGCTGTTTAGCTTTGCGCCCATCACGCTATTTTTCCTGATTTCAGTTCATGACTATACCTTTTTTCAACTGCTGAATGTGGGCATCTTTGGGCTGACCGGGCTGGTAGGGACGCGACTGTTCTATCACGGGATGCGATCGCTCGCAGAACGGGATGCGCTCAGACTCCAGTCAGAGGGGCTGCCCAAGGGCGAACTGCCCGATTATGACCCCTATTACAAATCAGATGAATTAGATAAGATAGATGATTTTGACGAGGCGGGCGATCGCCCTGCGAAATTCCGCGACTTTGCGCCACCGGATGATGTACTGGTTACGACCAAACACAGCAGCCTGTCCACCAAAAATAACAGCGACTTGCTCAACACCCGCCTAAAGTTACTCCGGTTCTGGCTGGTGTTGTATGCATTGGTGGGCAGTCAGTTGGGCTGGACACTGCGGCCCTTCTTTGGCGCACCGGGTCAAGCGTTTCAGTTGTTCCGCCAGATCGAGGGCAACTTTTATAGCGCAGTTTTTAACATGATTCTCAATTTCCTCGGCTTCTAGCGCGTGGCTTTTGGCTTAATGTTTGCGGTAACCCTCAATATTCTGGCAGTATGCCCTCTCTAACAACCCTTCGGATTACCGAGGATGAACTCGAACGCCTGACCGGGCTAGATATTAGCGAAACCTTTATGGGGCGGGCGATTCGTCCGTCGGTGCTGCGGTCGCAGCGACGGCTGCGATCGCTCTTGATGAGCGAAGTACTAACGCTGGGGCTATTCATTATTTTTTGCCTACCTGTCAGTTTGGTGATTGCTCGAAATCTGCCGGGGTTCACAGGAGAAGATCTGGGGAAATTCCTCGTCATATCTCTGGGAATTGCCGTCGGTCTGTTTGCCTTGTGGAATGGCTATCTCTGGCAGCAGGGAAAGCAGTTGAGCCAGCTTTCGCACTTGCTGGACCAAGTGGATCGACACAACGAGATTATTGATGCGATCGCCCTGATGGAAGAGTTGGATTCTGTGCGGGCGAACAATCGCGAACCTGTGAATCGACAGGAAATTTTTCAAGCTCTGGATGCGACTCGCTCTAGCCTGATCTGTGCCCTGACCACCGAAAGGATTATGCGAAAGCACCAGAAGATGATTGCCAAACGCGCAGAACTTGCAGAGGCGATCGCCCAAAACCTCGCCATGCTGCAAACGCTTCAAGAAAACGCGACCGCGAATGAGTATGGACAGTTTTTAACTGAGGCGCTGAGCATCGGAATTATGGTGCAGCAGGAATTGTCTGAATTTATGCCGGGCAAATCCATTCCAAACTAATGGTCTAACGAGTGAACGCTGATTGAGGAATGCCTAGCGATTAAGACCTGGTTAAGACCTAGCGATTAAGCACAAAGTCATCGAAGACTGGATACTTCTACGCCGGATGGTAGTAAAACGCCGCCGCCAGAATCGCGTAGGTCGCCAGCAGCAGCGTCCCGTCCAGCCAGTTCGATCGCCCGTTCAGGCTGATCAGGTTGACGATAAACACAGCGATCGCCACAGTGATGACCTCAAACGGGTTGAAGTCCAGATCCATCGGCTGGCCCATCGCCTGCCCCACCAGCACCAGCACTGGCGCGACAAACAGCGCCACCAGCAGGCTCGACCCCATCGCCACCGACACAGGCAAATCCATGTTGTTTTTCATGGCTACGCGCACCGCCGTCACATAACCCGACACGTCGCCCAACAGCGGCAGCAGCACCACACCCGTAAACAGCGGCGTCAGCGCCCAGTCGGCAATCACCTCCTCCACCACGCCCACAAACAGTTCCGACTCGATGGCAATGCCCACCGTTGCCAGCAGCAGAACGACAACCCACACCCACAGGGGCGATCGCCCGTCCACCTCATCTGTCAGCAGCAGCGGGTCTTGTTTGGCCTTGCACACGTCGTAGAGGTAGCTGTGGGTCTTCAGCGAAAACACCAGCGTCAGTCCGTACACCAGCATCAGCACCACCGCCACAAAGATAGACAGGCTGGTAATATCCTGAGCATCGACCACATGGGACGTGTTGATAACGATCGTGGGCAGGGCGATTGCCGTCACCGCCAGCGTCATGGATGAACCGTTCACCCGCACCACAATCGGCTCAAACGACTGCTCTTTGTATTTCAAACCACCCAGCAGCATCGCCAGCCCCAACACCAGCAGCAAGTCGCCCAAAATGCTGCCCGTGATGCTGGCCTTGACCAGATCCACTAGTCCCTGCCGCAGCGCCGCCAGCGAAATGATGAGTTCTGTCGCGTTGCCAAATACGGCGTTCATGAGTCCGCCGACGGTTGGCCCCAGCGCCAGCGCCAGTTCCTCCGTGGCGCGGCTGAGGAAGACTGCCAGCGGGGCGATCGCCAGTGCCGAAGTCACAAACACCGCTGCGTCGCCCCAGTCCTGCCCGTGCGCCAGCAGCGAAATCGGGATAAAGACCAGCAGCACCAGCGCAGGAAACCGTTTGAGCAGCATGGAAAAGGAATTGGAGATTAGGGATTGTGGGGATTAGGAATCAGACAGGTGGGGGATCATCACCCCCTTCCACACTACGCTACAGTTAAGCTTGTGCATTCCTCGCCCTGCCTTAATCCATGACCTCATCCCCCGCCGACTCCTCTGAATGGGAGCGTAGCCCAACCCGTCGCCCCCCGCGCCCGACGGACTGGCGACTGCTCAAGATGCTCTTGCCCTACGCCATGCGGCATCAGCGGCTGCTGCTGATTTCGCTGGTAATGCTAATTCCGACGGCGATTGGGGATGCGGTGCAGCCGATCTTGGTGGGGCAGGCCATTTCGCTAATTCGCAATGAGCCAGTGCTGGGCTTTTTGCGGGGATTAACCCTAGCGCAGGGGCTAAATCTGCTGGTGGTGCTGCTGCTGATCACGATTGTGGTGCGGCTGACGTTCGACGGGTTGCAGAGTTTCCTGGTGCAAAAGGTGGGTCAGCGCATTACTGCCGACATTCGCAATGATTTGTTCTTGCATGTCACTTCGCTGGCAACGCGCTTTTTCGATCGCACGCCAGTTGGCAAACTGATCACGCGCCTGACCAGTGACGTAGACGCGCTCGGCGACGTGTTCTCCACTGGGGCGATCGGGATCATTGGCAATCTCTTTTCCATCATCGTGATTGCGCTGACCATGTTCACGCTGGAATGGCGACTGGCATCCATGCTGATTGCCATGCTAATTCCAATCACTATCCTCACGATTTACTTTCAGCGAAAATATCGGCAGGCCAACTATCGGGCCCGCGAAGAACTGTCGTCGCTCAACGCCACGCTGCAAGAAAACATCGTCGGCATTAACGTGGTGCAACTGTTTCGGCGGGAGGCGTTTAATGCCGAACTCTTTCGCACCATTAACCAGCGCTACATCAAAGAAGTCGATCGCACGATTGTCTATGACTCGCTGGTGTCGGCGACGCTGGAATGGGTCTCGCTGGTGGCGATCGCCGCTGTTCTCTGGTTTGGTGGCGTACTTGTTTTACAAGAAGCGCTGCTATTTGGCACACTAGCGTCCTTTATTCTCTTTGCCCAGCGCCTCTTCGACCCCCTGCGCGAATTTGCCGAACAGTTCACCGCTATCCAAGCTGGCTTCACTGCCCTGGAGCGAGTTAGCGACATCCTGGTCGAGCCAATCGAAATCCGCGATCCGGAGGTCGGGGATGGAGGGGCCCCTCCGGTTCATCTTTCCCCTTCTCAAGCCCCTGGCGAGATTTGCTTCGATCACGTCTCCTTTGGCTACAAACCGGATGAACTGGTGCTGCGCGACCTCGATTTCACCATTGCCCCTGGCGAGAAGGTGGCGCTAGTGGGGCCGACGGGCGCGGGCAAAAGCTCGATCATTCGCCTGCTGTGTCGGCTGTATGAAGTAACGAGCGGGCGCATTTTGCTGGATGGCGTGGACATTCGCGAGATGCCTCAGGCAGAACTGCGGCGGCGAATGGCGGTGATTTTGCAAGACGGATTTTTGTTTGCGGGCGACGTAAAGGGCAACATTGCGCTGGGCGAGAGTTACTCGATGGCGGAAATCCAGCGGGCAGCAGAGCAGACAAACGTGGCGAAATTTATCGAGCAATTGCCCCAGGGCTACAACACAGAACTGCGGCAGCGCGGCACAAACCTGTCGGGTGGGCAAAAGCAGCTTCTTGCCTTTGCGCGAGCCGCCATCCGCAATCCGCCGATCCTGGTGCTGGACGAGGCGACTGCAAACCTGGACGTGGGTACGGAATCCCTGATTCAGGAAGCGCTGGAAACTCTGCTAGAAGGGCGCACCGCCATCATCATCGCGCACCGCCTCTCGACCATTCGCAGCGTGGATCGGATTCTGGTGCTAAAGCGAGGACAACTGGTGGAATCGGGCAGCCATGAGGAACTGCTGGCACAAAACGGGTTGTATGCCAGTTTGTATCGGCTGCAAATGCTGGAGGGTTAAGCGCGTGGTTTGGCGTGGTTTGCCAAACGCAACTCGCCTGCAAGGATTATGCGCCTGCAATCCTAGGCGAGATGTTTCACATAGACGCGATCGCATCGAGCCGTTTCTACTCCACTGGCGGGTTCGTAGCCCTGTCGCTCGTAGAGCAGGACGGCTTCTTTCAAGACGCTGGCAGTTTCGATCCAGATTTGTGTATAGCCGTTGCGGGCGATCGCCCCCTCCAGTTCCATCAGCAAAAACTTGCCCAAGCCCTGACCGCGCACACTCGGATGCAGGTACATTTTGCGAATCTCGACGGCATTTTCACCCCGGCGAATGGGGTAGTAGCCCGCCGTGCCGACGAGGCTGCCCGCTTGCTCCACCACCCAAAATTCGCCGCCTGTCGCCCAATACGCCGTTTCCACCTGAAGCACGTCCTGGTCGGCTCCGTCGGGTTCGCAGTCGAGGCCGTACTCCGCCAGCACCGTGTAAATTAGCTCGGCAGCAACGGCGCGATCGCTCGGCTGCCAATCTCGAACCCGAAAGGTTTTGTAAGTTGCGTCCATTGCTCGGTTAAGGAGTGGGTAGCGATTTTCCATCAGGCAATCGGAAAAGTTAAGGAGTCGTAGGGGCAATAAGTCCATAACTTTTCAGTATCGCGCCGCCAGGGGCGATCGCCATATAACTAAGGACATCAAACGAGGCGCACCCCGCTTCACTCTCTAGGAGACACAACCATGCAACTGACCTATCGCGGCACCGAATATACCCCCTGCACCGAACTGCCTGCTACCAGCCAATCTTTCTACGGATGCTATCGCGGCGCTGAGATGACGATGCGCCACTCCTCTGAACTGCCAGTTCAGCCTTTCGTCAACCTCACCTATCGCGGCGCACAATATCGCCCCGAAGCAGCCCCCCTCTTCAGCAACACAGCGGCGATCGCCCTCTAAAGCTTCACCGCAGGATCTCTCAGCTTAGCCTGCCTAGCAACTCTCTCCCGACTTAACCAAATCTAGCTGCACTCAGAGCGATCGCCCTTTCACTCACTGGCGATCGCTCTTCCTTATCTCAACTTGCTATTGAAGAGGGGTTGAGGGCTGGGTTGAAGCTTTCACTCACTGGCGATCGCTCTTCCTTATCTCAACTAACCCAGCATTACTTTTGGGCCCTATTAGACAGGCTAAAAAGTTACCCAGCAGCCCCTCAGCTTATCTGCGTCACCAAAGCCGCTGATCTCCCCTCAGGCATCCAGTTCAGATTTCTATCAAGTTTCCAACTGTCGCTTTTCGGGACGAAAATTGAGGAACGGGCTGATCAGCAGCAATCCCGGAAACAGGAAAAACACCAGGAAATAGAGCAACAGCCGCTCAATGGAGCCAGCCGTATACCACCGCTGCTTGAGGTACAGCATCGTCAGCAGCGGCAGCACCAGCAGATAAGCACCTGCCAGCGCAACATAGAGCAGGGGAACCAGCGGCAGTGAGTCGGAAAGGGTGAGCATCGGCTTTCGATTTTGAGTTTCGATAGTTTCGCGATTTTGGCTTGCAGCAGACAAGCAGGCAGGGCAGCTTACAAAGAAGCTTAACCTAAGCTCTCCAAATTCTATCGCCTCCAGTCTGTGAAAACCGTGACCGGGCAACTCGTTTTCCCTAGAGGTTCTATAAGAATTTTGGATGATGAGCGCTTCGGGCGTAATCCGGACTGGAACGCAGGATAGTTCTGCGGGATACAGCGCCTCTGCCAGCGCAATGACCTAGTTCAAAGCTCCCGATTCAAAGCTTCTGGTTCAAAGCTGACTGGTGCAAAGCTTATAGAAAAGCTTAGAGAATTGCTTATCGCAGGCGAGGCAGGCGGCGGCGCGGGGCGGACGGCGGCGTGGTAATCAGGGACGGATCATCGACGACTTGCAGACGACGAGTATGCTGCACAATGCCGTCTTCGCGAACCAGCACCCCCGTAATCCAGCGATCGCTCGGCAGCGCCGGAGCCTGACCCGTTTTGAACAAACCCCCAGCCGATAGCAGTTCCAAATTCAACGGCGCGGCGCTGAGATAGCCCTCGGCATTCACGGGTTCCTCAATCGCTGCGCCCAGCAAGAGGCGATCGCCCAGCGGTTCTTGCACAATCACGTCAAAATCAAAGCTTTGCCCCACAAGCACCTGCGCCGGAAGCTGAACCTGCACGCTGGGCGGAAAATCTCCACTGGAGACTTCGGTGCGCTCGGATAGCACGGATTGAGACACAATGCGTCCGTTTTCATAGCGCTGCCGCGTAGACAGCACAGAATTCAGCGTCACGATACGTCCGTTGATATCGCGAGTGCCCGTAATCGTCGTCGTTGTATTGGCAATCAGCGCATTGCCATCTCGCTCCCAAGAATCCAGCACCGTCTGATAGCTCAGACTGCGGTAGGGCTGCCAAAACCGCTGGAGCGCAGTGCTGAGTGTGTCATAGGTCAGCCCGTCGGCATGGGTAAAGTTGCGGCTGAAGAGGCGCATCACGTCTCGCAGGTTGCGGCTGCTGGCGGCAGCATCCAGGCGGGCGATCGCCTCCGTCAGTTCCTCCGGCGCAGGCCGCACAGCGGGCGCGGGTGCAGCAGGCTCAGCCGACGCAGGCGGAGCCTGGGCCCCCACGCGACCCGCCCAACTGAGCAACACCCCTAGCAGCACCGCCGGAATCACCAAATTTGCCCGCCGCCAGTCTCGGCGCGTCATGCCCAGCCGCGAAGCTACTGCCCGCCCCACGGGGCGCACCGATAGCCCATTCAGGCAATTCAACTGGGACAACGGAAATTCAGGGGGTTTCTGCATAAGGATGGGGTAGGATACTAAGACGTTTGGGCGACGTTTGGGCGCAAGTCTGCATTGAGCGCGGCTAAAAATCCAGCCTTCTGGAAGCCTTGACACTGGACGCATCCGCTTCAAACGTTGCAGTTCTGGAAATAGCAGCTTTAAACACGGCTATTTCAGAGACAGTAAGACAAGGCTAGGACAAGACACAGTGTAGACGCTATCCGCCTGCTTCGTCACGGAATCCGGAAGCTTCTGTTATCTTCCAGGGTTCCCTACACCCCATTCCCCCGTACCTCACCTTCTCACACGCCATGAAGCTCCTGATCGCGGCTAGCGGCACGGGCGGACACCTGTTTCCGGCGATCGCCACCGCTGAGCAACTCTCCCGTCACCAGACTCCCTACGATATCGAATGGCTGGGCGTGCCCAACCGCCTGGAGACGCAGCTAGTGCCAGAGAAATATCCCCTGCACACGATTCAAGTGGAGGGCTTTCAGGGGAAGCTGGGGCTGGGCACGCTGAAGACCCTGGCGCGGCTGTTGGGGTCGGTGGTGCAGGTGCGATCGCTCTTGCAAAAGGGCAACTTTCAGGGCGTGTTTACTACGGGCGGCTATATTGCAGCGCCGGCAATCCTCGCAGCGCGATCGCTCGGGTTGCCTACCGTTTTGCACGAATCCAACGCCCTACCAGGCAAAGTGACGCGGCTGCTGAGTCCCTGGTGCAGCGTGGTGGCCGTGGGCTTTGAAGAGACGATCCAGCGGCTACCCCGCGCTAGGGCGGTTCACGTCGGAACGCCCGTGCGCGACGCTTTTCGACTCGCACCCTCGGCCCTGCCGCCGCTGCAACTGCCGATTCCCGATGACGTGCCGCTGATTGTGGTTGTCGGCGGCAGCCAAGGCGCAGTGGCGGTGAACCGCTTGGTGCGCGAGTGTGCGCTCGCCTGGTTTGAGGCAGGCTTCTGGATCGTCCATCTGACGGGCGACTCGGACCCCGATGCCAAAAGCCTCAGCCACCCGCAATACCTGGCGCTGCCTTTTTATGACAACATGGCGGCGCTGTTCCATCGGGCGACCCTGGCCATCAGTCGCTCTGGTGCGGGCACCCTGACGGAACTGGCGATCGCCCATCTGCCCGCCATCCTGATTCCCTATCCTTTTGCCGCCGAAGACCACCAGACCGTCAACGCCGCCGCTTTCGTCCGGGCGGGCGCTGCCAAAGTGTTTCAGCAAAAGGATCTCTCTGCCGAAACGCTCACGACCGAGGTGCTGGAGCTGATGCGATCGCCCCAACGGGCAGCCATGGCCGAAGCCGCTGGACGACTGGCGATCGCCGACAGCGCCGAACAGCTTGCCAAGCTCATTCAACAAACCGTCGGTCGCTAGAAGCGTTGCCAAGCGCAGAATCCAAAACCCAAAATCCAAAACCCAAAATCCAAAAATCCCGCTTCATTTCCAACTCAACCCCCTACAGGACACCCTCACAACTGTCCTTTTGGGAGATCAGTTCCAAGGGCGATCGCCCTAAGCTAAAAAACAGTTGCTTTGCACCGTCTTTTGCATCCAGTTCATAGCGCGATCGGGAGCATTCTTCCGTCGAACTTGGTGCAGTAGGCGAACGCAGAGCTTAGTTTTTGGCTCACCCGAATCATCCCTGCTGTTTTTGCTGGTTTTTTCCTGCTCTATGGTTTTACATCGCCCCACCAACGACCCTTTGACCCCTCCTGACCCAAGTCGAGAAAGCAAAGTGAACTCAAAGGTGTCGCCCTGGCTGTCGGCGATCGCCTATCCTCTGGGAAATCGCCTGCTGCTGCCAGCCTACTTCGGCAAAATCGAGATTCATGGGCAACACCATTTGCCCACCGAAGGGCCGGTCATCCTTGCGCCGCTCCATCGGGCGCGGTGGGATGCGCTGCTGGTTCCCCATGCCACTGGGCCAAGTGTCACAGGCCGTCTTCCCCGGTTCATGGTCACGGCCGACGAAGTGAAGGGGCTTCAAGGCTGGTTTATTCGCCGCTTGGGCGGCTTTCCGGTGAACCCACGCCAGCCAGGGGTTGCCAGCCTGCGATTTGGGCTGGAACTGTTGCAGCAGGGCGAAATGCTGGTAATTTTCCCAGAGGGCGGCATTTTCCGAGATCAACTGGTGCATTCGCTCAAGCCGGGACTGGCTCGCCTTGCGCTCCAGGCAGAACAAAGCCAGCCGGGGCTGGGGGTTCAGGTTGTGCCCATTCACTTGCGCTACGACGAACCACTCCCCCGCTGGGGCTGCCATGTCTCGATCAACATTGGTGCCCCAATCCAGGTTGCACCCTATCTCCAAGAGCCGCCCAAGCAGGGGGCAAAGCGGCTGACTGCCGATCTCCGCCACGCGCTGGAGCGCCTCAGTCCTAGCCCAGAAACTCAGAGCCTGATGGCTGCCCACAAGTCTGAAATGGCGGCTTAGGCGCGGAGCAGCAAGATTCTCTGCGACCTATTCCACGGCGGACTATCTCACAGGGCTGGCGATCGCCTGCACAGTCTGGTTTCGCCCTTGCTGCTTGGCCCGGTAAAGCGCACCATCAGCCTCGGTGAGTAACGTCTCTGGCGACCCCTCCGAATGGGGAATTAGGGTGGCAATACCAATGCTCAGGGTGACGCGATCGCTAATGTCGGATTGACGATGGGCAATAGCCAGATCCCGCACCGCAGCCTGAATTAGCGCGGCGATTTGGGCCGCTCCGTCGGCAGTGGTGTTGGGCAACAAGACTGCAAACTCTTCTCCCCCGTAGCGGGCAACCAAGTCAGCGGGACGCTTAGCAGACTGGGCGATCGCCCTAGCAATTTGCCTCAGGCAGTCATCCCCAGCCTGATGTCCATAGGCATCGTTGTAGCGCTTGAAATAGTCCACATCGCACAGCAGCAGAGACAGCGACTGCTGCTCACGGGCGCATCGTCGCCACTCCTGCTCCAAACAAGCATCCCAGCGGCGACGATTGGCCAACTGCGTCAGCCCGTCCAGATTCGCCAGGATTTCTAGCTTTTCATTCGCGGCTTGGAGGGCTAGCTCAATCTGCTTGCGGCTGGTGATGTCGCGCACTGTCACCGCAAAGCCGTCGCCCAGTTTTACCGCAATGTAGTGATACCAGCGATCGCCCTCCGGAGTGGAATAGGCCAACTCACTCTCAAACGTTTCGCCCGTTTCCACCACATCCACAAACCTCTGAAATAGCCCCGGATCAATCTGCTGCACCAACCGCCGCAGAGCTAGGTTGCCGATCAGTTCTTCACGGGTTTTGCCCAGCATTTTTGCCACCACCGGATTCACCACCAGGCAGCGAAAATCGCCAATCGTGCCGTCTATATCCCGCACTGACTGCATGGCTGCGATGCCGTCGAGGGAACTGTTCAAAATGCTAGACAGCAGCGCCCGCGATTGATAGAGAATTTCTTCTGTCTCGCGACGGATGATAACTTCTTGCTGAAGCTGTCGCTTTTGCCGCTGAATCGTAAGCTGGCTTTCGAGGCGGGCGACGACTTCCTCCACCTGAAACGGCTTGGTAATGTAGTCCACTCCGCCCACCTGAAACGCCTCAACCTTATCCAGCAGATCGTCGAGGGCGCTGATAAAAATCACCGGGATGTCCCGCGTCGTCTCGTCTGCTTTGAGCAACTCACAAACCTGATAGCCATCCATGTCGGGCATTTTGATATCCAGCAAAATGGCATCGGGGGGTTTGGCGACGGCCGTTCGCAGGGCCATCGCGCCACTGGTGACGCTCCGCACCTGATAACCCTGCTGGCTCAGGATATCGGTCAGCAGCCGCAGGTTTTCGGGGATATCGTCTACAACTAGGACACTGCCTTTAGATTCGGCGTTGGGACTAGGGTTCATAGCTGCTCAGCATCAGGAATCGGGGCGGTTGAACCGGGAAGTGCTTCGACCCACTCCAGGATTTTGTCAAAGCGAAACTGATGACTCCATTGGCTCAGATCTTGGGCCAGGGCGGCATGGGTCACGGAAACTTGGGCAATCAGCGCCTCAACTTGGGCACTGTCGGCCTCCAGGGCTGCGGTGTAGAGAGCAGACTTCCAGGCATCTGGTAGATCCTGCAAATCTGGCGAGTGCAGGTCGGTCGGCGGTTCCTGCTCACGGCTGACAGACTCACTTTCCTCATACAGGAAGACCACGCCGAGGTGCTTGGCGATCGCATCGAAAATGCTCTGTTCATGAAACGGCTTGCGGAGAAAATCATCGCAGCCCGCAGACAAAATCACCACTTTTTCCTCTTCTAGAACGCTGGCCGTCAGGGCAATCACGGCGGTTGCCTGGCCTTTGGTCGTCGCCTTGATCCGCTGGGTTGCCTCGTAGCCATCCATCACAGGCATTCGCATATCCATCCAAATCAGGTGCGGTTCCCAATCATCCCAGATTTCGATGCACTCCAGACCGTTGCTGGCTTCGCGGACTTCAAAACCCAGCGGACTTAGCAGCTTTACCAGCAGACGGCGGTTCACCTCTTTGTCGTCTACCACCAGGATGCGATAGGTGGGTTGGCCAGGAGCTAGCCCCAGCACCCGCCGCCGAGCAGGTTGCAGATCGAGCGGCGCTGCTTCCGACAGGCTGGCCTGGATGTAGAAGGCGATCGCCGTACCCACACCCACTTCACTACTTACCGCAATATCGCCGCCCATCAGTTGGATAAACTTGCGGCTAATCGCCAGCCCCAGCCCCGTACCTTCCTGCGACTCCTTACCTGCCTGGGTTTGGGTAAAGGCTTCAAATAGGTGGGGCAGTTCCTTCGGCGCAATGCCAATGCCCGTATCGCGCACTTCAAAGTAAATCGGCAGGGTAGCAGCAGGCAGCGTTTGAGCCGGAAGCACCAGCGGCGTGGGGCTGGGTGGCTGGGTGGAGACGTGCAGCGATACCGAGCCTGTCTGCGTGAACTTAATGCCGTTACTCAGCAGATTGATTAGTACCTGGCGCAGTTTTACCTCATCGGCCTGGATATATTGCGGCAGGTCGTCGCTACGGATGACCGTCAGCAGCAAGTTTTTACTCTCGGCCCGTAGGTAGAGCATATCTTCCAGGTCGCTCAGCAGCCGATGCAGGTTGAAACTTTTGAGATGGAGGGTGGTTTTGCCTGCTTCAATTTTGGAAATGTCCAGAATGTTGTTAATCAGCGTCAGCAGGTATTCGCCGCTGCGATAGATGATGCCGACGTTTTCGCGCTGGTCTGGCGGCAAGCTGTGAGAGCGCAGGGCCAGCTGCGAAAAGCCCAGCACTGCATTCAGGGGCGATCGCAGCTCATGACTCATGTTGGCGATAAAGGTGCTTTTGGCTTCATTCGCCACTTCCGCCTTTTCCTTGGCTAATTCTAGCTGTCGGTTCGACTCGGCCAGTTCTGCGGTGCGCTCCTGCACCCGCTGCTCCAGGGTGTCAAAAGAGTCTTGCAACTGATGTCCCATCTGGTTAAAGGACTGGGCTAGGGTTTCCAGTTCGGCAATGCCGCTGACTTCGACCGTTTGCGCCAGATCGCCCTCGGCGATCGCCTGGGCTGCCTGATTCAGCTTCAAAATCGGACGCGCAATCCAGCGGCTGGTCAGCACGCCGATGCCCGCGGCCAGCGCCAGCGCCCCCAGCGAGAGCCACCGCGTCAGACGATTGTTGGCATTGATCTCAGCCATGAAGTCGGATTCGGGCACCGCGACTACAATCAGCCAGTCCAGCCCATACTCGTCACGAAACGGTGACACCTGAGCAAACTGGCGATCGCCCCCTGGCAGCCGAAACTCAAGCTGCTGTACCTGGTCAATCTGCCGCAAATCCTCGAACCGTTCATACAAGTAGTCAGCCGTCGCGTTGACCAGAGGATTCTGGCTATCGCGGGCGGGCAAAAGCTGGGCATCTTCTCCAGCGCGAAGTAGCAGACTTTCCTCGTCAGCGGTGGAGCTAGCAATCAGTTCTCCTGTACGGGCAAGGATAAAGGTTTCGCCAGTTTTGCCGACCTTAAGATTGCTGAGAAATCGGTTGAGTTCGAGCGAGGGAATGAAATCCGTGGCGCAAACACCCAACAGCCGACCCGGCCCGTCCTCATAAACCGGCTTGCTAGCGGTCAGCACGGGCACCTGAGCATCGAAATCGAGGTAAATGTCACTCCAAACCGGTTTTTTCTCCTGTCGTGCTTTTTGATACCAGGGTCGGATGCGGGGGTCGTAGGGTCGATTGAGTGGGCGAAACTGGTTGCTGCGATCGCCCGTCTCGCTAAGGTCGTAATAGCGAAAATAGCCCGTCGGGCCGGCCTTCGACAGAATCACTTGCAGGTTAGCCCCGTCTTGAGTGCGCCCTACACCCATAAAGGAGCCATCTTCTACGGCGCAATAGATCAGGTTGTTTGCAGGAAGGCTGCGTGCTTGCGTCCAAAACAGATATTCGCCCCGCTGCTGGGAGGGGTCAAGGTCACCTTGCCGGAGGGCGATCGCGTTCAGGTCATTGATCACAAAGGGCGACTGGACATAGGTACTCACCTCCTGCTGAATGCGGGCGGTCAGCTCATTGCGTAACTCTAGCGCCAGATGATTAACCGCTCTCTGGCTATTGCGATAGGACAGATAGCCGATGAGCGCAGTCGTTCCGGCAAGCTGTAGCAAAAAGGGCACGACCAAGAGTGACTGAAGCGGCAATTTGCGTCCAAGGCGCGAATTCAAAACACCCATAGAGTCTGAAGCAGTTGCAACGAGGCACCGGGGCTGGTGAGAGGGGGCAGATAAAGAGAGCGCGGTCGAATGGCAGGACCCGCAGCGGGCTGTCGGTAGGTTAGCTAGACTAACAAGGTTAGATGCCGACGTTCAGGACGGAGATGTCCGTATATTTCCCGGATTTGGCAGCAGGCTAACGCTTTCCCTAACAACCAGATGAGCAGTCTTGCGGTTGTCAATAGCCCCAATCTGTAGTTTCAATCTGCCTGGAGAAATTCAGCGCAGAGATACGCAGACTGAAACGTGGCTAGAGGCACGGCGCGGTATGATCTTGCTCTGATGCAGAATCCGGATCGAAAAAAGTTTATGCCGTTTTCAATGCCGCTGAGCAGGTTAGCACAAAACCTGGGCGCTCGGTTGCACGAGTGGTCTGAGCCAGTGAGCCACACGCCGATCGCCCAGGTAACGACCGACAGCCGCAGCCTAGAACCAGGCGACCTATTTTTGGCGCTGCGGGGCGATCGCTTCGATGGTCATGCCTTCGTTAAACAGGCGCTCGCGCAGGGGGCGATTGCCGCTGTCGTGTCTGACCTGCCCCCCGATGCAACCGGGCCGGTGCTCCAGGTCAGCGACACGCTGGTAGCCTATCAGCAGTTGGGCACGCTCTGGCGGCGGCAGTTTTCTGGGCCCGTCGTGGCCATCACGGGTTCCGTCGGCAAGACGACCACCAAAGAGCTAATTGCCGCCGTGCTGGCAACCCGCGGCCCCGTCCTCAA
Organism: Thermoleptolyngbya sp. C42_A2020_037; assembly: GCF_015272455.1. Lineage (NCBI taxonomy): Bacteria > Bacillati > Cyanobacteriota > Cyanophyceae > Oculatellales > Oculatellaceae > Thermoleptolyngbya > Thermoleptolyngbya sp. C42_A2020_037. The sequence goes on from NZ_JACYLP010000028.1 coordinate 119,282, forward strand.
AACCCGCGCCAACCATAACAACGAAATCGGGGTTCCCAAAACCCTTCTGGAACTGGGGCCTGAGCATCAGTTTGCCGTGATCGAAATGGGAATGCGAGCGGCAGGCGAGATTGCCCTGCTGGGGCAAATTGCAGAACCGGATATTGCGGTGATTACCAACGTCGGCACGGCCCACATCGGGCGGCTGGGGTCTGAGCAGGCGATCGCCGATGCCAAGTGCGAACTGCTCCAGGAGCTAGACTCAGCAGGCGCAGCCGTGCTGAACCACGACAATCTGCGGTTGATGGACACGGCTGCCCGCGTGTGGCGTGGCAAAACAATCACCTACGGGCTAGAAGGCGGCGACCTGCGGGGCGAACTGGTCGATGCCCACACGCTGAGGGTTGACGACACCCTGCTCCCCCTACCCCTGCCCGGCCGCCACAACGCACTCAACTACCTGGCGGCGCTGGCTGTTGCAAAACTGCTGGGGCTAAGCTGGCAGCCGCTCATGGCTGGCTTAACCGTGGAGCTTCCCCAGGGGCGGGCGCGGCGGCTAGACTTGCCCAATGATGTGGTGATTTTGGATGAAACCTACAACGCGGGGCTGGAATCGATGCTGGCGGCGCTGCGGCTGCTGGCAGACACGCCCGGTGCCCGCCGCATTGCCGTGCTGGGCACGATGAAAGAACTGGGCGATCGCTCCCTCGAATTTCACCAGCAGGTCGGCGCGGCGGTGCAAGACCTCAAGCTCGACGCGCTTTTGATCCTGGCTGACCCCGCCGAAGCCGAGGCCCTCGCTGTCGGAGCCAGCGGCATTCCCACCGAGCGCTTTACCACCCATGCCGAAGTCGTAGACTGGCTGAGACAGAATGTGACTGCGGGCGATCGCCTCCTGTTCAAAGCCTCCCGCGCCGTTGGGCTAGATCAGGTGGTAAGTCGGTTTTTGGACACACCGTGAAGACGATACTCGATTCCGCAATGCACAGTCCCACGAATCGCAGGTCTTTGACGGCTACTCAAGCTGGCTGCTAAAGCTGCTTCTTGAGCAACAGCGACTCCGCTATTGCCCGATCAACCGGAGACGAGAACAAATAGCCCTGGCCGTATTCGCAGCCCATTGCCATCAGTTGCACCAGTTGTTCCAGCGTCTCCACGCCCTCGGCGATGACGCTCATCCGCAGCGTTTCTGCCAGACTCACAATGGTTTTCACGATTGCCTGACTTTCTACGCTGATGCCCGCCCGGTGAATAAAGGAGCGGTCGATTTTGACGCTGTGGATGGGCAGGCTGTGAAGCTGGCTGAGGGATAAAAAGCCCGTGCCAAAGTCGTCAATGCAAAGCTGCACGCCTAGATCGGTCAATCCGTACAGGTTTTGGGCGATCGCCTCCATATCCGCTCGCAGCAGCGCCTCCGCAAACTCCAGCCGCAAACAGTTGGGACGCAACCCGGTTTCCGACAAAATTCGCCCCACCTGCCCAATTAGCTTGGGCTGGACGAACTGCTTTTCTGTCAGGTTGACGCTCATCGTCATCGACCCATCCGCCAATCCCTGCCGCTGCCACTGCTGCATTTGCTGGCAAGCCTGACGCAGCACCCATTCCTCCAGCATCAGAATCAGCCCCGTTTCGGTGGCAATGTCGAGGAACTTGCCGGGTGGCACGAGTCCCTGGGTGGGATGCTGCCACCGCATCAGCACCTCAAACCCGCGCACCCGGCGGCTTTGCAGCGCCACAATCGGCTGATAGTGCAGCTCTAGTTCCTGCTGATCTAGGGCCCGCCGCAAATCTGCTTCGAGTTGCACCTGGGTAAATACCTGGGTTTGGCGCGTGCCGTCAAACAATTCGTGGCAGGCCTTGCCCCGATGCTTGGCGCGATACATCGCAATGTCGGCATCCCGCAGCAAGTCTTCCAAGTTTTGGTAAGGCTGACAGGTTTCCCGGTGATGGCTCAGTGCAATGCCCACGCTGGCGCTAATGTGAACCTGATGCCCCTGGAGGCAAAAAGCCCAGCCGAGTTGCTCCTGAATTCGTTCTGCAACGTGGATTGCATCATCGGCGCTTTGAATGTCTTCCAGCAAGATGGCAAACTCATCGCCACCCAGCCGCGCCACAGTATCGCCACCGCGCACACAGTCTTGTAGCCGCTGGCTCACCTGGATCAGCAGTTGGTCGCCCAGCAAATGACCAAGGCTGTCATTCACCTGCTTGAACCGATCCAGATCCACAAACAGCACGGCGAACTGGTGCCCCGGACGGCGCGGCAGGGCATTCAGAGCAGTTTTTAGTCGGTTCATGAACAGGGCCCGGTTGGGCAAACTGGTCAACGAATCATGGAAGGCGTTGAGAAAAAGCTGCTCTTCGGACTGCTTGCGGGTGGTGATATCTTCGACAGTGCCTTCGTAATACAGCAGGTCGCCGCGACTGTTGTAGACGCAGTGGGCATTTTCCGAGATCCAGATGGGCGTGCCATCGCGCCGATAAATCAGCGATTCAAAATTAGAGACGCGCCCGTGCTCCTGCATGAGCCGGATGAATTCGCTGCGGCGGTTTGGATCGACGTAGATTTGGTGCTGAATGCTGTGGATGTTGGCGATTAGGTCTTCTGGAGACTTGAAACCGTAGATGCGAACCAGGGCCGGGTTGACGTTGAGATAGCGTCCTTCCGGTGTGGTTTGAAAGATGCCTTCAATGGCGTTTTCAAAAATGCTGCGGTAGCGGGCTTCGGCTTCTCGCAGGGCGGCTTCGGCCCGTTTGCGATCGCTAATATCTCGACAAATACACACCAGATGGCTATCAGCGATGCGCGTCAAGCTGACTTCCTGAGGAAAGGTAGTGCCGTCTGGCCGCAGGGCGATCGCCTCTCCGCGCCACTGGGGATTTCGGCTCAGGCCGGGCCAAATCTCCTGCTGAAACCGCCGTACCTCGGCGGGGATGTAGAACTGCTGCCAGGTCTGGCGGCTGAGCGGCTCATCAGGTGGATAGCCAAACTGGTGTAGATAGGCCGGGTTGGCATAGCGAAAGGTTCCCTTTGCATCGAATACGGCTATCCCATCGGCCGCCGCCTCAATCGCCGCTCGCTGCCACCACAGATCCGTCAGATTATCCAGCGCGGCGTTGGCGCGGAGGAGTTCCTGCTGATTTTGCAGCAGGGCGATCGCCTCAGACACCTGTCCCAAAATGGAGGATAGGTCGTGCGCCAGCGTGTCTGCCTGTTGTCGGACTTGAAAGCAACTTGCAGGGAGCCAGGTATCGCGGAACTGGAACTCGTCTGAATCTGGGGTAGAGGATCGTGGCGATCGCCCTGAAAAATTCGATTGCCCAAATTGCATCTCAACTAGCCTCGATCCTGGAAAAAGGGAAAATCAAAACTGCTTCATTTCGCTGAGGTTCGAGTTTTTTCTAGGAGCGCCTTGCATCCAAAATACGATTGACTGCAAAGACCGTTTCCAAAAACTCTTGATCTCAAAATCAGCAGTTTTTCAAGAAAATTTAGAAGGGTTCAGCGCAACAATGCGAACCACTCAAATCGTGCCTTCCTACTTCAGTTCTAGAAACAAAAAACCCTCTTTTCCGTCCGTTTGAAAGCTCATATCCATCAGCAACTTAACGGAGTGCAGCCTCCGTGTTGATGCCTACGTAGCCAGATCTTTACTCCTTTCAAAAGGCTAGAATTTTGATTAATCAGTTTTCTGACTTTTGAAGGGTTGCCCTCACAGAAATCACCTTTAGGAGATGGATATTAATCCCAATGCATTAACCCTCTGATGGGTCGAACTGCTTGGTTTACAAGAGAACCGCAGGCTGGATGCAGACTGGAGCGATCGCCCCCAGCCTAATCAACAAAAAGGATTTATATCTTTAAGTAAAAGTAAAAAAAGCAAAATGGACATCCTAGAAATCCTCAGACAGGACTACCGTAATTTCCCCAAATCCCAGACCTTCAGCGCCTATGCAGAAGACGTTTACTTTCGCGATCCAATGACAGAATTTCGCGGGCGCGATCGCTACGAACGCATGATCGGCTTTATACAGACCTGGTTCCTCAACCCCCAGCTTGATCTGCACCAGATTCAGCAAACGGGCGCAGACATCCGCACCGATTGGACGCTCAGTTGGACAACCCCGCTGCCCTGGAAGCCCCGCATCGCCATCACAGGCTGGAGCGAAATGACCGTCAATGGACAGGGGCTAATCACGTCCCACATCGACTATTGGCACTGTTCGCGGCTTGACGTGCTGCGGCAGCATTTCAGCGTTCGCAAGCAGTCTGCCTGACCCCTCCAGACAGAGGCTTTGCAGATCAACTAATGCCTTGACAAGGGGCGATCGCCCTACTGACCGACTCGCTCCAATCCCGCACCAAACGCCCCATCTGCCTGCAAAACCCGATACATTAGAGGGATGTAACCATTCTTCACGAAATCGCTGGGCACTCATGCGCGTAATCTTAATGACCGGAAAGGGCGGTGTTGGCAAAACTTCGGTGGCTGCCGCAACAGGCTTGCGGTGTGCAGAACTGGGCTACCGCACCCTAGTGCTCAGCACTGATCCCGCCCACTCCCTGGCCGACAGTTTTGACATAGAGCTGGGGCACGACCCGCGCTCGGTCAAGCCAAACCTCTGGGGCGCAGAGCTAGACGCGCTGATGGAGCTAGAGGGCAACTGGGGAGCTGTGAAGCGCTACATTACACAGGTTCTCCAGGCGCGGGGATTGGAAGGCGTGGAGGCAGAAGAACTGGCGATTCTCCCTGGCATGGACGAAATCTTCAGCCTGGTGCGGATGAAGCGCCACTATGACGAAGGCGATTTCGATGTCCTGATTATCGACTCTGCACCAACGGGTACAGCCCTGCGGCTGCTGAGTCTGCCGGAGGTAGCGGGCTGGTATATGCGCCGATTCTACAAGCCACTGCAAGCGGTGTCTGCGGCGCTGCGGCCCCTAGTAGAGCCGCTGTTTCGTCCGGTCGCAGGCTTTTCCCTGCCCAACCAGGAAGTGATGGACGCGCCCTACGAGTTTTATCAGCAGATCGAAGCCCTGGAAAAGGTGCTGACCGACAACACGCAGACCTCAGTGCGTCTGGTTACGAATCCCGAAAAGATGGTGATCAAGGAATCCCTGCGGGCCCATGCGTACCTCAGCCTCTATAACGTGGCAACCGACATGGTGGTGGCCAACCGCATCATCCCCAATGAGGTGAGTGATCCCTTCTTTCAGCGCTGGAAGGAGAATCAGCAGCAATATCGCCAGGAAATTCACGAAAACTTTCACCCGCTGCCCGTGAAAGAAGTGCCGCTCTATTCTGAGGAACTTTGCGGACTGGCGGCGCTGGAGCGATTGAAGGAAACGCTCTATGCCGACGAAGACCCGGCCCAGGTCTATTACAAAGAGACGACGATGCGCGTGGTGCAAGAGCAAAACCAATACAGCCTGGAGCTTTACTTACCCGGCATTCCCAAAGACAAGATCGAACTCAGCAAGTCGGCCGATGAGCTAAACGTCCGCATTGGTAACCATCGCCGAAATCTGGTGCTGCCCCAGGCCCTAGCGGCGCTGCAACCCGCCGGAGCCAAGATGGAAGAGGATTACCTGAAAATCCGCTTTGCTAGCTAGCTGCAAAACAACTAGCCACGAAAGAGACCCTATAGAGCGACAGCCATTTTACATAGCCACTTTACAGGGTCTGATTTTGGTTTGGGAAACAAGAGGCCTGGCTCCTGTCAACCTAGCTCACATAAAAGTCCCGCGTGCCCTTTGCGCGGATGGCATCGTCGAGCCGGTTTAGCGCGTGGACATAGGCGGCGGTGCGGAGGTCGATGTCTCGCTCTTGGGCGATCGCCCAGATGTGCTCCGTCTCCTGCTTCATGGCAAACTCTAGCCGATGGTTCACCTTGTCGGCCGACCAGTAGAAGCCGTTACGGTTTTGCACCCACTCGAAATAGCTCACCGTTACGCCGCCTGCGTTCACCAGAATATCGGGAAACACCTGGATGCCACGATTTTCCAGAATCGCATCGGCATCGGAGGTAACGGGGCCGTTGGCGACCTCGAAGATGTAGCGGGCCTGAATGCGGCTGGCGTTTTCAGCGGTAATCTGATTTTCTAGCGCCGCAGGCACCAGCACATCCACATCCAGTTCCAACAACTGCTCATTGGTAATGATGGAATGCTCCTGGTCGTTGCAAACGCTGCCTTCGCAGTAGATCGCCTTAAGCCTGCGGCTCGATTCCTTGATTTGTCGCACGCTGGGAATGTCGAGGCCCTGTGAAGCATACACGCCGCCCTGAGAATCGCTGACGGCAACGACTTTGTAGCCTGCTTTGTAGAGCAATTCTGCAATAATTGACCCGGCATTGCCAAAGCCCTGCACCGCAACGGTGGTATTTTCGGGCGATTTGCCCAGACGCGGCAGAACGGTTTGCATTACGAAAAATGCACCCATTGCGGTGGCCGACTCGCGCCCTTGGCTGCCGCCCATTGTGATTGGCTTGCCCGTCACCACCGCAGGCGTAATCTTGCGCTGAATGATGCTGTATTGATCCATCATCCAGCCCATCACCATTGGGTTGGTGTAGACATCGGGGGCGGGGATGTCGATGTCGGGGCCAATAAAGTCGGCGATCGCATCTACATAGCCCCGCGTCAGCCGCTCTAGTTCAAACTTCGACAGTTCCTTGGGGTTGAGCGTGATGCCACCCTTTGCGCCACCAAAAGGCAGGTTTAGCACGGCGCACTTAAAGGTCATCCAAAACGCCAGCGACTGCACCTCGTCCAGCGTCACGCCAGGGTGATAGCGCACACCCCCCTTGGTGGGGCCACGGCTGTCGTCGTAGCGCACGCGATAGCCCTGAAAGATTCTCAACGAGCCGTCATCCATCCGCACGGGAATCGACACCACCAAGCTGGACTTGGGATAGCGCAGCCGCTCTGCAACATCTTCATTGATCGAGACATATCTCAGCGCCTTTTCCAGTCGTCGATTGGCATCCGACAGCGTGCTGTGGGCGGCTCCATCGAGGAGACTCTTGCCTGCTTTGCCGTTGAGGGCGTGGGTGGCAGAGTCTGCTGCGGCGTTGGACAGCAAGTTAACCATAAACCTCTCCTTTTGGGACGGGCAGTAAGGGAATTGAAGCGATCGCCCTGTCCGCATCTGTTTCTATAATGCCTAATAAACGGTATATTTCGCTACTTTTTAATATTTCAACAAGATTGGTAGCGCATCTTAGGCCGCAGCCGATTGCGAGAAGACCCGCCGCACATAATCCAAATCCAGGTCATTAAAGTAGTCGATCGCCCAGTTGGCGTGGCGCTGCATCATATGGAACGGGTAGGTGTTGGCGATGCCGACCACCTGAATCCCTGCGCGTTTGGCCGCTTCAATGCCTGCAAACGTGTCTTCAATAGCGAGACATTCCGACGGTTGCAGATTGAGTCCGGGAATGGCTTCGTTCAGCCGCTGCACGCCCAGCAGGTAGCCGTCTGGCTCTGGCTTGCTAGTAGGGATCTCGTCGCCCGCCACGATCACTTTGAAATAGTCTGCCAGATTGAGCCGTGACAGTACGGTTTCGATTTCTGCCCGCACAGCTCCGCTGACGATCGCCATTGGCAGTTGCGCCGCCCGAATTTGAAAGATCAGATCCTCCAGCCCCGGATAGCTGGGCAGCTTTTCAATTTCCTGAATCTGCAACTGGTAATAGCGCGACTTGCGGGCCACCAGTTCATCCAGGTACGTATCGGTGACGATGCGCCCGCGCCGCGACAGCAGTTCTCGAATGCAAGCGCGATCGCTCCGTCCCACACAGACTTCCCGATACTCTTCGGGCTTTGGGCGCAGATTCTCTTCCACCAGCAGCTTTTCGAGCAGCCGTTGGTGCAGCGGTTCGTCGTTGATAATGACACCGTTGAAGTCGAAGAGAATCGCGCGGAGAGACATGGAGGGAGAGGGGGGTGGGGAAAGAGGGAAGAACGAAGAGGGAAGAGGGAAGAAGGAAGAACGAAGAGAGAAGAAGGAAGAGGTGGCGTTTTTCGTTTTTCGTTCTTCGTTTTTCGTTCTTCGTTTTTAGTTTTTTCCGTCACTTCTTCTCACATCATCTCATCATCCCTTGGCCGCCTCGCCGCGCCAATTCCATGCCCACTGGCGATCGCCCTCGCTCAGCGGCGTGGCAAACTCCACCGAGCGCACCTGCTGTCCTGGCAATGGTTTTACACCCTGCGTAATTTGGTGAATCACCCACAGGCTGTCGGTTTGCACCGCGCCAAACCCGGCCTTGCCCATCCAGGCATCGACGCTGCCTGCGGCGTAGGCTTTGATGTAGGGTTCTTCAAAAATTTCGGTGAGCCACTCGGTCTGGCGAATCACGCCCTGGTTGCCATCCAGCACCAGCACCTGCCCGCCCACGGTCAGCAGGCGGAAGGCTTCCCGCAGGATGGCTTGGGCGACTTCCGGCGGCGTTTCGTGAAACAGGAGCGTGGCCGTGACCAGATCGACGCTGGCATCGGGAAAGCCCGTCTGCTCGGCATTTTGATGGACAAACTGGATATCGAGGCAATCGCCCTTCGCCTTATCCTCTGCCACCGCCAGCATATAGGGCGACAGATCTAGCCCGACCACCTCTGCCTGGGGGAACGCTCGCTTCAGCATCCGCGTTGAGGTGCCCGTGCCGCAGCCCAGATCTAGAATCCGACGGGGATTACCCTGCACCCGCTCTAGCAGCGCCTTGCGAACCCAGGTTTCATTCGGCGGCAGTGCGTATTGCGTAATCGGGTCGTAGGACAGCGCCGCTTCCAGGCTGAGATAGCCACCCTCGATGCTATGAAAATTTTGGCTGCTGTAATAGCTGGGGTATTCTACTGCTGGGTTGCGGAGGCGATCGCTCTCTTGCTGCCAATCGCGGCTCTGGTAATAGCGCAGAATCGCGTCCCGGTCGATTAGGAAGGTTTTGACGACCGGAGCCAGAAATCGCTCAAAAATGGTGTCATTGCGGACAGGCATAGGGCGATCGCGCCTCGAACGCGCCTCCAAGAGTTGAGTGCAGTCGTTTCGATCTCTCGTTTGTAACAAATTGTTATATCAGGATTGTAACCCGATTCTACGGGTCAACAAGCAGGCTCCAGCAACCTTGCAAGCCTCTGGAACTAGCAGATTTCCTCGACCACGAAAGCACTGTAGAAAAAGGCTTTGTCTTGGCGGTGCAGGGCTTCGGCCAGTTCGGGCAGCGGGCGCAACTGGTCGGCCATTCCTTCTGGGCGGCTCCGGGGAGCCAACATATTCCAATACACCAGGCGGCCGCCCGGTTTGCCCACCTGCACCAGCCGATGCAGCAGGTGGTAATAGTTGGGCAGCGACAGATACTCGAAAATGTCGCTTAGGTTAAAGCGGCTAATCGATGCGTGGGGCAGGCGCTTCAGATAAGCTTCTACCGAACAGCAGTGCCACTCCAGCCGATGCAGGTTGGCGCGAATCGTGTCGAAGTGTTCGGGCTGAAGCGCCACAGGCAGCGCCGTCAGATGTTGCCCCGTTAGAATCCACTGCAAATAGGGATTTTCGGCGGGATCGAGCTGGGTGAGGGCATAGCGAGTGCGGTCGAGGATGCGGCTGGCCACATCGCCGTCTACATACTTAAAGAAGCTGGGGTCGCGCCCCATCCGCCCCATCACCAACCGCGAAAAGAAAATCCGAAACATCAGCCGCCAACGCCAAGTGTCCCACTCGCGTCGATAAAACCGCTCGCACTGCTCCGGCGGGCCACCCTCGAGCAGCCGCATCACCTGGCGGCGGGAGTGAACCAGCGGCAGCACGCGACGGCGAAACAGGTCGAAATAGCGCTCGAACTTGCCTGCATGACCAATGCCCCGCTCAATCTCGGCTGGATGGGTATCCCAGAAGTAGCACACGTCTGGCGAAAGCTGGCTGCGGCAGCGCTGGTAAAGTTCCGGTCGGTTGCGCCCCGGACGCGAGCCAATCAGCACAAGCAGTTCCTCGTACTCTAGCTCACGGTAGGCCGCGACCCGCAGTTCCAAACAGGCCAACTGCGCTGGGCTGAGGTCGAGAGCGATGACTCGCGCCGGGTCTTGGGTCAGCATGGCCAGGGCATTGTCTCCCGCAGAGGCGATCGCCAGACAGGTGTCGCCGGGGCGGATATCCAGCGCCTCCAGTAAAATTTCGGCATCTTCCCAGCACTGGGCGTAGCGGATATAGGAAAAGTCGGCCTGTCGCTGCACCTCTGAGGCAGTCTGGGGCGGTGGAGCCTGCGGTATGGTCTTTCGGGGCGCATGGCCACTCAAATCGCCCGTCGGTTCCCCGGTTTCATCGTCTACGTTACTCAACATACGCCTGCGCCCTCCTGAGACGCTTCGACGGCCACAACCCGCAAAATGGTTCCCGTGCTGCCGTCCATTTCCACCCAGTCGCCCGTTTGCAGCGCCGTGGTCACGCCCGGAATCGACACGATTGCCGGAATGCCCATCTCCCGCGCCACGATCGCCGCGTGGGACAGCAGACTGCCCCTTTCTACCAATACGCCCGCCGCCGCCGGAAACAGCATGATCCAGCCCGGATCGGTGCGCTCGGCCACCAGGATGCTGCCCGGTTTTAGCACGGCGGTTTTGGGGTCGGTAATGACCTGCACCGGAGCGCGGACGCGGCCGGGGCAACAGCCCAGTCCTTGCAGAGTGCTGGCGTTTTGCGGTTGTGGAGAACTGGCGGGTTGGGGAGTTGGCAACTGGAGGCGATCGCCCGGTGGAGGCAATTCTCGGTAGCGGTCAAATTCGGCGCGGCGGACGCGCACCAGTCCCTTTAGGTCGTGGCAGGTGGCCGTGCCGTCGAGCTTGCCCAAGAGCTCCTCTAGCTCCAGATAAAAGACATCGCGGGGATTGTCCAGCCAGCCCTCGGCATAAAAGCGGCGACCCAGTTCCACGGCGATGCGCCGCACCCGCCCAAACACGCGAGTCCGCTCGAAGCGCAAATTTTCGCGATCGCGCACCCGTGCCCTGGCATTCTGAAGCACCCAGTGGAAGAGGAGCCGCCTCAGGGGAGCAGACTGGAGAGACTGCTGAACCTGAGCTTCGGCGCGATGGCGCAAGGAGGGCTGGGGGACTGGGGCGATTGGCTCCATGTCGCCGGATGCTTGCCCCCTGACGGCTGCCAAACTGCCCACAGAGCGCAGGAGCATCAGCGGATCGTCCTGCAATGTAGGGCTTTCGAGCTTCAGTTCTTCCAGACAGCGATCGCCAAATTTTGCCAGGTAATCCTCGTATTGCGCCTGAAATATGGGGAAGGCGGGTAGCTCAACCCGAATTTCCCAGAGGGAACCCCGTTGCAGCAACTCGACAAGGGCAGGCGACTGGGCGGCGGTGTGGGCCATCTGCTGGATGCGGCGGGCGGGTTCGGCGCTAACCATACCGCCTTCGCCGCTGATCAGGTCGTTTTGCAGGGTTCCGGCAGCGTCTCCACACCAGGCAGCGGTGAGCTTTCGCAGCACGCCGTAGAAGATCATGGCGAAGAAGTCGTTCACAAGGGGCGCATCCCAGCGGGTCAAAAGCTGGCGCTCTAGGTCGTAGTAGTGGGCGACGAGTTCTTCGGCACTGCGGGTGTCTAGCGAGGCAGCGGGCAGGCTGAGGGCTGCATCCAGACGAGTATAAAATCGGCGAATTTGATCCGGTAAGGTCAGATAATTTTTCACCAGACCCAGCAGCGTTTTGACCAGACGCAGGCTATCGCGGATCTTATCCTGGGCAGTGGCCTGCTGGAGCGTGGCGAGGACATCGGCAGGAAGCTCCTCCTTTACGCCCATCATCTGTTCCATAAAGCGGCGATTCACCTGGAATCCGGGCAGCAGCGCCAGCACGCGATACCAGTTCAGCAGGTTGTAGTAAATCCGCCCCTGCACCAGCCCCAGCAGACAGCGGAAGGTGGAGTCCTGCTGGGCGATCGCCCCTTCTGCAACGCCCATCATCCGGCAAAATTCTCGATACACCGCTTCGTAGGCGCGACGGGCAAAGGAAAAGGTGAGCGGCGTGGTGATGCCGCCATAGCTTTCGGCGATATTGCTGTTGTCCCAAATGACCAGGCGATCGTCGGGGTCGGGCTGGCCGCGCAGGGTGGTGATAGGGCGCGATTGCAGCAGGTAAAGCCGGCCCTGGGCGATCGCCCATTCGATATCCTGCGGGCAGGCAAAGTGGCGCTCGGCGCGGCGGGCAAGCTGGGCAATGTCGCGCACCTGAGCCGGAGTCAGCACTGGGTTTGCGGGGTCCTGCGGTTGGGCGGAGAGAATTTCGCCATCCCGATTCACCGTCCAGGTGTCTGCATCCGACTCGCCAGAGACCAGTTTTTCGCCCACGCCCCGCACTGCCGACACCACCGCCACGCCTCGCTGATGGGTGATGGGGTTGGCACTGAAGGCGACACCCGCCACTTCTGCACTGACCATGCGCTGCACCAGCACGGCCGGCGGCGGGGGTGGTTCCGTTAGCCCATGCTCGCGGCGATAGGCCAGCAGGCGATCGCTCGTCGCCGATTGCCACACCTGCACAATGCGATCGCCCACCTGCTCCGGCGGCACAAACAAATAGCTCTCTAGCTGCCCTGCAAACGACAGCGTTGCGCCATCCTCCTCCACCGCCGACGAGCGCACGGCCACGGGTTCCCCCTGGGGACACAAGCGGGCGATCGCCGCCCCCAGTTCTGCCGTCGCCGCCTCGGTCAGCGCGACTCCCTGCCCCGCCGTGAACGCTGCCGGCGACACCACAAACCAGTCGGGAATCGGAAACTCGCCCGTTGCGGAATACTGCAAATCGTAGAGCGATCGCGCCTTGCCGCCGAGTTGATCAGGCAGGAGGTCGGGGTCAGCGGAAAAGAGAATAAAAGACATAAGGGAGGGGGAGAGGAAAAAATGGAAGAACGAAAACCGAAAAACGAAAAACGAAAAATGGGTTAGTGTCCTTAGTTTTTCGCCACCTCGATCTGGCAATCGCTGAAACCCTTACAGCATGGTTGCTCTTGATTGGTCATTTTGAGGGTGGCGAATAAATCGGGACACTAACGAAAATGGAATCTCTTCGTTCTTCGTTCTTCGTTCTTCATTCTTCGTTCTTCGTTCTTCCTTCATTCTTCTCTCTTCCCCCCTCCACCACTCCCTACCGCACCCAGAACGGCACCAGACCCAGAATCAGGCACACGCCCAGCACCCAAAAGCCCGTCACGCCCTGAAAGGCATCGGCCCAGGCGGGAACAGGGCGGGCAAGGAAGCGCCAGGGAGCGACCATCGCCAGGGTGAGCAGGGGCAGCACGGCCAGAACCCCCAGGGGCAGGATGCCGACGGCGCGGGCGGCCATGAGCGTGGCGATCGCCATCAGCCAGATCACCGTCAGCCAGGCGATCGCGGCTCGCTGCACCCCCCACAGCGCCGTGTAGGTTTCCACACCGGGTTCTTCGTCCTGGGGAGCGCGAATTTTGCGGCCGATTTCGATGGCCAGACTAATGAAATAGCTGACCCCGCAAAACCAGAGCATTCGCCAGTCGGGTGCAGCCTGGGCGATCGCCCAATCACACGCCATCGCAAACCCCGCCATCAGCGGCAAAATCACCGCGTGGGACAGCAGATAGGCCACGGGCCGCGCCTTCAGCCAGCGCGGGGCAAAAAACTCGCGGGTCATCAGCCCCAGATATGCCCACACCAGTCCTAGCATTCCCACCAGCGATCGCCCGACAGCGAGTGACAGTCCCAATTGCAGCACACCTGCGGCGATCGCCACCCAACCCAACTCCGTCAGCGTCACCAACCCGCGCGGCACGGGGCGATAGGGGCGAAACTGGCGATCGGTGTCAGCATCTTTGAACTCATCCGCGACGCGCAATTGCAGGAAGAACAGAAACAGGCAGGGAAAGGCGATCGCCCATGCAACCACTGGAAACGCCGCCGCGCCCCGCACCAGCGCCCCATAGCCCACTGCCCCCGCCGCAAACGCCGCAATCAGCAGCCCGTTGGTCAACAAGGGAAAGCGTTCTTTTTGGTAAGTCCACCAGCGGTTCATGGCAAAACAGGCTCATCAAAACAAACTCAACTGCTGCGGTTCTTCGGGCGGTTGGGCGATCGCATCCCAGGGCAGGGGTGGCACAGGTGCGCCCGCCTGCTCTAGCCAATACTGAAACTGTCTGGCGTTGCGGGGAGAATGTTCCTCTACAGGGCAATGGATAAATAAGTAAACTCGTTTATTGGCTTGCAGCCATGCGGTGATTTGCCGCGCCCAGTCTTGAAAATAAGGTTCGTTAAAGTCGAGACTGGGATGGCTGATGTAGCGAATCAGCGCCGTATCAGTGGTGAGGGTTTTGTGGAGCGGGACGCGGGGTTTCTTGCGCTCCGACTCAATCTGGGGGTCATCTGGGCAGTCGTAAATCGGGCGCGTGTCGAGTAAGACGCGGCTCGTGTGGTAGTCCGCCAGCAGATACGTTAACTCGATAGCATTGACCTCTCGAAACCAGTCCAGATGGCGGACTTCAACGGCTAGTTCGGCGCGGTCGTGGGGCCAGCCCGCCAGAAATGTCCGCAGGTCGTCTTGCTGGGCAGGGCCATAGCTGGGCGGCAGTTGAAGAAACATCGGGCCGAGGCGATCGCCCAGCCCTGCCATGCGATCCAAAAAGGCGATCGCCGCTGGCAGATGCGGAGCCAGCAAGCCCTGATGCGACACATCGCGCGGCAGCTTAGGGCAAAAGTGAAACCCCGCAGGCGTGTCCATTACCCAACGCTGCACGGTCTGCTCGTCGGGCGTGGAATAAAAGGTGGTGTTGCCTTCCACGGTTGTAAACCGCTGCCCATAAAGCCGCAAAAAATCCGCCGACCGACTCCCGTGGGGATACAGTCCGCCCACCCAGGCCTTATATGCCCAAATCGCACAGCCAATCCGAAACATAGCGAAACCGCAGGGGTTGCGAGTAGGTTAAGTATTCAGAACAGTATTTCAGAGCAGTATTCAAGAATAAGACGACCCTCTGCTTTTTAACGCTAGCATCTGATTTGGACAGAATGAGCGATCGCCCCACTTCATCTCGCTCGCTACATCTTTAGCGCTGCTTTTGGCGATCGCCCCTCATTTCCCTGCAAAATGCAAACCCCTTGGATACGACCAATTGAGCAACTTTTTTTCAAGTCGTCTTTCAAGTCCTCAGCCAAGCTGGGATGAACTCATAGGCACTGGTTCCCAAAAGGAGGATAGACAATAGACATCCAAAGCGCTTACCATGCAAAGGCTTCAGACAATTTTGACCCCAGACTGCGAAATGTTCGTCCGCAAGGGCTTTGCGAGGTTCATCCCCCATTAGCGGTTCATTGCTACAGACGGCGCTGGAGGTATTTCAACTCCGGATTTGAATCGGCATCACCAGGTAGGTCATTTTCAATCCCCCCAGCGGAGTTAGAATCGCCGGACTCGTCGCAGTGTTGCACTGCATCTGCACCTCACTCGTGTTCATCACCCTCAGCCCTTCCAGCAGATAGCGGACGTTGAAGGCAATATCTAAACTATCACCAGAGATCTGAGATGGAAGCGCCTCGCGACCGCTACCCACGTCTGGCGCATCGACAGAAATGACCACTTCTTGCCCTGCTGTGTCCAGGCTAAATTTCACGATGTTGTTTTTCTTGTCGGCCAGTACGGAAATACGCTCCAGCGCCCCAATCAGCAGCTTGCGCTCGACGGTCATCTGGCGCGAAAACTGACGAGGAATCAACTGGCGATAGTTGGGATACTGCCCTTCCAGCAGACGACTGGTGAGGCGCTGATTGTCCCACTGAAACAGCAGTTGCCCCTGGTCAAACCGGAGGGCGATCGCCTCTCCTGCTGGGTGCAGTTGCAGCATCCGCTCCAGTTCCCGCAGCGCCTTTCCGGGAACCGTGACATCAAACGCCGTTTCAGCCTCACCGTCTGCAACTCCGTCTGCTGCGTCCGACTTCACGGTATTCACCACCGATAGCCGGTGCCCATCCGTCGCCGCAAATTCCATCTCACTGGCCGCCACCGCCACATGCACCCCCGTCAGCACTTGCTTGGTTTCGTCTGTGCTGGCCGCAAACAGCGCCCCCCTTAGCCCATCGAGCAATTGCTCCACAGGCAGATAGACCGCTTCTCCCGTCTCCACCGTCGGCAATTCTGGATACTCGGTCGCGTCGAGGCCCTGCACCTGGTAGCGTCCCAGCGCCGAGGTCAGCGTGGCCAGACTGCTGTCTGCCTCCGTACTGAGGGTGATTTCCTCGTTGGGCAGGCGCGATACGATGTCACTCAGAAGCTTGGCGGGTAGCGTCAGCAGCCCCCCCTCTTCCACCTGCGCCGAAAAACTTGTCTGCACACCCAAACTCAGATCAAACCCTGTCAGGCTGATTTCCTGCTTGTCTTCGTCTGCGTGCATCAGCACGTTTGCTAGCACCGGATGACTTGGGTTTGAGGGCACAGCACGGCTCACCAACGACAAGTGGGCATTGAGTTCGCTCTGTGGGCAGATAAATTTCATGGCGGGAACCAAAAAGAACTCAGCGGGCGGGTTTGCAGAGCAGTGAACTGGGGAACCCTACGGTTGAAGCGCCAGTTGACAGCCGATCTCCAAAAGGGTTGGAACGTCATCCTAGCACCGTTGCCCGTCAGGTTTAAACTGGGCAACCAAGTGGGCAAACAGGCTATCTTTTTGAGCGGGTTCGGAAAATTCTTTAAAGATGGAGAGGATAGTAGTAGGGGCTGTGGAAAGTGTGGAAAAAATTGGGGATCATAGGCCGACTCGCGATCAGAATCTGATCTCACCTGTGGAAAACTTGTGGAAAACGCCAGTCTTTTTCCACAGCATCCTTGGGATTCCCAGACTTTTCCACGATCGAAACCCGCTTTCCACGATCGTTTCAACAGGTTTTCCACAGATATTCACAGGTTTTCCACAGGTCGAGGGCGGTAAGTTTTTCCCTTTCTTTAGAATCCTTTTAAGCACGGTTGGAAAACTTTGAAAAAATTGACCTGCTTCCGGGAAACCTGAGTTAGATTCAGGCTTACGCACTTGCGATAAGTTTGCTGGGTTTTGGATGATTTCTCGCGGGCCGCGCCCGCGAGAAATCATCCAACCGCGTAAGTCCTAGATTATTGGGGGTGTTCCAAGCCGGACACCAGTGGCAAAAGGGTGTAAGCATTAGGGGTAAGTGTTGTCCGTTGGGTTCGACCCGCAATCAGGACTCGATTTCCCTCGACGCGACTTAACAGATTTGCATGACGACCGCATTCTAGAACCTAAGCCGTGTCAAACTTGCCTGAGCCTATTTCTACGTCTCGGTTGCACCCAGATGCCGACAGGCTGTCTGATTTGGGTGTTGCTTCCGATGCCGTGCTGCGGGAGCAGGAGCAGTTTCTCCGCAGCATCTATGAGGGTGTGAACTTCTCGGTGTTTGTGTGCGACGTGCGAGAGAATGGCGACCTGTACGTGGCAGGGTGGAACCCCATCAGCGAGATGGATGTGGGCAAGCGCTCGGTGGATGTGGTCGGCAAGACGCTGGAGGAGGTGTTTGGCCCGGAGCAGGGCGGCGAGATTGCCCAGCGGTTTCGCACCTGCGTTGAACGGGCAGATGTGTATACCTATGAGGAACTGCGGGTTTTTCAGGGGAAGGAACGCTGGTTTTTAACGACGCTGAATCCGCTGAAGGATTGCAAAGGGCGCGTGTATCGGCTGGTGGGCACGGCGATGGACATCACCGATCGCCGCTTGGCGGAGGCGGCGCAGCGGGAAAGCGAGGAGCGGTTTCGGCTGGTGGCCGAGCGCACGGGCCAGTTGATTTATGATTGCGACTTTCAGACGGGGCAGATTCTCTGGGCGGGGGCGATCGCCAGCATCACCGGGCACAGCCCCGAAGTGTTCCACCAATTTGGCTTTGAAGGCTGGAAAGAGCGGGTGCATCCCGATGATTTGCCTGCTGTGCTGTCGCGGCTCGAGCGATCGCTGCAACTGCGGCTGCCCTACCAAGTGGAGGAATATCGCTTTCGCAAAGCAGACGGCAGCTATATCTACGTAGAAGACAACGGCGCGTTTGTGGAGAACGAGGCGGGTGAGGTCTACCGCATGGTGGGTACGATTAGCGACATCACCGAGCGAAAGCAGGCCCAAGTGAAACTGCAACAGTCGGAAACGGAGCTGCGGCAAAAGACCCAGGATTTGCAAAACACGCTGATCGAACTACAGCGCACCCAGAGCCAGATGATTCAAAACGAAAAAATGTCGAGTCTGGGGCAATTGGTAGCGGGTGTGGCGCATGAAATTAACAACCCGGTGAACTTTATTTATGGCAACCTCACCTACGCCAGCCAATACATCCGGGAACTGCTAGACATCATCCATCTCTATCGGCAGCAGTATCCCGAACCGCATTCCACGATTCAGGAACAAGCGGAAAAAGTGGATCTGGATTTTCTGATGCAGGATTTGCCGAAGCTGCTAGCCTCCATGAAGGTGGGGGCAGATCGCATTCAAAAAATTGTCGCGTCGCTGCGGACGTTTTCTCGGATGGACGAAGCCGAGATGAAGGCGGTGAACTTGCACGATGGGATCGACAGCACGCTGATGATTTTGCAAAATCGGCTAAAGCCGCGCCCCGTGCCGGGAACTAACGGAGAACAATCTGTGGCGATCGCCATTGAAAAAGACTATGGCGATCTGCCCGAAATCGAGTGCTACGCAGGCCAGCTCAACCAAGTGTTTATGAACCTGCTGAGCAATGCGGTGGATGCGCTGGAAGAGGAACTGGAGCGGCGACCGGGGTTTGAGCCGAAAATTTTGATTCGGACGCAGCGGGTGGGCGCAGATCGGGTGTGTGTGGCGATCGCCGACAATGGCCCCGGCATTCCGCCAGCCGTTCAGCAGCGGCTATTTGACCCGTTTTTTACCACGAAGCCCGTCGGCAAGGGAACGGGGCTGGGGCTGGCGATTAGCTATCAGGTGGTGGTCGAAAAGCACGGTGGCGAACTGCGCTGTCTCTCGGCCCCCGGCGAAGGCACGACCTTTGAAATCGAGATTCCCCTCGTTTCGAGTCCAAGCCCAGAGTCTACCCAAAATTCGGGGCCCCAGGTAGACTAGGAAAGGGAAATATTACATCTTGCTTAATGTAGAGCTTAGCTGCAAGTTTTATGCTGATGACTGCCTCTTTCGCACCGATGGCGATGGCTGCTGCGCCCACGATCGCCCCCGATAAGACAAGTCAGACAGTCCGCAAGCCCTATCCAAACTATAAGGTCATCGTGCTAAACGACGACTTCAATACCTTTCAGCATGTGGCCGAGTGCCTGATGAAGTATATTCCGGGCATGTCGGGCGATCGCGCCTGGGATTTGACCAATCAGGTTCACTACGAAGGGCAGGCCACAGTCTGGGTGGGGCCGCAAGAGCAAGCCGAACTCTATCACCAGCAGCTTCGCCGCGAAGGGCTGACGATGGCTCCCCTGGAAGCGGCATAGGCGAGTGACTGAATGCCTGAATATCCTGTTGCTTTCTGCCGGTACTCCGGCAATAAGCCTTGCAATTTCTCAGCGTGGCCACGTCTTCCCCTAAAATGCTATTCGGGGAGCGGATGCTGGGTCAATGCATCCTGTAAGCCGCTTTCGTGCAGGTAAAGAGTAAAGTGGGAACCGAAAGCAGGTCTATCGAACTAAGCCAGGCTGATTCTTCGTTCCCGATTTCTATCGCGTCAGCGTGGCGGGGCGATCGCCCTAGCGCCTGACCCCTGCAATAACCTGAACCCTTGCGCTGGAGAAAGAACAGTGGATTTATCGCGTATTCCCCCTCAGCCAAAGCCCGGCCTCATCAACGTGCTGATCGAGATTCCGGCGGGCAGCAAAAACAAGTACGAGTTTGACAAGGACATGAACGCCTTCGCGCTGGATCGGGTGCTGTACGCCTCGGTGCAATATCCCTACGACTATGGCTTTGTGCCCAACACGCTGGCGGACGATGGCGACCCGCTGGACGGCATGGTGATCATGGATCAGCCCACGTTCCCCGGCTGCGTGATTGCGGCGCGGCCGATTGGGATGCTGGAAATGGTAGATGGGGGCGATCGCGACGAGAAGATCCTCTGCGTGCCCGACAAAGATCCCCGCTATGCAGGGGTCAAGTCCCTGGCAGACATTGCGCCCCATCGCCTGGACGAAATCGCCGAATTCTTCCGCACCTACAAGAACCTGGAGAAAAAGGTGACGGAAATTTTGGGCTGGAAGGATGTTGATCAAGTGCTGCCGCTGGTCGAGCAGTGCGTCGCGGCTTACAAATAGCCTGAAGACGACCCGCTCAACGACCCACTGAGGAATGGGCCAAGGGCGATCGCCCTGGTGCATCAATCTTATGCAGTAACCCGTCTGGAGTTCATGCTCTGGGCGGGTTTTGTCCTTGGGGCTGCACCAAGGCTGAACCTGGTTTGCAACGCCTGATTGCGTCAATCGGCTGCAAGTGTTGTAATCTATTCCCCAATAGTGAAACCTTGCCCCCGCCCCAAAATAGTTGTGCTCATGACCTCCAGCCGCTTTTCCCGCACCACGCGCCGTCGCTTTTTGCAATTTTCTGCTGCTGCCATTTCGGGTGTTGCCCTGAGCAACTGCGGCCGCAGCCCGTCGGGGTCTGGTGCGGCTCCGGGCGCTGCACCCGCTGCTAATAGCAACCCCGCCAGCCCCGCCGCTGGCCCCCTGCACATTTACACCTGGGCCGACTATTCCAGTCCCGCGCTCTACCAGCGGTTTCAGGAGAAAACGGGCATCGAGGTGATTGCCGATGTGTATGACGGCAATGAAGTCATGCTGGCCAAGATGCAGGCCGGCGGCGGCAGTCAGTACAGCATTTTGTATCCGTCGGACTATATGGTGCGGCAGATGATCGAATTGGAAATGCTGACCAAGATCGATCAGTCACGGCTGCCAGGGCTGGCAAACTTGCGCGATCGCTGGCAAGACCCGCTCTACGATCCCAAAAACGTCCACAGCGTCCCCGTAAGCTGGGGCACGACCGGGTTTATCTACAACAGTAACGTACTCAATCCGGGCCCCGAAGATTGGGACTATCTCTGGGAAAATAAGGATAAGCTAGCCCGCAAGATGACGCTGCTCGACGACCCGCGAGAAACGATGGGCGCAGTGCTAAAGTCGCTCGGTTATTCCTACAATTCCACAAATCTAGCCGAGTTGCAGGAAGCCTATCAAAAGCTGCAAGAGCTAAAGCCTGCGGTGCGGGCGTTTGAGTCGTTTGGGTGGGAAGATCGGCTGATCGCGGGCGATCTGGTGCTGTGCATGACTTACTCGATCTTGGGAAATGCGCTACCCGCCGAACATCCCGAATTGAAGTACGTGATTCCCAAGAGCGGCACCTCAGTTTGGACGGATACGATGGTAATTCCCACGACTGCGCCGAATGTGGACGCGGCTTATGAGTGGATGAACTTCATGCTCGATCCCGAAACGGCGGCGTTTGCCTCCAGCGAACTGAAGTTTGCCACGCCCAACCAGAAGGCGTTTGACCTACTGCCTGCGGAACTTCGGTCTAATACGAACCTATACCCCGACGACGCAATGATGGCAACGTTTGAAGGTATCAAAGATTTGGGCGCAGACAATGAGCAGTATGACAAGCTGTGGACCCAGTTGAAAGCGAGTTAGGGTTCAGTTCAGGCTTCGGACACGTTGGGCTGCGCCCGAAGCCTGAATCTTGATCTACTGCCGATATCGCTCCTCCAGCCAGATCCGCACTTCAGCTTCCGAGGCAAAGGTGGCGGAGCGGTTGCTGGTGGGATCGTAGACGTGCCAGACAATGTTGCCAGCGCGATCGCCCGTTTGCCAGACACGGGGTTCGGGTGCGCCGCCAAAGCGGTTGAGGACTGCTTCAATCCGCTGGCCCAGGGCCCGCATTTTCTGCAACCGAGTCGTTGGGGTGGGGCGCTCCAGGCTGTCGAGGCTGTCGAGGCTGTCGATATCAATTAAATCCAGGCAGGGCTGATTCAAGGATTCGGATGGGCTAAGCATGGCAGAGTCTCCAGGGGATGGTGGGTTGGAAAGGGTTGTCTGGATCGCAGATGCTCCCACTCTAGGCAGCGCCACCCAGAGGATCAAAAATTTATATGAATGCAATTCATGAATGCAATTCATGGATGAATGAAGGCAGAGCGGATAATCTGAGAAGGTCAGGAGAAGAGTAACGGCGGCAGGGAATCACCTGTCCTGACTGGTTCAAACTCGTCCTAACCGCACCTCACTCCATCCCACTCACGCAGGCAATCGCCATGAACCAGGACAACATCAAGCTTTCGCAACTGCGGGCGCTGGTGGCCGTGGCAGAATCGGGCAACTTTGGCGAAGCGGGGCTGCAACTGGGCGTGTCGCAGTCAGCGGTCAGCCATGCGATCGCCACTTTGGAATCTGAGTTGGGCGTGATTTTGTTCACGCGGGGGCGACGCGGGGCGCATTTAACACCCGTGGGCGATCGCATGTTGAGCCACGCCCGCCAAATGCTGCACCTGCTGGAGGTGATGGATAAGGAAGCCAACCTGGCCAAAGGACTCCAGGGCGGCCAGGTGCGGGTGGCCTCGTTTCGCAGCGCGGCGACGCACCTGCTGCCCGACATCATCGCCGCGTTTCGGCAAGATTATCCCGGCATCACCGTTAGCATTGAAGAATTTCGCGGAGCCGCCGAGATCGAGCAAAGCCTGCGCGAAGGACGCGTCGATATTGCCCTGTTTTGCTGGGGCGCGTCGGTGGAAGAATTTGACACCTGGACGCTGTTTCAGGATGAATACGTGGCGCTGCTGCCGCCCGATGCGGAGTTGCAGCACCCGCCGCTGACCTGGGAAGAATTGACCAGTTTCCCGATGATCATGCCTGTAGACAACGACCACTGCTATTACCTGATTCGTACTCATCTGGCGGCGCACAAGGTTCCCATCCAGCCCGCCTACAAAATCAGCGAAGATTCCACCATCGTTAGCATGGTGATGCGCGGGCTGGGCGCGACGATCATGGCGCAACTGGCGGCCGAGCCGTTGCCGCCGGGAATTCAGGTTTACCCGCTGCCCGTGCCGCTGATGCGCGAATTTCAAGTCGCGGTTCGCAAAGACGCGCTGCATCCGCCTGCGGTGTATGCCTTTTTGGACGCGCTGAAGCAATCAGCCCCGCCAAAACAGCAGCCAGATCCCGGCGATCGCCACCAGCACGCCCAGCACCGCCCGGAAACTCGCGCGATCGCCCAGCGCAACGGCAATCGGAATCACAAATAGCGGGCTGGTGGCCAGCAGCGATTGGGCAATGCCTGCCGGGGCAAACTTCAGCGCGGTTTGCTGGAGCCAGATGCCGAGAAACGTGCTGGCAAAGGCCGTGGCCGCCACAATGCCGAGAAACCGGGGCGATCGCAACTGGCCCACTTCCTTGCCTACGCTGACAAACTGCGGCGGCCGCCACGCCAGCCACAGCAGCAGCACCAGCAGCCCCGCCACCAGCCGGATCAGCGTGCCCCACAGCGGGCTAATGTCGGTGGTCGAAAGCGCTGCCCGCGAGAGGACGGCCCCGCTGGCTTGGCTGAGTGCTGCAATCAGTCCAAAGGCCAGGCCGCGCAGGGGGCGATAGTGACCAATAGCCAGATCGGGCGATCGCTCCACAATAACCCACGCCACGCCGCCCACCGTCAGCCCAATGCCCAGCCACGCCGCCCCGCTCAGCCGCTCTTGCAAAAACACCAGCGCCAGCAGCGCCGTCAGCGGGGGAGCCAGCGATTCGAGTAATAGACCCCGCCGCGCCCCGATGCTATTCAGCGATGCAAAATAGGCCGTGTCGCCCAGCCCAATGCCAATCGCCCCGCTCAGCCCCAGCAGCCAGACGGCCGACCCGCTGACCGCTGGCAGCCCCGACCCGCTCAGCCCCAGCGTCAGCAAAATCAGCCCAATGGAAATCAGCCCCTTGGACAAATTCAGCGCCATCGGCGACAGCCGCCGACCCAGCTTGGTAAACGCAATGGAGGCGATCGCCCAGATCAGGGCCGCCGCCAGCGCCGCCAGTTCTCCCCGAAACGCCGTCAGCCCCATCAACCCGAAAACTGCCGCAGCAGCGCCAAAAACTGCTCCCGGTCAAAGCTGCGCGGGTCGCTGCGGCTGCCAGAGCGATCGACGGCGCGGTGTGTGGTGATGCGGTTGACCGGAATGCCCGTGCGGGCAGTCAGCCAGGCCAGCGATTGATACTGGGCTGACGTGTAGCCGCTGTGTCGCGACTGGTTGCCTCGGCCGTCGCCGGGGGTTTCTAGGGAAATGTGATAGGCAAAGTTATTCACCGAGGGCGGAAACTGCGGGTTGGTGTTCACCGTTTCTCGACCGTTGGGCCCGTCAAACACCGAATTCCCTGCGCCAAAGGCGCGATACTCCGGCGGCACGATATACACCACCGTGCCGTTTAGCCGAATCAGGGCGTGATAGCTGCGCTGATCTGCGTCGTTGGGATGGGGCGTGCGGAAGGTGTTGATAGCGCTGCTGGCCGAGCCAACCGTTTCATGTAGCACGATAATTGGGTCGTTGCTAACCGGGCGACCAGAGGCATCCGTCAAAAAGCGATAGCCAAAGTTGGTCGGGTGCGGCGGCGCAATTTCCTGGCGCGGCGTATAGCGGGATGCCACCTCGCGCATGATGGGATAGGGCACACGCACGCCAGAAAAATCCGCTTTGCCAGGAACCAGCACCTGCCGCAAATCGTTGGGAATGGGGTCGGGCGGCACAGGCAGCGGCACGCGATCGGGCGGAATGGCAGGGTCGGCAACGGCGGGAACTTCCGACACAGGGAGACGCGGCGCAGGCTCTGGCCGCGAAAACCGGGGAATCGCCGCCGCCCCTTTCATCACCAAAAGGATTAGCAGCGCCGCCATCATCCCCTGCAATAGCCGTCGTCCCATACTGAAGTTCTCTCAATGCTCTAAGGTCTAAATTATCCGAGGTCTGACTGTTTTTTCAGAAGAGGGCGATCGCCTTCCGCAAGCTTCCGCAAGCTTTTTCACCGCTTTCTGCATCGCTTCTGCAAAACATCACCCAAACCCGCGCCAAGCTACCTCAATGTAATGCCTTCTAACCCGTTTCGGAAAGAGAAACAAGGGTGCTTAAGCAGAATAAAGTACCTCAGAAGCATTTGCAGTCATTTCCGCAGGGCGCGTTCTATCAAGCCAGGAATATCGGAGGGGCGATTGGCTGCTGGAACGCCTGCCTTTTGGAAAGCAGCCACCTTGCTGTCAGGCGTACCGATTTCGCTGCCCCAGCCCGCTACTAGAGAAGCAATGATAGCCCCGGCGTGGCCCATGCGATGGTTTTTGGGAGCCGTGTGGCCAGCAATATAGGCAATCACGGGTTTGTCGATCGCCTCGACGATGTAGCGGGCTGCTGCTTCTTCACTGTTGCCCCCAATTTCGCCCACCAGCACGATCGCCTCGGTCTGGTCATCTTCGTCCAGAATTTGTAGCCATTGCTGAAAGGAGGAGCCAACGATGCGATCGCCCCCGATGCCCACCACGATTGACTGCCCTAGTTCCGCTTGCGTCAGGTGCAGCGCAATTTCGTGGGTGAGCGTGCCGCTGCGGCTGATCACCCCGATGCATCCAGGGGAATATAGCTCGGCGGGGTAAGTTCCCAATAAGACCTTGCCAGGGAGGATAATGCCGGGACTATCGGGCCCAACGACCAGCGTATCGGTGCGCTCGGCAATATGCAGCAGTTTCACCATGTCCAGCGGTGGTACGCCCTCCGTCACCAGCACCAGATGCCGAATCCCAGCGGCGATCGCCTCCAGTGCCGCATCCAGCATCCGATATGGCTCCACCAGGATCACGGCGGCATCCACCGGGCCAGTGGTCGCTACGGCCTGTTCCACCAGGTCAAACACCGGCACGCCCTCTAGCACTTGCCCACCGTGCCCTGGCGACACCCCCGCCACGATCGACGTGCCGTAGGCCCGCATTCGCGCTGTGTAGAGGCTTCCCAGAGCGCCGGCGATGCCTTGCACCAGAACTTTACTATTTGCAGATAAATCCATGCCTGATAGAGCGTTTTGGTGTGAGATTTGGGTTTGAAACTTGAGCCTTCAGAAGAGACGGGCAAAACGCAAAACGCCAGCCCAGAAGCGACCCTATCGCCCGACTCTGGCTCCCTCACTGAGGGCGATCGCCTTGGTGATGGCCTCATCCAGCGAATCCAGAACAAACAGCATCGGCAAGTCTAGGGCAGCCAGTTGCTTACGGGCTGCCGCCGCGTGGGCCCCGCCCAGCCGCACAACGAGGGGAACGGTCACAGGCGGGCGCTGCTGCTCCAGGTAGCGGGCGATCGCCTTGGCAACTGCATTGCAGGTGTCTGCGCCGCCCAGCAAGTTGAGCAATACGCTCCGCAGCCGCTGGGTCTGCAAAATCCAGTCCAGCCCCTTTTCCAGGCGATCGCACAAGGTATCAGGCGGCAGCCGGTAGGACGACTCTCCCCCCAGGTTCAGACAGGCCGAGGGCTGTCCACCCGCCCGATCAACCAGATCAAGCGTCGCCATCGTCAGCCCCGCCCCGTTGCACAAGATGCCCAAACTGCCAGGAAACAGCATGGGGTTCAAGTTGGGCAGATCAAAGGCGCTGGCAGCCACGCCACAGGTCGGCCCCATGGCCAGGGCAGAGAGGGCGGGGCGATTCGCGAAGCAATCCCTGTGGGAATCGCCCGATGGCATCGCCAGTAAATCGGGATGTCGCCCCAGCGCCGCATCATTTACGGTGACTTTGCCATCCAGCGCCATCACTTCCCCAGCCGGATTCACTGCCAGGGGGTTGATCTCGACCAGATCCAGGTCGTAGGTCAAAAACAGGCGATACATTTTCTCGGCGATCGCGCTGACGGACTCGATCAGCTCACCCGTTAGCCCCATTTTGATCGCCAATCGCCGCGCATAAAAGGGCGAAAACTCCCCATCCACTAGCACCTGCTGAATTTGTCGCGAGGTTGCTTCCAGCGCCATGCCCCCTTCCCGCGACCCCAGCAGCAGCGGTCGTCGCAGCGACGGATCAAGCACCACTGCCAGATAGAGTTCCTGGTCTGGCTCATATTTTGCCTCCGCCAGCAGCACCTCTGGATATTGCCCCAAAATCGGCAGATGGAAAATCGCCTGAGCCGCCGCCACTGCATCAATTGTGTTTTCTGCAAAGCGCACGCCACCCGCCTTGCCTCGCCCGCCCGCATAGACTTGCGACTTCAGCACAATGGGGTAGGGAATCCGCAACTGTTTCAAGTCCTTGGGATGGTCAATCCGCTGCGACGGCAGGATAGGAATGCCAACTTTCTGAAATAGATCTTTTGCCTGATATTCAAGGAGATCCATAGAGTAAGAGAAGGGTAAGGAAGGGAGGAGGCGATGGAGGGAGGTGAGTTGCTGACTGCTTGAACACTCCGCGCCCTACAGATGACCAATCGCGTAATCTCAAAGAAGATTGCAAGAGAGATCTAAATATAGACCAGAAAACGACTGAGCAATGGTGTTCTACTGCTACTTGCATGGGTTTGCGTCGAGTCCTAATTCTGCTAAGGCGCGGGATCTGGGCGATCGCTTTCGGGCGGCGGGTCTTTCTCTGGTCATCCCAGATTTAAACCAAAATGACTTTGCCCATCTAACGCTCAGTCGCCAAATTGCCCAGGTAGAGGCGCTGCTGCCGCCTCCACCGGAGCCTGTGGTGCTAATTGGGTCGAGCCTTGGGGGGCTGACGGCGGCCTGGCTGGGCGATTCGCGAAGCGATCCCTGCGGGAATCGCCCTCCCCAGGTGCAAAAACTGGTGCTGCTGGCTCCGGCGTTTGGGTTTCTCGATCACTGGCTGCCTCGCCTGGGCCCAGCGCAGGTCGAGCAGTGGAAAACGACCGGCTTTTTGTCGGTTTATCATTATGGCGATCAGGCAATGCGGCCGCTGCATTATGGATTTGTCTCGGATGCAGCGATGTATGATCACACCACGCTGAGGCGGCCAGTGCCCACGCTGATCTTGCACGGGGTTCGAGATGACGTAATTCCAATTCAGTCCAGCCGAGATTACGCCGCTACGCGCCCCTGGGTGACGCTACTGGAATTTGATAGTGACCATGCGTTAACCGACCAACAGGATGCGATTTGGCAGGCCGTCCGAACATTCTGTGAAATTGATTTAGAACTAAGCTAGTGGGGGGCGTTGCCCCTCGTGCTTGGATACTAGAGCCGTTAAAGCTGCCTAGAATTGGAAAAATAGTCATCTGAAGGGTAAATCCGCGCCGCGCATCTGGTAGCGTAAATTCACTCTAAAATCCTGACTACTAGGTGAAATGGATCGATGAAATGGGTGTTCGATGGGCATTTATAACGGGCATTTATAACCTAGAGTTGCTGAGGTGAAAACGGGCGTGATGGTGTTCTCCTCCGAGCTACGGTGCCTCCGTCTGCAATCTTGACCTGGAGTTTCATGCGCTGCTCTGCGGTTCTGCTGCTGACTGTGATTTCTTCTGTGGGACTCGCTGCCAACTTGCGAGGGGTTTCCGCTAGCTCGCCTTGGGGTTTTGTTGCAGCAGCTCAAACCAGCGGCAAGGAGGCACAGACGGATGGGGCAATTGCCCCTGCATTCCGCATTGCCCAGACCCGCCAGCCAACTGACCCGTCCAGCGCTCCTTTGCCCTCGCCGCCAGAGCTATTGGGCTTGGGCAGCCGGGGCGCGGCTGTGCAAGAATTGCAAACCACGCTCAATCGGCTGGGCTATTACTACGGCGCGATCAATGGCGAGTTTGGCAAAGAGACGCAGACCGCGCTGCTGACGTTTCAAAAAGAATCGGGGCTGGTGGCTACGGGTGAGCTAGACGACCCTACCCGCGCCAGACTGCGGCAGGCTCGAGTGGAACTGTTGGGGGATGAAGCGCCGCTGTTTGGTGGTGAAGATGTGTCTGCTGGTGGAATAGGCCAAGATGAAGCGGGTGTGGAACCGTCTGAGTTGCCAGTGGGTGAGTCTGGCGAAGTTGCTGAAGTGCCGCAGCGGGAGCCAGTGCCACCGGAACCAGAATCGACTGAATCCGCAGACTGGATCGGCTGGGCAGGACTGCTGGCAGGGCTGGCGATCGCCATCGGGGTTATCTACAGCCAGTTGCGCCAGAGTCGGCTGGGGACGCTGGAAACAGACAGCGGGCCTGCGCTCGATGGGGCCGGCGGCTCAGGGGTGGGCGTGCCGTTGGAGCCGCCGCTCAATCCGGGCTGGTCGCGGGCAGCGGCAGAGTCGGCCGCCCCAAGCAACCTCGCCACAGGTCATGCCGCCACAGGTCATGCCGCCACAGGGAATGGCGATGCACCGCCACAGGCTTCACCTGCGACTTCTGAGGTCGTGACCCGCGCGACGGGCGTTGAACCCGCCCCACAGCCTGATCCAAAGCCCGATATGCTGTGGGAAACGGTGGGCCCGATCGCGGCGACCAGTTCCTCCCAGGCGTTGATTCCTACGCCAGCGCGATCGCCCCAGTCTGTGGATTCCCTAGCCCACGCCGCACCCGACTCAAACCCTGAAACTTCCCTGGAAACCGTTCTCACAGAAACCACCCGGCTCCAGCGCATCAGCATCGTGGATAAGCTGCTGGAGGAACTGCACAGCCCCGACCCAGCGACTCGCCGCAAGGCCATTTGGGAACTGGGTCAGGCGGGCGATTCGCGGGCAGTGCAGCCGCTGGTCGATCTGCTGGTGGAGGCCGATTCGCAGCAGTGCGGCCTGATTCTGGCAACGCTGTCGGAGATTGCCCTGCGGACGCTCAAGCCGATGAAGCAAGCCTTGCTCACCTCCCTGCGCGACAGCAATGCCGATGTTCGCAAAAACGCGATTCGAGACGTGACGCGCATGTATGACGTGGTGACGCAGATGAGCGACCTGCTCAGCCATGCGGTGAATGACCCAGACCCAGAGGTGCAGGCGACGGCGCGTTGGGCGATCGCCCAGTTGTCGCGGGGGCGATCGCGCTCAGACTTGAACGGCAGCGCGGGCACTCAAGCAGACTAGACGAGCTTTCAAGCCGACTGGAATCGAGAAAATTCACGCCCCAATTCCCAGCACTAGCCCCCAATCTCCGACATCACCCGATTCATCGGCACGTCCCGATCTGCCAGCCCGTGGCCCCAGGGTTTCCACCAGATGCTCTCTTCAATCAGCGCCTTCAGGTCATCTACACTGGCTCCCCGGCGCAGCGGAGTCAGCAAGTCCAGTTCCTTTTCCCGCAGCAGGCAGAGCCGCAGCCGCCCGTCTGCCGTCAGCCGCGCCCGATTGCAGCCCGCACAAAACGGCTTCGTCACAGAGCTAATAAAGCCCAGCGTGCCCAGCGCTCCGGGCAGTTGATAGAGCCGTGCTTCGCCATCCAGTTCTCCCTGGTTCAGCAGGGCTGGCGGTTGCAGGTGTTGCCCAATCACGCCCAGCAACTCGTCCTCGCTGACCGTGTTTTGCTGCTGAAAGCCCGATACTTCCCCAAAGGGCATCATCTCGATAAACCGCACCTGCCAGGGAAATTCGTAGGTCAGCCGCGCCAGGTCTACCACGTCCTGCCCATCGTTAAAGCCGCGCACCACAACGGCATTTAGCTTCACCCGCAGCCCCGCATCGGCCGCCGCCTGCATTCCGCGCCATACGTCGTCTAGCTTTCCCCAGCGCGTAATCTGCTGAAATTTCTCTGGATTGAGCGTGTCGATGCTGATGTTGACGCGGCGCAGACCGGCCGCCGCCAGGGGCGCAGCCAGTTGCCCCAGCAGCACGCCGTTGGTGGTCATGGCGACCTCTGGCGCATCGGGCAGGTCGGCGATAAAGCGGACGATTTCGACGATGTTTTCTCGCAGGGTGGGTTCGCCGCCTGTCAGCCGAAACTTGTTGAAGCCCAGCAGCTTGGCAAAAATCGGCAGCAGTTGATACAACTCTGCGTCTTGCAGCAGTTCTGCCCGTGGGCGAAACGTCATATTAACGGGCATACAGTAAACGCAGCGCAGATTGCACCGATCGGTGAGGGAAATGCGGAGGTAGTTGATGTTGCGACCAAAGCGATCCAGCGGCATCCCAATTCCTGAAACAATGATCCTTCCGGCATTCCTAGCATTCCTCCTGATTCAGGAGGTTAAGGGGGGATCAGGATGGGAGGCTGCGAGTGTGAAAGTCCTGCCCCAAGGCGATCGAGTCCCTGCCCTTTAGCTTACTGACCATGTTAAGGGATGTAAGCAGGATGTTGGGGTTTGAAACAGTCTGGGGCAATCCTCTGCATCTATCGCAGCATCGGCGCTGTGGTAAACCGTGGCTGAACGCGACCCGCCCTGGGGAGAGCGTTGTGCCATAGAAACAGCGCGATCGCACGCGGGTTGGATTAGGATCACAAAAGTAGGTCAAGAAACTTAGCCCCAGGCTCTAATTTTTGCTGTAACACTCGCTGCTATCGCGGCGGATACTCTGGTAAGCCCTATGCGATCTTTCTGGTCTGATCCGTATCTCTGGGTTCATCTTGCAGGTCTGGCGGCAGTGCCCCTGCTGGCGGAGGTGTGCCTGGTCGGATTGGCGGTGGGTGATCCGTGGCTGCCCGTGTGGCTGGAGGTGCTGCTGGTGGGGGTGGTGGGCATTGCGCCCGTGCTGTGGATGCAGT
The DNA here is from genome assembly GCF_015272455.1 of Thermoleptolyngbya sp. C42_A2020_037. Lineage (NCBI taxonomy): Bacteria > Bacillati > Cyanobacteriota > Cyanophyceae > Oculatellales > Oculatellaceae > Thermoleptolyngbya > Thermoleptolyngbya sp. C42_A2020_037. The sequence goes on from NZ_JACYLP010000028.1 coordinate 150,902, forward strand.
GGAAGCGGCCGTTTTGTATTTTTAGCCTGACCCCGCTGGCGCTGCGCCCCGATGCGCTGTCGGACGATCGGCGACGGATGCTGCATTTGTTCAAGGGAACTGAGGTACAGGCACTAGCGGGGTCGGCAGCGATCGCCCTGTTTCTCTTGCTCTGGCAACTGTTTCGCTTTGCGCCCGTGGCGACGGAAGCCGCCGCAACCCTGCCCCAAAACCGGGCGCTGGGCCTGCTCATTGCAGCCATCGCGTTTTTGCTGTGCAACCTGTTTGTGCAAGTGCCGCTGAGCGTGATTCGGGTGCTGCTGTCAACCGATGGGGCGATCGCCCAGTTCGCACCCTATACGCCGGACGAAGTGGCGAAATCCTTCACGATTCCCGGCTTTCGGGTCAAGCAAATTGTGCCCGATTTGGTCACCGCTGCGCCCCGCGTTCCGCCTGCCATCCAGCGCGATTCGCGAAGCAAGCCCTACGGGAATCGCCCCCAACCGCCCTCCGCTGCACCGTTGATGGTTGACGAAGCGCTGAACGAGTCGCCCTGGGACGAATCTGAGCCTTCAGGGTCGCAGCCTCTCGCGCCGGAACTGACCCCAGACTCTGGCACTCCCGACCTTGCAATCCCGGAACCTGTAAGCCCAGAGGTTTCAACCCCAGAACCGCCGCTGGAAACTTCCACCGCCCTGCCTGAGCCGTTTTCTGAAGCGTTCCAAGTAGAGAACCCGCCTGAGAGAGAGGACTCGCCTGAGAGCTTCCAGCCCACGAGTGTCGGTTCGGAAGCCATTTCAGACGCACAAGCTTCGTCCGCACCCCTGTCAGATGCCGCAGCCGTGGTTTCAGAGACGATCGTTTCAGAAGTGCGGGTTTCCGCAGAGCCGCCAGACGGGGCCGCAGCGCCTTCAGACGCAGACGAGGGCGTGGCAGAGATAAACGCGATGGCGGGGGCGATTGCCCAGGCAGCAGACCTGATTGCCCAGGCTCCCGAACCCCCCCCAGCGGAAGCCACGATTCTGGACACCGAAACTCTCAACCCTGGCCTGGATCTTGGAGACGATTTTGGCAGCGGCATCGCCGCTGGGCTAGACGCTCTGGATTCCCTGGACGCGCCGGATTCCACCCCAGAACTCCCAGAACTGATTGATGCCAGCGCGACAGAATTAACCCCAGAATTGACCCACGACTCCGCAGAACCCCAAACCCTGGAAATTGTCGATGCCAGCGCTCTGTTGGCAAATCAGTCGATAGAGAAACAGTCGATAGAGAAAACAGAGGAAACCCCCGAGGGAGCGATCGCCCCTGAGCAGAATTCCCTGGAGGAACCCTCAGACCCCATCTCCGCAGACACGCTCGACTTAAACGTAGAAGCGTTGGTCGCAGAGGCCCTGGAAGCGGTAGATGCCGAGCTATTGCGTGAGCTACCCGATCCGCTGACCGATGTCAGCCTGACCGACGATGCAGCGTCCGAATTCGAGTCGCCAGAGTGCCCGCCCGCCGAGAACCCGTAAAGAAGCCGCAGGCTGCTGCAAGATTTGAGTAAAGACTTAAAATTTGGGCGGGTCGAGGCTTGATCCGGCACAGCGACCGTGCTTCAAAGCACAACTCGCCCCAAAGAGTACGCTATGGTGAGAAAGGAAACAGGTTTAAGCCTGAACCCTTGTGCTGCTTTTGTATGCGTTTGCATTGCGACTACCTAGCTTTCCCTCTTTAGCTTTGTATCTTGTGAGATTAAGTCTCTTGACGGTTCGCTGTGTTCTGCTCGGTTGATTGATTGCTGATCTAACGTTTGAGGCATTACTGAGATCCTATGACCAGCTCATCCACACCTTCCAACTCGCTGCCAAATCCCTCAGTCTCAAATGACGAAACCATTTGGGAAAGCCTAAAGCAGGCGATCGCCTCTAGCTCTGGTTTCCAGCGCTGGCAGCTTGAGCGCAGCGGCGAACAGTCGGCGGCTGAATCCGCAGCGGGCGATCCGCCAGTCGCAGACGAACTCAGCACCTTACCTCTGGATCAGCGCGTTCGTCGCTACCTACGAGAAACACTAGAAACGCTTGCCTATTGACTTTCTGAGTGAACTTCTGGAGCTACATAAAGGCTAAAAAGCGCCAGATACCAAACACGGTAACTGGCGCCTATTGCTATTGATAACAGTAGTTTATGATTAAGGTCTTTATTCGGCTGACCTCATTTGAAATTATATTGATCCTGCCAGGAATCTTGGGCAATCCCCGTGTTTGTTAATCATTTCTTCGGAATTTGTGTCCTGTTGTACTGAATGGTAACGAACTTGGTTAATAGCGGTGAAAACCAGGGAAAAGACTGATATCCTCAGCTAAAACAAGAGAAAAAATCCGCAATTAGAGCAAATTTGTATTGAAAGGCACACCTTGTTTGACTGTACTTTTATCTACTGAAAGTCATACGCTTTCACAAGCCTCTGATGCCTAAAGTCGTCTCGATCCACTCCTATCGGGGTGGCACTGGCAAATCTAACTTCACGGCAAACCTGGCAGCCGCGCTGGCGATGCAGGGGAACCGGGTGGGCGTGGTCGATACTGATGTGCCCTCTCCGGGCATTCACAACATCTTCAGCCTGGAACCCGATGTAATAACGAAGACGCTCAACAACTACCTTTGGGGAGAAGCGCCGATTGAGGAAGCCGCCTACGACGTGAGCGCCAACGCAGGGCTATCTGGCGACGGAAAGGTGCTGCTGGTGCCCTCCAGCGTCAAAGCAGACGACATTGCCCGCATTCTCAAAGAAGGCTACGACGTAAAGCTGCTCAACGACGGTTTCCGCAGCCTGGTCAAAAACCTCCAGCTGGACTACCTGTTTATCGATACGCATCCGGGGCTATCGAAGGAAACCTTTTTGTCGATCGCCATTTCCCATGTGCTGATCCTGCTGCTGCGCCCCGATAAACAAGACTATCAGGGAACAGCGGTGGCGGTGGACGTGGCCCGACAGTTGCGCGTCCGCAAGATGCTGCTGGCCATCAACAAGGTACATAGCCGCCTCAACTTTGGGGCGTTGAAGCAAAAGATCGAAGAAACCTACGATGCCCCGGTGGCGGGCATCTTTCCGTTGTCTGAAGATGTGGTGCAGCTGGCCAGCGAGGGCGTGTTTTGCATGAAGTTCCCAGATCATCCAGTAAGCCAGGAATTTCAGCGATTGGCGCAGCAGATCCGGGACACGGATTAGCGCGTAGATTCTGTGTTGCGGTAAATCCGCAAACCCTATCTAAATAGCGGATACCAGACGAATCGCCTCTATGTTCATTCTTCATTTAAGACTTGCCCCTTCATGTCCAGATTTGCCCCTAAGTTTGTTTAAGGTCACTGTTTGAGGTAGCTATGTTGAGGCAGCTATGGCGGATATCGGAGACTTGAAATCGCTGGCAAACTCGATTCAGGCTGTGGCATCGCCGTTTCGGGCTTATCTGAGCGATTTGCACGCAAAATACAAGCCTCTCAACACCGGAAAGGTTGCGGACTATATTCCAGAACTGACCCAGGCTAGACCGGAGTGGTTTGGCATCTGTGTCGTCACAACGGACGGGCGCGTGTTTGATGTGGGCGACTGCGACCAGGTGTTTACGATTCAGTCTATCTCTAAGGCGTTTGTCTATGGTCTGGCGCTGGAAGATCACGGGCGGGAGTATGTCAACAGCAAGGTGAGCGTGGAGCCGACGGGTGAGGCGTTTAATTCCATCGTGCTGGACGAAAAGACGAATCGACCCTATAACCCGATGGTGAATGCGGGGGCGATCGCCACCACTGACCTGATCAAGGGAAACAGCGCCACCGATCGGCTCAAGCGCATTCTGGATATGTTCCTGCGCTACACCGGACGCAAAGAAATCGACATCAACGTGCCCGTGTTTCTGTCTGAAAAAGCAACCGGACACCGCAATCGGGCGATTTCCTACCTGATGCTGAACTTTGGCATGGTGACCGACCGCATTGATGAAACACTCGATCTGTACTTTCAGCAGTGTTCCATCCTGGTCAGCGCCCGCGACCTAGCGATGATGTCGGCTACGCTGGCCAACGGCGGTGTGAACCCAATCACGGGCGATCGCGCGATCGATGAGCATTATGTGCAGGACGTGATCAGCGTCATGCTGACCTGCGGCATGTACGACTATTCCGGCGAGTGGGCCTATCGCGTGGGGGTGCCTGCCAAGAGCGGGGTCGGCGGCGGCATTACTGCGGTCGTGCCCGGAAAGCTGGGCATTGGCACCTTCTCGCCCCTGCTCGACGAAAAGGGCAACAGCGTCCGGGGCATCAAGGCCTGTGAGGATCTGTCCCGCGATTTTGGGCTGCATTTATTTAACGTCGCCAAGGCAGAGCGCGACCTCTACGACTGGATCGAAAGTCGGGACGTTCCAGACGGTTGGTAATTCCGAACGGCTGGCAATTGAGGGTTAGCTATTTGATTTTGGATAGATCGCGGCTTGAGCAGCCAGGACAGGAGCGAGGGCATTAGAGTAGTGGGGGATGGTGTGATGGAGTTATAAAGTAACCCCTCACCCTACCCCAACCCACCTGATTGTCCCAATCTCCAACTGCTCATGTTCCTGTTCCTCTCCAAACTCTTGCCGCTGTTTATTTACCCAGTTGGGCTGGCGTGTGTGCTGATGCTGGTGGCGCTGGCGACGCTATGGAAGCGGCCGCGGCTGGCCGCAGTGTCTCTGGTGCTGGCGCTGGCCAGCCTGCTCTTGGGCAGCAACCTGCGGCTGTCCAACGCGCTGACACAATCCCTGGAGTGGCAGCATATTCCCGAAGGAGAGTTGCCGCGTGCTGGGGCGATCGTGGTGCTGGGGGGCAGCCTGAAGCCGCATATTCCGCCGCGCCCGTCGATCGATGTGATGGAGCCGGGCGATCGCGTCTTGTATGGAGCCGAGCTATATCGCCAGGGCAAAGCGCCGTTGGTGATCATGAGCGGCGGGCGAATTTATTGGAAAGGCGGTGGTCCACCCGAATCGACCGACATGGCAAAGCTGGCGCAGGATTTGGGCGTTCCCTCCTATGCCATTCTGGAAGACCAGACCTCGCTCAACACCTACGAAAACGCGGTAAATGTGAAAAAAATTCTAGACGAACGGGGCATTCAGCAGATCTTGCTGGTCACGTCTGCGATGCACATGCCGCGATCGCTCAAAATTTTCCAAAAGCTGGGCATTGACGCAATCCCTGCGCCCACCGACTTTTTTGTGAGCAACCAGGAACTCGAAGAAGTCGATAATTCCTGGCAGGCCACAATTCTCAACGTTATGCCGGATGCGGATCGCCTTCAGCAAACCACCCGCGCCCTCAAGGAATATATTGGGCTGCTGGTCTACCGACTGCGGGGGTGGCTGTAAGCGTGACCATGCCGGAACCCATCTTCTACCGCCGCATTCTGCCGCCGCCTGAAACCGAGGCGCAGGAAATCCTGCAAAGCCAATATGCAGCCTACGAGTTCTATCGCGAGGTGCGCTATCGCGAGGCCTTTGAGCAGTATTGCCAGTGGTACGCCGAAACGGCTGCCGAAAATCAGCGGGATCTTGCCCAGATGCAGCGGGAGCTAAATTTCTTTGGATGGCTGAACCGACGGTCGGACAAGCCCAAGCTCCCTGAGCCTGACCCAGAGGCTTCTAACTCAGGCTCGGATGCTAGCTGATGATTTCTAGCTCCGTTTCGCGCAGATGGGCTTTGAATTTTTTGGTGAACTGAACCAGGACTGGGAAGTTGGCGCTGATGGCTTTGCCCTGCCAAGTATTTGCCAGTCCGACAACTTCACCTTCCTGCCCTTTGAGGTCAAAGGGTTCGTTGCGATGTTCGGGATGGTGGTAAACAATGACTGATTCAGTCACCCGGACGCGATCGCCAGCCTTCATAGTGTTCCAAGGGTTCCAAAGAGTGTCTTATACAAAAGAGGCTGACCTGTAACAAGCCAGCAATTTTTGAGAGGTGCTTAGCAAAACAGCATCTCTCATCATCTCACAGGATGATCCTTCAGCCTAAGGCTGGGTGTTGATGGAATCCATTGGGTCGCGGGTCGCAGGCTGATCGACCGGGGCGCTGGGCCAGAGGCGCGGCGTTTGGCGAGTGTGCATCTGCCGCCAGATTTGCACGCCTGCGGCTCCCAGCGTCAGCAGCGTGATGCCCAGCAGCAGCATCGTGATCCAGCGATCTCCCTTAGGACGAAGTTTTGCCGGAGTTGGCGCATCGAGGGTGTCGTCAAACAGCAGGGCCCGCGAAGCCTGAGATAGCTCCACATCGGCATCTGGGGCGGGCTGGGGCATGGCGGTGGCGATCGCCCGCTCCGTCATTGTCGGGTCGAACACCGTCGGGTCGAACAGTTTTGGAGCCTGCGCCGTCACGCGGCAGCGCATCACCACCACCGAAGCGTTGTCGTGGCCGTTGCGCTGGTTGGCGTGTTCCAGCCAGGTTTGCACGGCCTGTTGCGGCGTAAGCTGGTCATTGAACAGCAGTTGCGCCACTTCTGGCCCCAGGGCTTCGACCCAGCCGTGGTCGCTGAGTCCGTCGGTACACAGCAGCAGCACACCGTCTTCGTCAATCATGAAGCGCTGCACCGTGGGATAGAGGCGATCGCCCTCATGAATCCCTACGGCCTGCGTCAGAGCGCCTGCGTTGGGATGCTTGCGGGCTTCGGCATGGGTGGCGCGAGACAGGCGCACCTCCCGCCCAGCCAGGTCATCGTCTAGCGTGAGCAACTGGCAGCGCTCCGGCGTAATCCAGTAGGCGCGGCTATCGCCCACGTTGAGCAGATAAAGCTCCTGGGCAGTACCGCCGTTGACCCGCTGGGGCAGATGCAGCGCTAGCGTGAGGGTCGTGCCCATGCGCTGGCGCGACTGGCGCTGCTGGCTGTCGTTTTGGCTGGCGATGAGATTGTTCACCACGCGGGCGATCGCCTCTAGCTGCTGCATTACCACGTCCGGCGACAGCACGGTGGTTTCCTCTGCCACTTCATACAGCAGCGCCCGCAGTTGCATCACGAGCGATCGCACGGCCATCTGGCTGGCCACCTCGCCGCCCGCGTGCCCACCAATGCCGTCGCAGACGATGCCCAGACCAGAGAGCAAGTCAGGCGGACTCTGGAGCCAGGTGAGGCTGGTTTCTGCCGAGTGCTGCGTCGGCGGATAGCAGGCATCTTCGTTGTGGGCCCGCTGAGGGCCCGCCGTTGTGCCACCCGCCACCGCCAGCTTCAGCGCCAGTTGGGTCGATTGTTGCAGCAGCAGGTCGTTAAGCTGGAGGGCGATCGCCCGCAGTCCTTCTGGCGTGTCGGCAATGGGCTGCTGCATTTGCTCGCAGAGCGATCGCACGGGGTCTGCCACCTGGATCTGCATTGCCCCCAGCCAGCCCAGCCAGCCCGCCGCCAGATCCGCCAGGGACGGCTGCCCCCCCGGATGCAGCCGATCGGGAATTAGCTCCCGCAGACGCACCCGCCAGCCCTCTACCCGCAAGTTGTCTGGCATCAGCAGGCTGGCCGCCACGCCATAGTCGCGCAGCGGAGCCCACAGGTCGAGAATTTGCCACAGCCAGTAGACCTGACGAGTCGGAGACGCAGCCGCGAAACTAGGGGCGATCGCCGGAAGCAGTTTCCCCGCCGCATCTACGGGCACATTCTCTAGCAGCATCAGCCGTTGCCCCCCATGCCAGCCAAAGCCAAACAGCACGGGCAGATGCAGCCGATGGGGAAACAGGTGGAAATAGGGCAGCGCCTCCTCGGGCCAGGGCTGCGGCAGGTCGGGCGCAGCGGCGGGCTGCGTATCTAGCCACACCCTCGGCGACACGGCTCGATAGCGTCCCGACGGAGACACATGGGCCGGATTCACCCCCTCGCTCTGCCCGACAACCCAGAGATAGCGATAGGTCAGCGGCCGCCCACAGTGTTCACACAGCGATTGATCCGCAGGATTGTCGTGTTGACAATCTGCCTGGGCACACTGGATTCGGGTAGACAGCAGCGCCGCCGGACGACGCGAAGGAGGTGAAGAGGAGATCATAAGCGTGATAGAGGCGTTCGACGCTGAGCTAATTAACAGGGTCTATCAGACTGGGCGACGGATTTTGAATGCCTTGCCCGTCGGGCACGATCCTCTAAATTCCTGACCAATCGTTAAGCCATCATTCAAATCTTCTGATTTTGGAACGGGGTCGTTCAAGATGGAATCAGTCAGGATAGAAGGGGAGTGAAAGGCATCTCAGCAAGCCCGACTAGGGCAGCCCTTAACTAGCCAAAGATAGCGCCAATTCCAGAAAACGCGACAATTCCGGTCGAATGTTGCAAGCGTGGCTGAATTCAAGTGGCTAGATTCAAGCGGCTGGGTTCAAACAGGCAGACGCTCAAACCCGCAAACCAATCCCCCAATCCGAGCGCGTCCCAGGGTTTGTGCAGACGTTACCCAGATTTCACGTAGAACTGGCTGAAACATCGCCACCCGCAGTCTGAACCCAGCGGCTCGTTCAACGGCCGTCCATCTGGAATATTGCCAGCGTTTTTTGTAGCTATCCGTAGTATCGAAAGTGTCGTAATGAACCCGTGACACCGACGTGTTGGATTTAAGCGGCGACGTTTGCATTCCTTGCATTCATGTCTCTGCATAGCCCTCTGCTCCTCGAAATATAGTCCTCTTCGTCAACAGAGTCTTTTCGTCCACAGCGTCTTGCTGAAAAGTCTCTCAACCAAGCGTTCTCCTGGCTTTCTCCTTGTATCGTTTGTCCCTCTCTCTCGGATAACGGCTGATGACCATGAGTCCTAGCGTGATTTGGCTAATTGCAGGCATTGTCCTCTGCATGATGGAGATCGTCCTGCCGACTGCGTTCGTGGAATTTGTGATGGGAATTAGTGCGCTGATTGTTGCCTTTGTGGCGCTGTCGGTGCCGCAGGTCAGCCTTCAGGTAATTCTCTGGCTGGTGCTGTCGGTGCTGCTGGTGGTGCTGTCGCGCCGATTCATCCCGCAGCGGCGATCGCGCTTGATCGAAGATTCCCACGAGGCGCGGACGCTGACCTCGATTCCCCCTGGCGAAACGGGGCGGGTGATCTACGAAGGCAACTCCTGGCAGGCCCGGTGTGAGGACGAAAATTTGGCGATCGCCGCTGATCAAAAGGTGGTGGTGGTAGAACGTCAGGGCACCACGCTAATCGTGCTGCCAGAGCATATGGTGCGTCGTTGAGGGTAAGTCGCTTGAGGATAAATCGCCGAGGATGAGTCGCTGCGGGTAAGTCGCGGATTAGTTGCTCTTGCATATTGGATTCATTGGATTCACATTTGGATTTTGGAGGTTTTGCATGGAAGGTTTTTTCACCGCTCTGATTGCGCTGGTGTTGGGTACGGCGGGGCTGTCTAGCTCTGTCAAAATTGTGAACCAGGGGAACGAAGCCCTGGTCGAACGCCTCGGCAGCTACAACAAGAAGCTAAAGCCCGGTTTGAACTTTATCCTGCCCTTTGCCGATCGCGTTGCGTTTCAGGAAACGATTCGGGAAAAGGTGCTGGACATTCCGCCCCAGCCGTCGATTACCAAAGACAACGTAGCAATCACAGTGGATGCGGTGGTCTATTGGCGGATTGTGGACATGGAAAAAGCCTATTACAAAGTGCAAAATCTCCAGGCGGCAATGGTGAACCTAGTGCTGACCCAGATTCGCGCCGAGATGGGCAAGCTGGAGCTAGATGAAACCTTTACTGCGCGATCGCAGATTAATGAAATCCTGCTGCGAGAGCTAGACACCGCCACCGACCCCTGGGGCGTGAAGGTGACTCGCGTGGAACTGCGCGACATCGTGCCGTCGAAAGCGGTGCAAGAGTCGATGGAACTGCAAATGTCTGCTGAGCGGCGCAAGCGGGCGGCGATTTTGACCTCCGAGGGCGATCGCGAAGCGGCGGTAAACTCTGCCCGAGGCAAGGCCGACGCGCAGGTTCTCGAAGCCGAGGCAAACCAGAAAGCCGTCGTGCTGCGAGCCGAAGCCGACCAAAAAGCGGCCGTGCTAAAGGCCCAGGCCGAGCGCCAGGCCGCCGTGCTAAAGGCCCAGGCCACCGCCGAAGCCATCGGCATCGTCACGCAAGCCTTGAAAAACGACCCCCGCGCAATGGAGGCAGGTCAGGTTCTGCTGGCGCTGGGCTACCTCGACATGGGCAACACCATCGGCAAGAGCGACAGCAGCAAGGTGATGTTTATGGACCCCAAGAGCATCCCCGCCGCGCTGCAAGGCATGTTGTCGATGGTGGACGAGAAAGAGGGTTAGGGATTCAGGGTGTGGGGGTTCGCCGCTGTGTTCTTTCTGAATTTGTTCAGTCTAAGATACAGGCTAAATGCAGACTGAATGCAGACTGAATGCAAACGAGTCGGGCTGACCTCCGCCCCCCGTCCCGAACTCTGTTTCCTCAACCGCGCGATCGCCGAATGGATGCCCAGGTTTTAAAGCAAATTCACCTCCTCCAGCAGCAAGCCGCCTCCCTGTTGGTTTATCAATCGGTGCTGCGGCAAGCGCCAGGGCAGGCTTTGCTGCGGCTGTTGACCGCACTGGGGCGATCGCCCGCCGACCGGGTAGACCTTTTGCATACCTATGGCGACTGGTTTCATACGCTGGCGACTCGTCAGCAAAGCTGGCAATCGCACCTGCTCGACCAGATCTTGCTAGACGACAACCCCTTTACCCAGGCGGCCCAGCGAACCGACCTGAGCGACCTGCCGCAACCCTTGGTGGCCGCCGCCGCTGCCGACCTGCGATCGCTCCAGGCGCTCTATACCACCTGCACGGGCGATCGCCTGGGGCAATGGCTGGCGATCGCCGCCGGGCTGTCGCTGCCGCCGGTGGGCTGGAGCGCAGCAGACGATCTGCCAACAGCACCGACAGCCCTGCAAACCCAACGACTTCGCGCTCAGGTTCAAACCGCCGCCGATTGGGCCAGCCTATTGCCCGATCTGGCGCAACACTACCGCCGCGCGGGCGTGGGCGACTATGCCCGCTATCGTGCCTTTCGCTGGCAAGGTGGTCGGCTAGAGGGGATTGCCCATCCCGACCCAATTTCGCTCGATGCGCTAGTGGGCTATGAGCGGCAAAAACAGACGCTTTTGCAAAATACTGAGGCGCTGCTGGCGGGCGCTCCGGCGCTGAACGTGCTGCTGTATGGCAGTCGGGGTACGGGCAAGTCGTCGCTGGTGAAGGCGCTGCTGAATCAGTATGGCGATCGCGGCTTGCGACTCATCGAAGTTGGCAAGGCGGAACTGGCGGGACTGCCCGACATTTTGCCGCTGCTGCGCGAGGTGCCGCAGGCGTTTATTCTCTTCGTGGATGACCTGTCCTTTGAAGAAGACGACGAAGCCTTTAAGGCGCTGAAGGTCGTGCTAGAGGGCAGCGTAGTCGCGCGATCGCCCAATGTTGTGGTCTACGCCACCTCCAACCGTCGTCACCTGATCCGCGAGTTTTTTGGCGATCGCCCCCGCCCTAGTGATGCCGACGAAATCCACAGTTGGGACACGGTGCAAGAAAAGCTGTCCTTTGGCGATCGCTTTGGGCTGACGCTCACCTTTGAACCTGCTGACCAGGACACCTACTTGGACATCGTGCGTCATCTCGCCCGCCAAAATGACCTCCCGCTCGACCCCAAGACGCTGGAATTTCAGGCCCTACAGTGGGCAACCCAGCAAAACGGGCGATCGGGCCGCACCGCCCGCCAGTTCGTCGATTGGGTTCGGAGCGCCAACTTGCCATCTGCCAATCCGCCCCTTCCAGACCGGTTGGATAGATAAACCCATGAATTCTTACGTAAAATTGCAAATGATTGCGTATCCGTGAGTATACGGGATCTTAACCTCCTCTAAACCAGAGAATTACCCTGTCTTTAGGTGCAGATCCTAGATTGAGGGGGCACGCTCACACAAGGGAGTTCAATATGCTTCAGTCATTCGCCCTAGAAGTTCCCAGCCAGTCAGACTTGCGCTTGTTGTTGGAGAAACTTTATCAGGGCAGAAGCTTGCAGTCCTTCCGTGCAGGGCAAGACATCCCGCTCACGCCACATGAAGTCTGGGTGGTTTGCCGGGGCGTGGTGCAGTTGGGCACGTTTTATGACACGGGCGACGAGGCGCTGCTGGGGCTGGCTTCCGCTTCAATGCCGTTTGGGCTGCCGCTGACGCTGATTCGTCCCTATCACGCCACTGCGCTGTCGGACGTAGACTTGATGCGCCTCACCTGGTCAGAAGTTGAACAGTCGCCCATGCTGGCGCAGGGCATTTTTCAACACATGGCGCGGCGGCTGCGGCAAACGGAGGCCGTGCTGGCGATGGTGGGCTATCGCCGGGTGGAAGATCGGCTGCGGCATTTGCTGGTGCTGCTAAAGCGGGAAGTGGGACAGCCTGCTCCAGAGGGAACCCGCCTGAGCGTCCGCCTGACTCATCAGCAGCTTGCCAACGCCATCGGCACGACTCGCGTCACAGTCACGCGCCTGATCAGCCAACTGCGCGAAGAAGGCTGGCTCTTGATCGATCGCGATCGCCACATCGTCTTGCTGCCCTACGCGAATGTGTAACGGTTAGGATCTGAGCGTGACAACTTCACGAGCTTATTCTGAGTGACTTTTCTGCCCTGCCTCTAGGTTCATAGTGTCCATCGGAAGGTAGGGCCAACTTGACCTGTTTCAGCGGCCATGATTTGCGCTGCATCAGGCGTAAATTTCAAAGAGAATGAGCTAGTTAGCTGATCAATCGTGCCTTCTCGTAAAAGCGTTGAGGCATCTTCCTCCAATATCTCCAGCAGATCTCCCTGGCGATTCCAAACCCGAATCTGGCTATCTCCGGTAGCATTTATCTTCTTCTCACCTAGGGTTGCAATTTGAGTACCGTTAGGGCTAATGGCGATCGCATGAATTTGTCCCTCATGTGCTTTCACGGTCACAATTTGATTACTTCCAGACTCCCAAAATCGCAGTATCCCTGCTGAGCTACCTGTAATTACTTCACCCTGATTGCCCAGACAAAGTACCACCGGATGATTGAACATTCGCACCAGGCGATCGCCGGATGGATAGGGTTGCAAGAGCATAAGTCATCAGGGCAATTGACGAGGGCGATCGCATCCAGTACAATCGTCCATCAAGCTGTGAATGACCCCAAGTCAGCGCGGCTTACCTTTCCCCCGAAATTTTGGTCGTTTAGTCATCCACGGCATTGGCAGGTGCTCGCAACACCCACCAACGCCTGACCCCTCGACAGTCACCGCCTGTCTCAGGGCTGCGTCCATTGTAGGCCGCCCTGTCCCAGCGCTTCACCTCCGGGGGCGGCCAACATTTCGGGGTTTCCTACCCCACTCGTTTCCTGGAGGAAACCCCAAATGCTAACAGTTCAATACACCTGGTCGTCCCCACGCTCGGAGGCGACCCAGTTTTCGCTGCCCCCGCTCACCTGCGAACTGCCCCACCGTCGCCGCCTGCGCCACTACATCATCGGCCTGCCCGAAGACGCGCAACTGGCGATCGACCGGCTGCACCTGCTCCGCTACGCCGAACGCTTTGAGTGGACGCACGCCCTGGAATTTCCGCCCAACGGCATCGTCCTCAATGCCGAGCAACCCGGCGAAGTGCTGCGCTGCCTGCACCGCGAAATGCGGAGCAACCCTGGCGCGAATGAGTAAGAACAGATAAGGGGGATTTTGGGTTTTGGATTTTGGCGGTTTAGTCTGCCTATCCAAAATCCAAACTCCCCAATCGAAAATTTCAAACAGGGCAACTGCACCTAACGCTGCATCGCGCCTATTCATCAGCCCCACTTATCTGAAGCCTGTGTAAAGCCGTCTGCCTAACTCCCTGAAACAGGGGTATTATACAGACAATCGTCAGCCTAATTCCCCGATTTGGGATCTTAGACAGATCTGAATCAGCCTATCTACCCAATTTGGGATCTTAGACAGAGAGATTTCAGCCTAATTGCCCTCTGCGGGGTAGATA
>NZ_JACYLP010000026.1:0-24520 GCF_015272455.1 Thermoleptolyngbya sp. C42_A2020_037
TTTGGATTTTGGCGGCCGAGTCTGTCAATCCAAAATCCAAACTCCCCAATCTAAACTCCCCAATTCCCAATCGAAAATTTCGGTAGTGGATTATCGTAAAGGACAGGGAAAAAAGGTAACGCGGTCGTATGCATATTTTGGAGGAGGAAAAGCTCGCAGAACGGGGCAGGTTCAAAGTTCCCTCTGCCCTTTACCAAAAGGCATCACCCCCACAAGTATTAGCTCATCGTTGTGCTTATCTCAATGAATGAATTGGTTCCCCTTTGCCGGTTGATTAAGCATAATTTCTTATAGAAAAGGTGACATGCTCCCTATAGATTGGGCGGAATTGGGGTCTTTGGCTGACGGATTTGATCGGCAGTGCTTTTGATCACGCTGGCAATGGGCACAGCCACCAATAGCCCCAGCACGCCGCCAACCTTGCCGCCGAGAAACAGCGCCGCAATCAGCCAGATGGGGTTCAGCCCAATGGTTTCGCCCATGAGTCGGGGCGAGAGGAGAATATCGTTGACCTGGCCAATGGCGATCGCCGTAATCAGCACCCGCACGCCCTGCCCAAAGTCTTGCAGCGCCACAATTATACTAATCACCACCGTAGCTACAGCACCGCCGTAGGGGATCAGTGTCGCCAGGCCCATCGTCACGCCAAACAGGGCTGCGTAGGGCACCCCCCACACCAGCAGCCCCACCGTTTGCGCCACGCTGAGAATACCTGCCAAAATTGCCTGCGTGCCAAAGTAGCGACGAAAAGTCGTTTGGATTGAGTCTTGCAGCGTTTCGTTCCAGGGAGCGGGCAGCCAGCTAAAGATGCCATCCCAGGCCGCCTCGCCACCCACGAGAATGAAAATCGTTAGCACGATAAAGAACAGCACATTGATCAGGCTGGTGATGGTTTCGGTCAAAATGCCCAGCAGCTTGCTGCCCGCAATTTGAAACACGCTGCCCAATTGGTTGATCGTCTGATTCAGTAGGTCAGAAAGCTGGATCGGCAAGTTTTGGGCGATCGCCCATTCCCGCAGTGCCCGCAGTTGCAGCTTGCCAGAGTCGATCAGTTGCGGCAGGCTGGCCACCAGAGCGCTCAACTGTTGTAGCAGTAGCGGCCCGAGCGTCACCGCCACCAGCGTCAAGACCAGCAGCGACACACTGAGGACGAGGGCGATCGCCCAGCCCCGCGGCACTCCCCGCTTTTGCAGTTCCAGTGCCGGAATATCCAGCAAAAATGCAAAGATCGCAGCCGAGCCGAGAATGCTGACAAACGGGCTGAGGTAATCAATCAGCAACAGCAATAGCCAGAGATTGAGAAACCCAAGGGGAAATAAAATCCACAGGCGCAACCAACCCGGCAGAGCTTTGAAGGATGCAAACATGAATACCAGGAATACACAAAGGGAATAATTTCTCTACAATCTTGCATCATTCTCAGCAGAGAAGGGGATAGGGATTTGGGATTTTGGATTGCCGATTTTGGATATTGGATTGCCGATTTTGGATAGTGAGTGTCGGCTGTTCGTTCCCAATTCTGTAAAGACTCTGGGAGATCGAAAGGGCGATCGCACGACGGGTCAATCCCCGACTGCGTAATAGGCTGCTGCGTAATAGGCTACGGCTTCGGTCTACAGCCGCACTTCCTGATCGCCCACGGGTTCGCTCACCTTTTCGGCTAGGGCTTGGCGGGCGACGCGGGTCACATATACCGTCACCGCCGCCGTTGCGATAAAGCCAATTATCCGAATTGCCCACTGCACCGTCGCATTTGTAGGCTGTCCTTCGCTGCCAATTCGCGCCAAGTCGCCCGCCAGCGAGCCGAGGTAGACATACATAATTGTGCCGGGGATCATTCCAATCGACCCCAGCGCGTAGTCCCGCAGTGAAACCCCCGTCACGCCAAAGGCATAGTTCAGCAAATTGAAGGGAAACACCGGCGAAAGCCGGGTCAAAAGCACGATCTTGAAGCCCTCATGGGCAACGGCAGCATCAATTGCTGCAAATTTCTGGTTTCCTGCGATTTTCTGGCTGATCCAGCCCCGTGCCAGATAGCGACCCACCAGAAAGGCGGCGATCGCCCCCAGCGTTGCCCCAATGAATACATAGAGCGACCCCCACAGCACGCCAAACACCACACCTGCGCCCAGCGTCAGAATTGACCCCGGCAAAAAGGCGACGGTCGCGATGATGTAGATCCCAATGAACACCAGCCCGCCGACCACGCCCAGCCCGTCAACCCACTGCAAAGCGTTTCGCAACAGCTCTTGGGGGTTGAATCCGCCAGACGTTGCAGCCTCCTGAGCCAGCACCGGGAACGTTAGCAAAAAAGGGGCGATCGCGCTCATGACAAACCAAACCATCCGTTGCAACGCTCGATTTCGTCGGACTGATCGTAAAACCATCATAGGGTGTCCTTTTGCCTTAGCAGGCGAGTGGAGGAGAGGAGCATCGGGGAGTGGGTTTTGGATTTTGGGTTTTGGATTTTGGGATGGACGGTCTATCAATCCAAAATCACCAATCTAAAATTCACAATCGACATGCTTTCCTAGCTAAACTTCGTCAACAGCTTCAAGAATGTCTGCGTGCGGGGCGTGAGCAACGTGCGGCGATAGGCATCGGCGGCTTTTTTG
The DNA here is from genome assembly GCF_015272455.1 of Thermoleptolyngbya sp. C42_A2020_037. NCBI lineage: Bacteria > Bacillati > Cyanobacteriota > Cyanophyceae > Oculatellales > Oculatellaceae > Thermoleptolyngbya > Thermoleptolyngbya sp. C42_A2020_037. The sequence goes on from NZ_JACYLP010000026.1 coordinate 2,616, forward strand.
ATGCCTTCAGCCTGCGTGGGATAAGGATGAATCACGCCGGAGAGGGCGCTGAGTCCCTGCTTGGTGGCGATCGCCAGCGTCACTTCGCTAATCATTTCCCCCGCATGACGCGCCACAATCGTCGCCCCCAAAATTTGATCCGACCCGCGCTTGTGCATGATTTTCACAAAGCCCTCCGTCTCGCCGTCCGCTAGAGCGCGATCGACCGAAGAAAAGGGAATCTTGATGACGTTCGTATCAAACCCCTTAGCCTGCGCTTCCTGTTCATACAACCCAACGTGGGCAATTTCGGGATCAGTGTAAGTTACCCAGGGCATCACCAAACTGCTGAGCTTGCTGCGCCCCAGCCCAAAGGGGGCAAACAGCGTGTTTTTAATGACAATGCGGGCCGCAGCATCGGCGGCATGGGTAAATTTCCAGTCCATGCAGATGTCGCCAGCGGCGTAGATACGCGGGTTTGTGGTTTGCAAGTAGTCGTTAACCTGAACGCCCTTGCGCGAATCATATTTCACACCCACCCCTTCCAGATTTAGCCCTTCCACATTGGGCGCACGACCCGCCCCCACCAGGATCTCGTCTACCACCACCTTGTTAACCACGCCATTCTGGCTGTACTGGATTACTTTGCCTGCGGTGGTTTGCTCGACTTGCTCCAGCCTGCAACCCAGCACCAGATCGATATTTTCTTGAAGAAACTGCTGTTGCACAATCTCTGCTGCGTCGGCATCTTCGCGGTCGAGCAGGTGTGAATTCTTGTGCAGAATGGTCACCTGGCTGCCCAATCGGTGAAACGCCTGCGCCAGTTCGCAGCCAATCGGTCCGCCGCCGATTACTGCCAGTCGGTTGGGTCGCTCGGTGAGCGAAAACACGGTTTCATTTGTCAGGTAGCCTGCTTCCTCCAGTCCCGGCACTTTGGGACGAACAGCCCGCGCCCCTGTCGCGATGACGGCTTTTTTGAACCGGAGCTGAGCGCCATTGACGGCGATCGCCCCCTCATTCACGAATTCTGCGCTTCCCAAAAACACGTCGATACCGAGTTTACGAAAGCGATCCGCCGAGTCATGATGGCTAATCCCCGCACGAATCTTTCGCATCCGCCGCATCACCGCCGCAAAGTCCACCTCAACTTGCTCAGGCGAATAAACACCAAACGACATCGCATCCCGAATGTCAGCCGCTGCCCGCGAGGAACGAATGATGCACTTCGACGGAACACAGCCCACATTCAAACAATCTCCCCCCATCAGGCTGCGCTCGATCAGCGCCACCTTCAGCCCCAGTCCCAGCCCTGCGGCCCCTGCGGCTACTACCAGCCCTGCCGTTCCCGCGCCAATCACCACCAAGTCATACATAGGGGCGGGCGTTGGGTTTACCCAGTCGGGCGGATGAACATAGGACATCAGCGATTGGTTATATTCATCCAGCGGCTGAAGCGCGGGTTCCTGGCTAATGAATTGAGTCATGGCTAGATTCTCTGGAGGCAGGACTGTGAAGATTGGACGGGTTGGAGTCTAGGCTTTGGCTGAGCGATCGCCGAGCAATACGAGTCATTTGAACGGTGACTCCGATTGTCGCAAGCAAACCCAAAAGCTTGACTGCCCAATGGAGCATTTGCATAGGGAAGCTGACGGTTTCGGGCATATCGATTGGCATATGCAGCGCTGCAACATCACCAACCAACGATCCAAAATAAACATACAGGAAGGTGCCTGGGATCATCCCCAGGGAACCAATAACGTAATCCTTTAGAGAAACACAGGTAATCCCGAATAAATAGTTCAGTAAGTTAAACGGAAAGAGGGGCGATAAGCGGGTCAAAAATACGATCTTCAGCCCTTCTCGGGCGATCGCCGCATCGATTGCTTTGAACTGGGGATGTGCCTGAATCCACTGGCAAATCCAGCCCCTAGCCACATAGCGCCCAATCAGGAAGGCAAACACCGCACCCAGCTTTGAGGCAAGCAGCACATATACCGTGCCCCACACAATGCCATACAGCGCCCCACCCCCCAGGGTCAGCAGCGATGCTGGAATGAACAGCAGCGTCGCCAGATTGTAAATCAGGATAAAGGCGAGAATGCCCGTAGTCCCTAGATTTTTGACCCATAGCAAGAGATTGGCTAGCAAAACGGGGAGGTTAACGTGCTGAGTGGCGATCGCCAGCGCAGCAGACAAACTTAGCGCCAGCAGCAACCAATACAGCATTTTCTTGCGGGGTGAGATACGCGCTGTCCCGCAAAGACGAAGGTTTCGTAACCTTCTGCGTACCTCACTAGCTTCAAAAACGCTGTATCTGGATTTCCGAATGGGCGATCGCCTCATGGGTCTTCAGACGGGTCTGATTTTACAAGCATCACAACCCGTTGTACGACGTTATATCCTGGAAGGTTTTCAGATTCCTGAAGATAAGCTGAGTTTTTGCCAATGGTTTGAAACAAACACAAAAGCCGAATATTGCCAGCCTCAAAGCCATCGAGTGCAGTCCGGCAGACTGAGTTAGAAAACCGAGTAAGCGAAACGAGTTAGATAAGCCTGAGTAAACAAGTAAGCCTCTCTTGCTTGCTCCCCTTCTCTTACATCGGGAGAAGGGGTTGTGGGATGAGGGCAGATTGAACGCTGCACATTACGTTAGGCCGCTTTAGCGCACGATGGGCGACGAATCCCGCCCACCGGGCAACTCTTGCGGCCCGCGGTCTCCTGGGGAACCGGGTTCGCCACGCGGGCCCTGAGGGCCAGGTTCGCCGGGGATTCCCTGGGGGCCGCGCTCTCCTTGGGGGCCGGGTTCGCCAGGGAGGCCAGGTTCGCCTCTAGGTCCCGGCGGGCCGACAGGGCCGATGGGCCCAGGTTCACCGGGAATGCCCTGTAGCCCTTGGGGGCCCGGCGGGCCGGGCACGGCGGGGAGGGCGCGGATATCTTGCCGCAGTTGGTCGAGTTCCTGATTGAGCGTGTCGATTTGCTGGGTGGCGCTGCTGCAAAACTGGTCGGGGTCGGGCGGCGGCGACACCAGGGCCGTGGCGGCGGCGGTGGCGCGGGTCACGCCTTCTGCCAGTCCGTAAAAAATGAGGCCCAGGATAGCGAGGTTGGCGATCGCCACGCCCCAGTTTCCCGTTTTGAAGTTGAAGTGAATGTAGCGAATGTAGTCCCCACCCACCTGGATCAGATTTTTGCCTGCATGGGCAACCTGGGCAGCGGCGGGATTGGGCACTGGGGGTTTGGTTTGCATGAGCGTTTCCTCCCGTTGGGGACAATGGTTGTGGGAAACGGTCGCGTCTGTCGGGTTTCTACGGAGACGGCTGGGGAGACGGTTCGGCGGACGGGGAAGCGGGCTGAACCTGCTGCTGGGACGGGTTGCCGCCTTCGTTGTGGCCAAAGACCACATTCAGCCCCCAAGCGAGTCCGCCCAGAGCCAGCAGCCCAATTAGAAAAAAGACGAAATTGTAGTTGGTCGTGGTGGTGGTGGTCATGTTGCCGCCGACTTGGGTGACGTTTTTTCCACCCGTCGCGGTCATATTGGCGCGGTCTGGGGTCGGCTCTTGCGGAGAAGGATGTGTCATAAAAGTCTGTTGAACTCGACAGGATGTATGACGCTCTCGAATTCAGGAATAGCGCTGGCAAAGATGCATCCTGCGTTAAGTCCATTCTGGAAACGGGAAGCGGGCGATCGCATTCCCCCTGGGGCTACTTTGGGAAGGCCACGTCGAAGCGGATGCTCTCCAAGGATTCAGATATCTCTTAGCCAGATTTCAGTCAGATCTCAGGTGGGCTAGCTAGATTCGTGCAAGACCTGCCAGGACTCGATAGAATGCTCACAGTTCATCTGGTGCTGTCAGCTTGTCCGCAGACTGCGGGTGGGGTGGCGGCTTATTTGTCTAGCCGTTTTGGTTAACCATTCAAGCTTTTTAATTGAACATTTCCCCCATGAGTGATTACTATCAAGCCGAACATTTGCCCAATTTTGGTCAGGTGGCAGAGGGTAGCCCTGAGCTAGCGAAAAAGTTTTTTGACTATTACGGCGCAGTATTTGCAGATGGGGCGCTATCGGCGCGGGAAAAGGCGCTGATAGCGCTGGCGGTGGCCCATGCGGTGCAATGCCCCTACTGCATTGATGCCTACAGCAAAGAAAGCCTCCAGCAGGGCGCAGATCTGGAACAGATGACGGAGGCGCTGCATGTGGCGACGGCAATCCGGGGCGGTGCATCGCTCGTACATGGAATGCAGATGCTCGACCACGTTAAGCAGTTGGCCATGTAGGGTAAGTTTGAAAAGGGAAGTTTGACCATGTTTGATGATGCTGAATTGACCCCTGCGGGCGCATCGGGGGCGATCGCCGCTCGGATTTCGCAAGCGCTGGATCTGGAGAATAAAAGCGCTGGCCCGAAGCCCACGACCTCTTTGCTACGGCGGCGATCGCCCTTGGCCAACCCCCAGCAGCAGCTACAGACGCTAGAGTCTGTGCCGCTAGAGGGCGATTCCCGTAGGGATCGCTTCGCGAATCGCGCTGATTTTGCGACTCGATTGCAGCAGCACGGCTGGCCCTCGCTCCGCCCGGCAACTTTGGAAATTTTTCAGATCAACGTCGGCAAGCTGTGCAACATGACCTGTCGCCACTGCCATGTTGATGCCGGCCCCGACCGCCACGAGATGATGTCCCGCGACACGATCGAGGCCTGCCTCCGCGCCCTCGACCAAACCACCGCCCACACGGTAGACATCACGGGCGGCGCACCGGAACTAAACCCGCACTTTCGTGACTTAGTAGAGGAATGCGTGCAGCGCGGCAAGCACGTCATCGACCGCTGCAACCTCACCGTGCTGCTGATTCCCAGTCTGCAAGATTTGCCCGAATGGCTGGCGGAACGGGGTGTGGAGGTGGTCTGTTCGCTGCCCCACTATCGCCAGTTCAACACCGACAGCCAGCGCGGCGACGGCACCTTCGAGAAATCCATCGAGGCGCTGCGGCGGCTGAATGCAGCGGGCTATGGCCAGGGGGATGCGAAGCGGCGGCTGACGCTGATGTCGAATCCGGTTGGAGCGTTTTTGGCGGGCAGCCAGGTCAAGATGGAGCAAGAATGGAAGGCTGGATTGCTGAAGAATCACGGCGTAACCTTCGATCGCCTGATCGCGTTGAACAATATGCCCATTTCTCGCTATCTGGAATGGCTAGAGCAGTCGGGCAATCTGGAGCGCTATCTGGAAGTGCTGGTGAATGCGTTTAACCCAGCGACGATTTCTGGGCTGATGTGCCGTAATACGCTGTCGATTTCCTGGGATGGCCGCCTGTTTGATTGCGACTTTAACCAAATGCTGGAACTGCCCGTGCAGCTAGCGGGCGATCGCCCCGCCACGGTTCACGACTTTCATCCCGACCTGCTGGCGCAGCGAGAAATTGTGACGGCAAGACACTGCTTTGGCTGCACAGCCGGGGCAGGCAGCTCCTGCGGCGGCGCGATTGAGTAGGGGCTTTTCGACTAGAGAAGCGCTCAGGCTACCACCAGCGATCGCCCCAGCGGAAAAACTCTGGGCGATCGAAGTGGAACCGGCCAAAGCCGAGAAACTGGCCGTGGGCGCTGCCGTTGTCTGGTTCTGGCGGAAAGGCGACCACGCGGAACAGATAAGTGCCGTCTAGCTGGGGATTTCGCCTGGGGCGCAGGGCCAGGGTGGCGGTGGTTCCCGGCGGCAGGGGCGGATCGAATATGACAGCGAGGGTCTGGGTATCGCGGTCATAGGCGACGGAACCCAGGGAGAGGCGATCGCCCTGCCGATTTCGCGTGCCCACAAACGCACGGGTCGCCTCCAGTCGATAATCAACCCAGCGGGCAAAGGTGCTGCTGTCGCGCTGCTCAATCGTAACTCGTTGCAGGGGTTCGCCTGCATTCGGCGGCAGCGTTACGGTGAAATAGTAGGTCGGGTTTGGCGCAAAGGTCGTCGTGCGAGTCGTTCCGTAGTCGATCAGGCTGGGTGGCTGCTCGAAATACACCGTGCCGTCTGCCAGTTGCACTGCCGTAGCAGCGAATGGGGGAGAGAGGGCGAGTTCGGCGGGAAGGGCGATCGCCAAGAGGGCCCCAGCCCAACTCAAAATGTTCGGTTTCATGAGACGTTTCCATGCAACATTTCCTTCGATTGTACGCAGAAGGTAAGGCATGTCGATTTTGGATTTTGGCTTGGCGATTTTGGCTTGCTAGTCAAGCAGTTGCGGCGTTTCCAGCCATGTCGTTGGTGATGGCACTGGGGAAAATTGCCAGAACGTGCAAAAAACTCCGCCATCCTCAAAAGGGAGAGTGGCGGAGCAGGACGAATCAACTCAAGCTACCTTGCAAGGATTAATCGGCAGAACTAACACAACTGAACGCAGTCTCGTTATCCCAGCGTCACTTTCACGACCTTGTTCTTTTCGGCTTCTACCTTGGGCAGGGTCAGGTGCAGAATGCCGTCTTTGTATTCCGCAGAGACCTTGTCGTTTTGGATGCGGCTGGGCAGCGGCACGACGCGGCTAAACGAGCCATAGCGGAACTCAGAGCGCTTGATGCCATTTTCTTCGGTGTGGGTTTCCGATTTGCGTTCGCCTTTAATCGCAACCGCTTCGGCAGTCACCTGAATATCCAGATCTTTGGAATCTACACCCGGAATTTCAGCCTTGAGCACCAGCGCATCGGGCGTTTCTTGTAACTCAATTGCGGGCACAGTGGTGCGGAGTCCTGCTTTGCGATCGCCCTCCAGATTAAACACATCCAGCAGTTCGTTCATGTCTCTTTGCAGGGTTTCTAATTCACGGAAAGGAACCCAATGAACTAATGCCATATTGCTCATCTCCCTCAGAGTATTGTCAGAGTATGGGTAATTCTTCAGCCCCTCATTCTGGTTTCCTGCGGGACTTACTGACACTCCTAATCTATCGAATTCAAAATTTGAGTGAGTTCGGTTTTCAAGACTAGAGAAGATCGTCTTTCCTCACTGGGCTACAGGATGGAGACCAAAGGGATTTTACAGAGGCGATCGCCCGCTAGATCCGCATAGCTACGAGGGCCAGCCCTCCCAGAATCAAGGCTGAAAGCGACAAAAGGCTTCCCACTCAGTAGTTTCCTCCTGCCGATCTACGTAAATTCTGTGGAATAAACGTTTGTATTTAATTAAGGGCGATCGCTCGGTAATCACTCCGTATTTAAGCTGACGAATCTACTGCAAGAAGACCCCAAAAGACCCCTAAAACAAAATCCCTTCTTCGTTAAAAATCGCTTTACATAGTGTCCTTTCTTCATGGGTCAAAGTGCATCCTGTTATACAAGGGGTGCGAAGGATCAATTTTGCAGAATTGGTTCGTCTAAGCATGCAGAAAAACGATCTGCAACGAACTCACTAGCGCACAAGAGCATTCTTTAACCTATGAAACTGAAAGCGTTTAAAACATTCCTCTGCACTGCGGCAACGCTTGGCGTTTTGGCCCTCACCGGGTCGCAGGCCCAAGCCTTTCAGGTGGGGGGATGGAATTATTCTATTGACTCGTTCAACGATGGCACCGAGTGGGATGCCCAAAACAGGCGCTTGGTCGTTGGGCAAAACAGCGATTTCGAGTTCTTTGGCATGGCGTTTCGGGTTCTAGAAGATCGCGTGGTCTTTGCCATCAACTCGAACCTGTCTCTCAATGGCTATGACCTCAACGGCGCACGGAACAACAAGATCAGCTACGGCGATCTGGTGCTGAACTTCACCAACACCGCAAGCTTCAATGCTGCCCAGAGCAACCTGTTCGCGATTCGGTTTGACAGCACCAACGACACGAACGTGAGAGTGGTAACCGAAACCCAAACCGTAGACAGCAGAGGCCGAGTCAGAACAACGAGAACCACGCAAATCAGCCCTCTAGGCCTGTACGGTGGCGTGACCACGACTAGCCTGACCAGCGTTAACTCTGGCTTTAGCAGCCACCAGCAACACGCAACCGAAGTGGCGAAGGTGGGCGGCTCTGCTTCCCTGGGCGACCTGGCCGCAAACAACTCCTACTTTGGCTACAACACTGCCGCTCAAACCAACATGCTGTCTGGCACCTACCTGGGTGGCATCAACATGCTGGCGGCGGCTGACCTGAGAGGGTTGGGGCTAAACTTTGGCCAGTTCAATGCAACGGGTAACCACACCTTCGGGTTCAGCATCGATCGGAGCCTGCTGCCCGTGGGCGACTTCATCGCTAGCCTCTTTGCAGAGTGCGGTAACGACGGCATCGTGATGGCGGGGTCTACCGCTGTGCCCGAACCGACGACAATGGCTGGAACGGCGATCGCCGCTGGGTTGATGTATGCTCGTCGCCGCCGCAAAAAGCAAGAAGCCTAAGCGTCCGTTCACTGTTCCCTGTTGATGAACGATTGACTACACGAGATCCCATTAGTAAAGCCCCGCAATGCGGGGCTTTCTGTTTGAGAACTTGCTCTTTGATATCGGTTAAAGCGATTCGCGATTTAAGACTGGCGATTTAGGATTTTCGATTTTGGATTGCCGAATTCTCAGGGCAAAATTCACAGCCCAAAATTCACGATGCGCCCAAAGCTGTCGGGTGTCAGGCTGGCTCCGCCTACCAAAACACCATCAATCTCTGGCTGAGCCATAATGGCATCGATATTGTCGGGCTTGACCGAGCCGCCATATTGAATCGGCACGTTGGGGTTATCGATTTGCTCACGGATTAGCCCAATCACGCGGTTCGCTTCGTCGGGTTCGCAGGTGTCGCCCGTGCCAATCGCCCAAATCGGCTCGTAGGCAATCACCAGGTTGGACTGATCCACATCCACCAGATCATTCTCAAGCTGGTTAAAAATAAACGGCTCGGTTTGCCCCGTAGACCGCTGCTGCTTGGTTTCCCCCACACACAGAATCGGCGTAATGCCAAACTCCTGGGCGGCTTTCAGGCGCAGGTTCACCGTGTCGTCCGTTTCGCCAAAATACTGCCGTCGCTCGCTGTGGCCAACGACGACGTAACGCACACCCGCTTCTGCTAACATCGGCCCAGAGATTTCACCCGTGTAAGCGCCTTCGGCAGCCCAATGAATGTTTTGCGCTCCAAGGCGAATCCGACTCCCGTGCAGGTTTTTGGACAAGAGCCAGAGATCGGTATAAGGGACGCAAAGCACGACCTCCCGATCGTCGGGCGTTTCCGTCAGATGCTTCAAAAACCCTTGCAGAAACTCTTGCGCTTCTGCCTGAGTTTTATACATTTTCCAGTTGCCAGCAATAACCTTTTTTCGCACAGGGGTCTTCTTGAAAACAGCACATCAAATCCGAGCATTCTCCAGTCTAAAACGGAATGGTATCCCTGGCGTACAATACGGGCAGATCACTCAGGGGAAAACGAACGTACTGCATGGCCCGCACGCCAACCCTCAAGTTTGACCGGGGCACGCTAATCTTGCATCCGCCGCCCAAGGGCAAGGCCTGGGTAGATTTCGCGACTTGGGATGACCGGGTGGAGCGGTTTCGGATTCCTGCTATGCAGTATCGTCCTTTGGTGGAGCGGCTGCGGGCAGAGGGCACGGCGTTTGACGATGAGGCAAAAGCGTTTGAGCCGATCGCCCTGAATGTGGCCTTTGAGCGGCAGCCCTATCCACACCAGCAGGAGGCACTGGCCGCGTGGCAGGCGGCAGGGCGGCGGGGGGTGGTGGTGCTGCCGACCGCAGCGGGCAAGACCTATTTAGCGCAGATGGCAATGCAGGTGACCCCGCGCAGCACGCTAATCACCGTGCCAACACTGGACTTGATGCACCAGTGGTATGCTCATTTGCTGGCGGCATTTCCCGATGCGGAGGTGGGCTTGCTGGGCGGCGGATCGCGCGATCGCACATCTGTCTTGGTTGCCACCTATGACAGCGCGGCGATTCATGCAGAGTCTCTGGGCAATCGCTATGGGCTGCTGATTTGCGATGAGTGTCACCATCTGCCCAGCGACTTTAACCGGGTGATTGCGGAATATGCGATCGCCCCTTACCGCCTAGGGCTGACTGCCACACCCGACCGCAGCGACGGACGCCACGCTGATTTGGACACGCTGCTGGGGCCGGTGGTCTATCGCCGCACGGCAGAGGAGCTTTCGGGTCATGCGCTGGCGCACCATGAAATCGTGCAGGTGAAGGTAAAGCTGTCGCAGCAGGAGCGCGATCGCTACACAGCGCTGATTGCAACCCGCAATGCATTTCTGGAGCGGCATAAGGTGTTTTTGGGCAGCCTGTCGGGCTGGCAGCAGTTTGTGCGGCTGAGTGCCCAGTCGCAGTCGGGGCGGCGGGCCATGCTGGCACACCGGGAGGCAAGGGCGATCGCCCTGGGCACCGAAGGTAAGCTGCGGGTTCTGGCAGATTTACTGGCCCAGCACTACCCCGATCGCACAATTGTGTTTACCAACGACAACGCCACGGTTTACCGCATTTCCAAAGAATTCTTGATTCCCGCGTTGACGCACCAGACCCCCGTGAAAGAACGCCACGACATTCTGCAAAAGTTCCGCGAGGGCACGTATCAGGCGCTAGCTGTATCTCATGTGCTGAACGAGGGCGTGGATGTGCCCGATGCCCGCGTAGCCATCATCCTGTCGGGCACGGGGTCGAGCCGGGAATATATTCAGCGGCTAGGGCGGGTGCTGCGCCGGGGCGACGGCGACAAGCAGGCGATTCTTTACGAAGTGGTGGCAGAGGAAACGACGGAAGAGGGCGTATCGCGTCGCCGCCGCGCCCAAACGGGTCAAGGGCGATCGCCCCAGTTGGAGCTATTGCCCCCCGCGTCGCTTCCAGTCTCACCCTACGAAAAGTTTCTCCAGCCCACGCGCAAGGCCGCAGAGCCGTCGGGTTCCTATCAAGCTGAGCCTCAGCCTGATCCAGACGATGACGTGTGGTAGCGCGGCATGGTGCAACGAAAAACTCACGCCATGATCGAAACGCCGAGCGCTACACCAACTGATGCTGCTCTTGCTCAAGCTGGCGAATTAACGTGTCGTCACCCTTAGCCCGCGCCACTTCCAGACGACGCTGCAACCGCTCCATCAGGTATTGGTGATGAACCTTCGCCAATTCTTGCTGATCGATCAGGCGGGCGTGAGCATGGGCGATCGCGTGGTGTGCCTGAGCATGGGCAGCCGGACGCACCACCCGCCCCATCGAATTCACTTCGCCCGTCTCGGTTGTCTGATAGGCTACGCCACGATACTGCAACCGATTGACGGGTTGGGGCACAGGCACATGACGGGGATAGCTAAAGTGAAGCTCCCGTCCACGGTAGAGTCCGACAGAGCCAGAGTCTCGCATCTGCATAGGCGGGACAGGCTCTTGTTCATAGTCATGACCCCGATATGTTAATCTCATCCGTTCCTCCTAAAGAATTTTGTGAAGCTTTTAGCTGCCGAGAGCAATTAGGAAATCTGTGTAAATTGAGAATCTGTATAAGCGCTATCCGTTGGAATGAGCAGTATAGAACAGTCATTTAGAACGACTTTTAGAGCCTTATTAGAGCTGTATTAGAGCTGCATTGGGATTGTAACCCTAACCTGAAGTCGTCTTAGGGCGCTTTTGGGGGTGCGGGTAGCAGTAGGGATTCAGAAGGGCGATCGCCCTCTCCTCCGAATTCTGTCTGGCGAATTCTGCCTGGATCGATTGGTCTAGCTCGCTCCTTGATTTAAATGTAGCCTTTTAATCTGTATTTTAAGCTACCGTTTGATGGATATGTCAAGATTTTATTAAATTTAATTTCCACTAATCTCCACTGATCTCGACCCATTTCCGCCTGTCTCTAGACCCGCCTGAGGAAGTGCCGTTCAAGGAAGTTAAGGAATGCGGGGGGCGATCGCCCAAAAGTTTCGCCCAAAAGTTAAGGATCATCCCTGCCAAAACTCCCTAACTTTTCTGTATCGACCCGACTGGGGAAACAGCATAAAACTAAGACATAAAGCAACACGCCAGATAGCCCCCACCGCATCTTTCCTGGCTCACTCTCAAGGAGACACAACCATGCAACTCACTTACCGCTCCGTCAACTATGCCTACACCGCTGCCCAGCTTGAGGCATCCCGCCAAGCCAACCTGGAATCAATGGATCTGACCTATCGCGGCGCAAAGGTTCACCCGGCAGATCCCTCCGCCACACGCTCGCCTGGATTCCCCTTGAAATATCGCGGTGTCGCTTACGGCAGCTAGGCGGTTAGCGCAACCCCACCGCTTCATCTCCAAAACTAGCCCCAGAACTGACCCGCAAAATTTCCAGCAAACCTGAACCCGTCCCGTTGAACGCGCATTGAGTAAGCCCCCCTCAGCGCAATGCCCCCCTGTTTCAGGTTTGCTTTTTTCTTAAAACTCCTTCCCGCTCCCGGATATCGACAGCAATCGATAGCATTCGCACACATAGCGTATCTACCAGCTTATCTGCTTAGCTTACTTGCATAGTCTGTTTGCTGACCTGATTGATACCTGATTGATACCTGATTGATACCCGAGACTTACGGTTCAAGCACGCTGCTTAGTTCGTTTCACGTTAATCGTCTACCATCAACGCTTCGGCTAACAGAGGTCATCATGCAACTTACCTATCGCTTTGCCAGCTACGAATACAATCCTGAAAAACTCGAAGGCTCTGTAGCATCTATGCCTGGTGAAAGAATATATCGCGGCATCAAAGTCCAGACTGCTATTCACGCCGCAACATCGCAGAAGCATGGTGTCCATAACCTGAAGTATCGTGGTGTCACCTACGAGCAGTAAGCGACCTGAATGATGTAGCCGAAGCGGCGCAGCCTGCAAGTCGCCCTGCACTGGCACAAGCGATGCTCGTAACGCCCGCCCAGCGTATCCAAGACGGACATTGCATAGGCGCTTCACGCAATTCTATAGGTTTCACAAGATTTCAAGGAGCAGTCTTGGGACTGACGCAGTTGGACGATTTCTCGCGGGCGCAGCCTGCGAGAAATCGTCCAAAACCCAGAAAACTGATCGCAAGTGCGTAAGTCCTGGGTCTTTCAAAGCATTAGGGTGTGTCTTTCTGAAGTCGTCACGTGGTCTAATCACAAGACATTGGTTTGTGTCGAAGAGTGAACAACCCCCTGGAGTCTAGGGGGTTTTTCTTGGCCAAGCTGAGCGCCCGTGCGCTAAATTCTGTCAGGTTTGAATGGAGACTGGCGGTGCATGAGTCCCTCTTTCAGCATGAATCAGTTTCGCACCAGCCTCACACTCATCTGGTGATAGATCGTTAGGAAATCGGGCGCGGCGGCGGCGTGGGTCTACCTGCGTGGCTAGGGCTAGCTCCGTTACCAACTCCATTGGCTTCGCGAGCAGGGGACATCCTCGCTGAGGGGGGCATTTCTCTGGGCAACTGGGATACCTGAGTCTGGGGTTCCGGGGTCGTGCGTTCGGGAAAAGCACACTCAACCACGATCTTGATGTTGCAACCGGCTGTTCCTGTGGCGATATAGGGCACACCCCCCACACCGCTGACGTTCACCCCAAATTCCAGCGTCACCTTTTTCACATCTGCCATTGCAGCCCCTCGAAAAGCATTGAGGGTATGCTGCGTATAGGTCTTAATCGTGCTTTCGATGGCTTGGAAGCTCTGCGCTATCTGAGTATTGGGGTTGCCTCGATTCCATCCTTTTGATGTGCGAGACACCTCCTCAGAGGATTCATTGGGGTATCCGTTTCCAGTTCCACCACCGTTCGTGGGTGCATCAATTGCCTGGATATCGTCTGTCGCTTCGACATACAAAATACTGCCGTCTTCAAGCTGAATGGGTTGCAGTTTTGGCATCTTCAATCCTATGAAAATCCTAGGGGTCACTCCTCGTGTTGCTGCTAGCGATCTGGTGTTTTATGAGAGGGTTTAGTAAACCCAGCAGTAGGGTTCTCGACCGCGAAGCTTGCGTGAAAACACTGACGCAAGCGCCTGGGCGATCGCACTCAAAACCCCACTCAAAACACCAGAAAGCCACATTCCGAGCATAGGCCGATGGCGCTGCAACCCGCACGAGAGTCTAACCCCTCATGGGGGGCAAGAATCTGGGAGGAGCTGTGAAAAACCCGACCCTAAACGGGGCAGGGGGCGCTGGTGGCTTGTCGCAGGTGGGTGAGGGCTTGCCATGCAGAACCCTGGTCGAGCAGTTGTCCTGCAAGGGCGATCGCCTCTGTCAAAGTTTCTGCTTTGCCACCGCGCCACAGATAAAAGCCTGCGTTCCACAGCACCGACTCGCGCAGTTCAGACGGTTTGCCCTGCAACACCTGGAGCATGGCTTCGACTGCGGCGGCGGGGCTGGTCAAGGGGACATTTTTGCCGCCCATGCCGTAGTCGTAGGGGTGAAGGTGCAGTCGCTCCAGCGTATCCGATGACGCGGGGCTGAATCCGATAATGGCGGTGCGCTCTCGCGGCAGGTCGCAGCTTCCTTCCAGCCCCTTGACCGTGGTGTAGAGCGATGTGCCGCGCAGCGCAAAGGCTCCCTGAGCCATGCCTTCGGTGGGGGGATGCACAAAGCCCACGACGACATGGCTCTGCCCCGCATAGGGCGACCAGATGAGTTCCAGCGTGGCAAAGGGCGGACGCTTGCCAATCTGATCGCGATATTCAACCAGCGCCTGCGCCAGTGGAAAGTGAGTGGGCATGTAGACAAAGCCCATGCCTGTGCGTTCCAAAACGTCTTGAATCTGGCTGAGGGACAGGCGCGACCAGTCTACGCCCAGCCCAGCCCACAGCGTCACCAGGGGCACGCCTTCTTTGGTGGGCATGATGTCGCCGCCGTGCTGAATCACGGGCTGACCCGCTGCTATCAGAATCAAAGCCGTGACCAGGCTCAGCGGCAACGTGCGATCGCGCCCGTCGTAAGGCGCATTGAGGATTAGCACAGGGCGATCGCCAATCGATTGCAGCTTTGGACCCAACTCATCATAGGCATCCAGCATTCCTGCCAGTTCTGTCCCCGTAGGGCGCTTGATGCGGTGAGCAATCATGAACGCACCAATCTGAGCAGGCGTTGCCTCTTGCAGCAGCATCATGCGCGTGGCAGCGGCAGATTCTTCGCGGGTCAGGTCTTGGCTGGTGTGGGGGCCGCTGCCGACCTTTCGCAGCAGCGCTCTAAAGGCGTGGCTCATGCCAGAGAGGAGGGGGTGGGATTAGGGGGTCGTGGTAGCCAGGGGTTGCTGGCGGATGCGCTGGGGGAGTTGGGACAGAATCAGGTTGTAGAAATGGCGGATTGGGGGAATTTGCAGGCGATCGCTCGTCGTCACCATCACCACCTGGCGTGTCAGGGGTGGATCGGTCAGGGTGGTGTTTGCATCGGGCGCAATTGGGCGAATGGCCAGCGCCGGATCGTCGTAAGCCTCGATCAGTGCCGATTCGGGCAAGAGCGCCAGCATGTCGCCCTGACGCACCACACCGCGAAAGGCATCGGGCGTATTTAGCTCCAGCGCGGCTCGCAGCGGCGTTCCCCGGCGGGTAAACTGCTCTTGCACAATCCGCTGCATCCCATAGCCGTCTTTGAACACGACCTGTGGATAGCGGGCCAGGTCTGCCCAAGGCACTGCGTCGTAGCCTGCCAGGGGATGATCGGCCGCCATCAACAGCTTGATGGGTTCGTCATAGAGGACTTCCACCACCATTTCCGGGCTATTCGACACAAAGCGGTTGTTCATCACAATGGCCAGATCCACCAGCCCATCGCGCAGCACTTTCAATGCGCGATCGCTCCCCAGCGCCGTTACCCGCAGTTGCACCTCTGGATAATCCTGGCAAAACTGTTGCAAGACAGGCGGCAGCGAATAGGCGCAGAGGGAGTGAATCGCCGCTACGCAGAGTTCTGGCTGTTTGCCCGCCCGCAGTTCTCCGAGTTCCTGGGTAGCATTCGCCCATTCCTGGCAGATTTTGCGAACCCGGGGCAACAGGCGATCGCCCGCCACCGTCAGCTTGGCCTGGGTGCTGCGGTGAAACAACGACATTCCCAAATCCGATTCCAGAGATTGAATCTGGCGGCTCACGGTGGATTGCGTCACGCCACAGCGTAGCGCCGCCTGCTGAAAACTGCCCGTTTCTGCCACTGCCAAAAATGCTTTCAACTGCTCTAGGCGCATTGCTTTTTGCCCCTTGCACTCTGCCCCAGATTGGTTTAACGATTTGCGATGTTCGTCGCGGTCTTTGGGAGTAAATGTGATTCAGATAACACTATCCCCAAGTTGCTTTGACCTTAGCGGATTTGGGCAGGGGGTTCCGTAGAAGCGGATACAAGACGGAACGCGATGGGCATCTGAGACTCGATATCAGTCCATTAGGCGCTCAGTTTTACCTGATTCTTAGCTTGTCGTTCAGTCTGAATGGTTTGCACTGCGTTTATCGTCAGCGCGACCAAAATTAGCACCATGCCCAGTCCTTCTACACCGCTGGGGCGCTCGCCCAGTTGCAGCCACGCCGCCAGCACGCCAATCACTGGAGCCGCCAGCGTAGACAGTCCCGCTGTGCCCACGGGTAAGTTATTTAGCGCATAGAACCATAGGAGCCAGGCGATCGCCGCTGCGGGCACGGCATTATAGAGCAGCGCTGCGATGAACGTGGGCGACCAGACAATCGGCTGAGTGGGAAGCATCCAGGCGGCGATTGCCAGCGGAATGCTACCAAACAGCATTTGCCAGGCTGACATTGAGAGCAAGTCTAACGTTTGGTCGCGTTGCAGCACCCGCGCCAGCACGGCGCTAATGGCCCAGCAGATGCCCGCGCCCACGGCGATGATCTTGCTGCCCAGCCCGCTCGACAGATCCAGCGGCATCAGCACCAGCAGCAACCCCGTTACGGCCATGCCAACGCTCAACCACTGCGATCGCCTCAGGGTTTCTTTCAGGAAAATCCACGAAAACAGCAGCAGCCAAAACGGCATTGTATAGTTCAGCACGGCCGTTTTGCCCGCGCCCCCATTCACCAGCGCCCAGGTAATTAGCCCCACGGTTGCAGTGTTTTGCATGAGTCCCAGCAAAATTGTCCCCGGTACGGCCTTGGGCTTTAGCGGCTTTCGCAGGGCAATTAATGCCAGAAATAGACTCAGCGCCCCTAACACCAGCCGCATTGCTGCAAAGTCGAGCGCCGACGCATAGGCAATGCCAATTTTCATCACGACCCAGTTATAGCCCCAGATCATCGTCAGCAAAAGCAGGGATAGAAACGCAGCGCGATGGTTTTGAGGAGGCTTTGGCAGCGGGTTTGGCAGCGACTCTGGCGACGATTTTGGCATCAGTAGAAAACTCGATAGAGCGAGAACAACCTGACTGGGCAGGATGCCACTTTACCCTATCGAGCGCAGGACGAAAAGCGCCAGCACCCGGCCAACTGCCTCGCGTAAGACTTAGCTCAACATGCCAGACAGCAGTGCCCCCGCTGCCTGCTTTAGTGCATCCACCTTGTCAAGCTGCTCCCACGGCAAATCTAGATCTGTGCGGCCAAAGTGACCGTAGGCAGCGACATTCTGGTAGAACCGTCCGCCCCGCTCGGCAGGCAGTCGGCTCAGGTTGTAGGTCTGGATGATGCCCGCCGGACGCAGTTCAAAGTGCTGTTTCACCAACTCCAGCAGGCGCTCATCGTCGATCTTGCCCGTGCCGAAGGTGTCTACCATGACGCTAACGGGACGCGCCACCCCAATGGCATAGCTCAACTGCACTTCGCACTTATCTGCCAAGCCAGCAGCCACGATGTTTTTGGCGGCGTGGCGGGCCGCATAGGCAGCGCTGCGATCGACCTTGGTAGGGTCTTTGCCAGAAAACGCGCCGCCGCCGTGGCGAGAATAGCCGCCGTAGGTGTCCACGATGATTTTGCGACCCGTCAGTCCCGAATCGCCCTGGGGGCCGCCAATCACAAATTTACCCGTGGGGTTCACCAAAAAGCGCGTACCGCTGTCGGGCTTGATAGCGATGTCCGAAAAGATGGGCTGCACGACGATTTGCCAGAGGTCTTCCCGAATTTTGGCTTGAACCGCTGCCGGGTCGGTGATGTCGTCGATGGTTTCCGTGTGCTGCGTAGAGACGAGAATGGTGTCAATGCCGACGGGGCGACCGTCTTCGTAAATGACGGTGACCTGGGTTTTGCCATCGGGGCGCAGGTAGGGGAGCTGACCCGACTTTCGCACAGCAGCGAGGCGACGCGAGATGCGGTGGGCCAGGCTGATTGGCAACGGCATGAATTCCGGCGTTTCGTTGCAGGCAAAGCCAAACATCAATCCTTGGTCGCCCGCGCCGATTGCGTCGAGTTCTTCTTCACTGCGCTGCGATCGCTGCTCATGGGCCTTGTCTACACCCTGGGCGATGTCGGGCGACTGGGCATCGAGCGCCACCAGCACCGCACAGCTATTGGACGAAAAGCCGTTGACTGAATCGGTGTAGCCGATTTCCGCGATCTTCTGGCGAACCAGATCAACGTAATTTACTGTGCCTTTGGAGGAAATTTCTCCGGTGATCAGCACTAGACCCGTATTGACGACGACTTCTGCGGCGACTCGGCTGTTGGGGTCTTGGGTCAACAAGGCATCGAGGATCGAGTCCGAGATCTGGTCACAGATTTTATCGGGGTGGCCTTCGGTAACAGATTCTGATGTGAATAGATAGCGACGGGACAAGGGAAACGACCTCTCTAACGTAGGATGGAACTGAAAAGACGGGATAGAGAACGCGGTGCAAGCAACCCCCAGTGGATGAAGCGCAATGCCTCAAGCATTCAGCAGGAGGAATCGGGGTACAGGCGAGAGTCTCAGCAAGAGACTATCTGAGGAGAATATCACAGATTGAATATTGCATCGCACATTATAATTCCCCATTCTCCACCGGGATTTGCATATTTCAGATTTTTAATCTTCTCAATCTCCTTAAATCTCTAAATCTCTGGAATCTCCGTTTGGGTAGCGGCTTCCTAGTTTACCGGAAGGTGTGGGTTGGATGGCTTGAGACGTGCCAGTTTCGAGGGGGTGCTTTGGGGAAGTGCCCCTGGCACACTCTAGGATCGAACTTTTCTGCGCGATGGGCCTCGGAAGCGGGCAGGGAGCGATCGCCCCTTCTGTTTCACCTGATGCAACCGCTGGCGAAGGCGAGATAAATCACCCACCTGGCCGCCATAGCGCCACGTTACGTAGGACTGAGCAATCTGATGGATGAGTTCCCCGTGGGCGGGCTGCTGCTGCTGGGCGGTGCGGGCAAACTCCAGGGGGGTGTCGCTGGGGGTCTTGCGAATGTGCTGTTCGGCGAGCCAGCGCAGCATCTCCTGATAGAGCGCCTCCGCCGGAGCCAGAGACTTCAACCAGCGGCGATCGCGCCAGGCCGTCCAGCCGCTCCAGCCCAGCCAGCCCAAAAATGCCGCCACCGTGAGGCCCATCAGCCCCGTCAGCAGCCCCACCCAGCCCTGGGTAAACCAGCGAGTTAGGGTAGACATGGCCCAGCCAAAGCCCTGGGCGATCGCCTCTAGCAGCCCGTTCAAAAAGCCCGACACCGGAGAGGGCAGCCAGCCTGCGATCCATTCCCAAAACTTCTTCAGCGCGGCGAACACCTGCGACTCTTCGACCGAGGTGGGGATCACGTCTCCGCCGGGAATCGGGTTAAAGGCAAACCAGCCATATTTGTGGAAATATACCTCCGTCATGGCAAAGGCATCGGTGTTTCGCACCACGTAATAGCCCGTAAAAGGATTGAACTCTCCCGCACCAAAGCCCACCACTAGCCGCGCCGGAATGCCAAGGGAGCGCAGCATGACGGTTAGCACCGTAGAAAAGTGGTCGGGATAGCCGCCCTGGTACTTGTAGAGAAATGCCTCGACCAAATCCTCGTTTTCTTCCAAAAACGGCAGATCGGGCAGAATGCGGTAGTTTTGTTTGAGATATTGTGCCAGGTAGAGGGCTTTTTCGTAGGGCGCGGTGATTGGCGTGGGTGACTTGGCCAGCGCCTCTTCTGCGGTCTGGCGGATGCGGGGGGCGATCGCCGCTGGCACGTCTAGATAATAGTCAGTGATGTTGGACGGGTTGACAGTCGGGGCATTCCGCAACAAGGTGCGATCGCGAAAGGGCACTTCCGACACCACGGTATAGGTCAACCCCTGAGACAGCGGAATGGGCGATCGCAGCGATCCTTCGGGATCGATGGCAATTTGCCGCGTGGGAAAGTAAAGCTCCTTGGCCTCGTAGAGGGCGGGCACTAGGTTGGGCAAATCTGCAACCACAGTAAAGGTCTGAATCACTTCCCGCGTCTGGTTCAGCGTCACTGACCAGGGCAGGATTTGGCGATAGGTCCAGGGCGATCGCTCTAGCACCTGCACATCGTTTTCGCCATCCCGCGACACTTCCCAGCCCTGCCCCGTATAGCGGTCGAACGCTATCACGCGCCAAAAGCCCTCGGACTGCGATCGCACACGCATCACCACCTTTGGGGTCAGCGAGCCGCGCAGGTTTTGGTTCATCTGGCGGTTAAAGCCATAGTAAAAATCTGCATCCACTTCGCCCGACCCACCCTCCACGTTACCGTTTGCGCCCATGCCGCTGCCCGCGCTGGCGCGACCGTCGCGCACATAGCCAGGGTTGATAATCGTGCCGCCGTCAAACTGGCCTTCAAACTGGATGGGCGCACTGACCGGAAACGCCCGCAGTTGATAACCCGGAAGGCGGGGCAAAAAGGCAAAAATCACCAGCCCCAGCGCCAACGTAATGCCCAGCACGCCTGCCAGCGGCCGCAGCGGCAAGCTCTGGTGAATGTGCCGCATCGTCTTGGGAGCAACCCCAAGCTGGGAGCGATAGTCTAGCACTAGCACCGGAATGCCAAGGGCTACAAAGGCGATCAGCAGCGGCGCAAACCAGAAGGTCTGGCTGAGAGTGGCCGCCACACCCATCAAGATCAGCCCAATCACAATGGAATAGCCCAGGTCTTTGCGGCGCGGCAGGTCAAAGCTGTGAAAGACCTGAAGCTGGATCAGCAGTTCCGCCAGGGCCATGCGCGTGTCGTTGCGCTCGGCCACCAGCCGCACAAAAAAGACCGCCAGCGCAATCAGCATGGCGATCGCAATGCAAAATTTCACCGGGATATTGCGGCTGCGGCGACGCGACCAGCTCCAAGCTCCGCCCACCGCGCTCATCGGCACAGCCCACAGACTTACGCCCAATGCATCGGTCGTGTCTGCCGCTGACACATCTACCGCAATGATGCCGACGATCACCATCGCCTGCACCAGCACCCGCAGCGGCAGCGAATCTTCTGGCGGCTCCGAGGAATCCAAATCGCCAAGCCGCCGCTGCATCTGCGCCCAGAGCGCTTTGCTGTTCAACCAGTTACTCTGCCGCTGCGAAACCGGATTCGCCATGCTGTTCTGCTACCCTCAAGCTGTTCTGATACCCGTTCTAGCACTGGTCTTCCCAGAATGGCTTCTAGACTGCGCTGTTTGCAAACGGGGTTAGTGCCAGCGCAACGTATCAAAGTTCTACTAGGTAGCGCTCACGGAAGCCTACAAAAACTGTTCGCAAGCCCTTGTCCAGAGAGAAAAGTATTCAAGCGATCTTGAAGTTGTAGGCAGCACGCAGAATTTTCATGCAAATTTCCTGGTTCAAGCTTGACGAACAGAATTCCATGTGTATTAATTTAGACATGCAGATGAATATCAATGCGTAGATATTCGTCTCATGGGTACTGTCTTTGGTTCCCAGGCTGATGCAGGTCTAGTGTTCTGGTTTAGCTTTTGGCCAAGCTTGTCATTTCTTGGGTAAATGCTGATTCAGAGTGTTAGGTGTGCGCTGGTTTGGGGGCTAGAGATAGTGGGCTTGAGACGCTTATCGACAGGTTCAAATAGCTGAATCAGTGTTATTGTCTCTGTTTGGTAGTTCGCTCTAGCGTCTGTGATATGGGTCAAAGCTGGTTGACTGACAAAAATTGACTTTAAGAGCCGGAATACCCTGCTGCGAGGTG
>NZ_JACYLP010000006.1:0-154653 GCF_015272455.1 Thermoleptolyngbya sp. C42_A2020_037
CACCTCACAGATAGCTTATCTGTACTGCCCCAACCCAAAAACGGAGCAAGATAACTATTAATAGACTGAATTTTTCCGTCTAAGATCCAGTAGAGGGTAAATAGGCAGAATAATTCGGCATAACACGCCGAATAACTCCTTATGCCGAATCTTTCCGCATAATACGCTGTTTGAACAGATTCGCTAGAATCTTTCCGCATAATTTCAGATTCCTTACGGAGACAAGCGGATGTACTATCTAGCACGTGGTACATCTATTCATTTCTATGCAGTCGCCTCCTAAAAAATTGCTGGATCAGGTGCGGGATGCTATTCGCCTTAAGCACTACGCCTATCGCACTGAAGAAACCTATGTACAGTGGATTCGTCGCTATATCCTGTTTCACAACAAACGCCATCCCAGGGAGATGGGCAAAGCTGAGATAGAAGCGTTTCTCACTCATCTAGCGGTTGAGGGACGGGTTTCTGCTTCGACCCAAAATCAAGCCCTCAGCGCTTTGCTGTTTCTCTATCGGGAAGTACTCAATGTCAAGGTAACGGAGATAGATGCCGTTCGAGCCAAACAACCTCAAAATGTGCCAACTGTGTTGACCCAGCAGGAGGCAATTTCTGTAATTCAGCAGTGTGACGGTATTTATCAACTAGTTGTAAAGATCCTCTATGGAAGCGGTCTTCGGTTGATCGAAGGGTTGCGGCTACGAGTAAAAGATATTGACTTTGCTCAACAGCAAATCGTGGTTAGAGATGGTAAAGGGAGCAAGAGTCGTGTGACGATGTTGCCATCAAGCGTTGCATCAGAATTACGAGATCATTTAGTGGGTGTACGACGACAGCACCAGCAAGACTTGAGCCGGGGATTTGGATTTGTAAATCTGCCCTTTGCGCTAGAGCGAAAATATCCGAATGCTAATCGGGATTGGATCTGGCAGTATGTGTTTCCATCGAGTTCAATCACCAAAGATCCACGCAGCGGGCTGATGTGCCGACATCATTTACATGAAAGTGGAGTTCAAAAAGCGGTTAAACAAGCATCAAGAGCTGTAGGCTTAACCAAGCGAATCGGCTGTCATACTTTCCGGCATAGCTTTGCCACTCATTTGTTAGAGAGTGGGTATGACATTCGCACGATTCAGGAATTACTGGGGCATAAGGATGTGAAGACGACGATGATCTATACCCATGTGCTGAATCGGGGTGGACGGGGGGTGCGGAGTCCGTTGGATAGGTGAATATGGGAGAGGGCTTTTGGGGGATTGGGGATTTTAGATGGGGGAGTTTGGATTTTGGATTGGGAGGTTGACCGGCCAAAACCCAAAATCCAAAACCCAAATCACCCTTATCTGTTCTTACTCATTCGCGCCAGGGTTGCTCCGCATTTCACGGTGCAGGCAGCGCAGCACTTCGCCGGGTTGCTCGGCGTTGAGGACGATGCCGTTGGGCGGAAATTCGAGGGCGCGAGTCCACTCGAAGCGTTCGGCGTAGCGGAGCAGGTGCAGCCGGTCGATGGCCAGTTGCGCGTCTTCGGGCAGGCCGATGATGTAGTGGCGCAGGCGGCGACGGCGCGGCAGTTCGCAGGTGAGCGGGGGCAGCGAAAACTGGGTCGCCTCCGAGCGTGGGGACGACCAGGTGTATTGAATTGTCAGCATTTGGGGTTTCCTCCTTGGAAACGAGGTAGGGAAACCCCGAAAAGATGGCCGCCCAAACGACGCAAAGCAGGTTTCAAGGCGGCCATACAATAGGCAAAGCCCTGAGACAGCTCACTCTGTCCTGGGGTCAGGCGTTGGTAGGTGTTGGCGCATCTACCAATGCCGTAATCGACGAACCGGCCAAATTTTCGGGGAGTGGAATAAGCTGCGTGTTGGAAAAATTACAGCTTGATGGACGATTGTAGTGGATACCCCTGATCGACGCAAGCAAAATTTTGCTACGGAGTGTGAAGGGCGACGCTCTTTGGGAAATGGGAGGCGATCGCCCTTGTCCTCTATCCTTATTCTTACCCTGGTAAAGCCCGTTATCGAATGCTGATAGTCAGGCTATATTCGCCGGAGGCATTGGCCTGTTCTTCGGGTACAATCCGCACGCGCACGTAGTAGTCGCCGCTGGCAGGCAGCACGCCCGACCAGTTGCCGCTGCCCGTGTAGAGCGTGCGGCTATTGGGCAGCATCACGATGACTTGCAG
The DNA here is from genome assembly GCF_015272455.1 of Thermoleptolyngbya sp. C42_A2020_037. Classification (NCBI taxonomy): domain Bacteria; kingdom Bacillati; phylum Cyanobacteriota; class Cyanophyceae; order Oculatellales; family Oculatellaceae; genus Thermoleptolyngbya; species Thermoleptolyngbya sp. C42_A2020_037. The sequence goes on from NZ_JACYLP010000006.1 coordinate 2,180, forward strand.
AAACGGCGAAGTGCCCGTGATGCTGGTGGACATGGTTTGTCCGGCGCGGGCGTTGAGGATATAGTCGCGCACCTGCCCCCCCTGCACACGACCGCCGACGGTGGCTGCCGAGGAGCCAGGGGCGAAGGAAACCCGCTGTGGCTGGAAGGAGGAGGGCGGCGCGGCCGAATCGAGACGCAGCAGGTCACCTCGCACCCAGCCCCGCGCACCGGTTCGAGGGAATAGCACCTGATACCAGAGACGACCATCGAAGCTGGAGTTGACGGAGGTGATGATTTCGACGCGATCGCCCGGAACGCCGTAGTGCCGAGCGGGGGAACTGGTGGAGGGCTGCTCGCGCACGTTGATGCGGCTGCCGGGGCTAGCGGTCAGCGTGGCCATTTCTGCCAGAGCCGCCAGCGGGGAGAGGGCCATGAATGCCAGCGTCAGGGCGGTCGAAGTCAAAAATTTCGCAATACCGGGGGTGAGTAAAAGCTTCATTCAGTCAAACCTCAAAAAAGCGTGAAAATAACAAAATTGGCAGCGAAGACAGTAGGAATGCAAAAAACATGCAGATTGAACATGCAAACACGAGTTTGCAATTCTGGCTAAAGCAAACCCGTTAAATCCTGATGGTTTACGTTGCGCTGCCGGTCAAAGAACGACTCAAAGAACGACTCAAGGCATTCAGATTTTTACGAGAAATCCACAATAAAACCCGACCCTTTTCCTTAATTTTTCAGGGCGATCGCACTCTTTGTAAAGTTCAGTTCGCAAACATTTCCAGCGTATGCAGGAAAGCTTCAGGACAAAAATTAAGAAAAAGAACCTGGGCGACTTTTGCAGAATCGCTAAAACTGGCGCGTCCAATCTTGAAACCAGCGCTCGACGACGACCTTGGTTTGGGTGAAAAATTCTACTGCGTGTTTGCCCTGGCCGTGCAAATCGCCAAAGAAGCTCTCTTTCCAGCCGCTGAAGGGAAAAAACGCCATTGGTGCGGCCACGCCAATGTTGATGCCGATGTTGCCTGCTTCGGCTTCGTAGCGAAACTTGCGGGCGGCCGCGCCGCTGCTGGTGAACAGGCACGCCATATTGCCCCAGTGGCCGCTGTTGACCAGGGCGATCGCCTCATCAATCGTCTCTACATGCAGCAGCCCCAGCACCGGGCCAAAAATCTCCGTCTGGGCGATGCGGCTGTCGGGGCGCACGTCTTGCAGCAGCGTGGGGCGGACGAAACTGCCGTTTTCGTAGCCAGAAATTTTGGGATTGCGCCCGTCGATCAGCGGTTTTGCGCCTTCCTCGATGCCCTGCTGAATCAAGTCAGCAATGCGATCGCGGCTCTGCAAATTAATCACCGGGCCCATCTGCACGCCCTGATCTAGCCCAAAGCCGACGACGCGAGACTTGGCCGCCTCGGCCATCGCTTCGGTAAAGGGTTCCCGCGCCCGCCCCACCGTCACCATCAGCGACGCGGCCAGGCAGCGCTGCCCTGCACAGCCAAAGGCGCTGTCTGCGGCGATCCGAATGGTGGAATCCAAATCGGCATCTGGCAGCACGATGATCGGGTTCTTTGCGCCGCCCTGACACTGCACGCGCTTGCCGTTTGCCGCTGCCCGACTGTAGACATACTTCGCCACGGGCGACGAGCCGACAAAGCTGATGCCGCGAATCGTGGGATGGTCCAGAATCGCGTCCACTGCTTCCTTCCCGCCATTGATCAAGTTCACCACGCCGGGCGGCAATCCCGTTTGTTCGATCAGCCGCATTACCTTTTGCAGCGTCAGGGGCACTTTTTCCGACGGCTTCAGGATATACGTGTTGCCGCAGGCGATCGCATAGGGCAGAAACCAGAAGGGAATCATGCCAGGAAAATTGAACGGGGCGATCGCCGCACACACGCCCAGCGGCTGGCGAATCATGAATTCATCAATGCCCCGCGCAATGTCTTCTGACACATCGCCCTGCATCAGCATGGGAATACCGCAGGCCACCTCCACGTTTTCGATCGCCCGCTGCATTTCGGCTTTGGCTTCGGCGTAGATTTTGCCGCACTCCAGCGTAATCGTCCGCGAGAGGTCCTCTAGGTTCTCTTCGAGCAGGCCCTTGAGCTTGAACAAATATTGAATGCGATCGCCCGCTGGCACGCGCCGCCAGGTTTGAAATGCCGCTGCTGCTGCCTGAGCCGCGTCATCCACCTCATGGGCGGGCGAGAGCGGCACTTTCGCCAGCACTTCGCAGGTGGCAGGATTCACCACATCTAAATATTCGGTCGCCGCCGACGCGCACCACTGCCCATTGATGTAGTTTTGCAATTGCTCTGCCATATCGAAATGTCCTGCGTTGTATTCCTGCGTTCTGTTAGCGGTCTGCTCTTCAGGATAGCAGCGGGCGCAAAGAGGATACGTGGTGGAGGGCGATCGCCCCCGCCAGCCAAAGCAAGAAAACGCGGCGAGTCAGGCTCAGGGCTTGCTGGATGCGTTCAGGCGTGATGGGACGCACGGGATCTGCCAACAGCGGCTTGTGGGTGATGTTGCCACGATAGGTGTTTTGTCCGCCGACCTGGACATCCAGCGCCGCAGCGTAGGCGCACTCGCTCCATCCGGCATTGGGGCTGGGGTCTTGGGGCGCATCGCGGCGACACAGCTTCAGCACATGGCGGGGCCTGCCAGAGAGCAGCGCAATCGTGACCACCGTGAGGCGACAGGGTAGCCAGGTCAGCAGGTCATCCAGGCGAGCGCTGGCCCAGCCCAGGTAGGTATAGGGGGCGGCCCTATAGCCCACCATCGAGTCGAGGGTGCTGGCGGCTTTGTAGCCCAAGGCTAGCGGCACGGGGCCGAGCGGGGTCACCGATCCGGCGATCGCCCAAAACAGCGGAGCCATTACGCCGTCGGTGGCGTTTTCCGTCACGGTTTCTAGCACAGCGCGGAGAATTTCGGATTCTGGCAGGTTTTCTGTATCGCGCCCCACATAGCGGCTGAGGTGCGATCGCGCTTGCACCAAATCCCCCGCCGCCAGGGGACGCAGCACGTCTGCCGCCGCATCGCGCAGGCTGCGTCCGGCAAAGCAACTGGCCAGCAAGATGGATTCTATAGCGAGTCCGAGTAATGGATGAATCGTGCGGCTGAGATGCACAAGAAGCCAGCCAACAAAGCCGCTGCCGAGGACGAGGGCAACCGTCAGCACGCCCCCCGCAACCCGCTGTAATGCCAAGTTTCGCTGCACCGACGCTGGCTCCGTCGTCAGATGCAGCCCGTCTTGCACCCAGCGGCTATAGCGACCGATGACCCAACCCATGACCTGCACGGGATGCAGCCAGTTCCACGGATCGCCCATCAGAAAGTCCAGCAGAGCGGCGATCGCCAGGGGCAGGGCGGGGTTTTCCAAAAAATTCACGATAATTATCAATCCAGCGGCTTCCTCTATTTTCGGAGGAATCTGCGCCAGCAGGGGCAAGGGGTTGAGCGGGGGCGATCGCCTTGGGAGGGCGACAGGGTGCGGTTTTGGCGGGCGGATGGGAGGATTGGGGGAAGCGGGCGATCGCCAAAAGCAATCCCGTCCAGTGGTTCAGGCACTTTTTGTATTTTGTTCTCTTTTTTATAAAAAAGAGTGTTCAAAAGTCTTTGAGAAGGTTTTTGAAGACATCAAAGGCAGTCTGGTTCTGAAAGAAAATACATGATGCTTTTTAGACTGTTTAGAACCGTTTAGAGACGTGAACTGATTTATCAGACCCTTTCCTTTGGGCATCTGGCTCTTCATAATTCACACAGTAGTCGCGATTGCCGCCGCTACTTCTCTCCTCTCTCCAGTTTTCATCCCTTCACCAGGAGCTTGCCCGTGAAACTTGCGGTCTATGGAAAAGGTGGCATTGGTAAGTCCACCACCAGTTGCAATATCTCAGTTGCCCTTGCCCGACGCGGCAAAAAGGTGCTGCAAATCGGCTGCGACCCCAAGCACGACAGCACCTTTACCCTCACTGGCTTCCTCATTCCCACCATCATCGACACGCTGCAAGAAAAGGACTATCACTACGAAGACGTGTGGCCCGAAGACGTGATTTACAAGGGCTATGGCGGCGTGGATTGCGTAGAGGCAGGCGGGCCCCCAGCAGGGGCGGGCTGCGGTGGCTACGTCGTCGGCGAAACCGTGAAGCTGCTCAAGGAGCTAAATGCCTTTGATGAGTACGATGTGATCTTATTCGACGTGCTGGGGGACGTGGTGTGTGGCGGGTTTGCTGCCCCGCTAAACTACGCCGACTATTGCATGATCGTCACCGACAACGGCTTCGACGCGCTGTTTGCCGCCAACCGCATCGCCGCCTCCGTCCGCGAAAAAGCCCGCACCCACCCGCTGCGCCTTGCTGGGCTGATCGGCAACCGCACTGCCAAGCGCGACCTGATCGATAAATACATCGAAGCTGTGCCCATGCCCGTCCTGGAGGTGCTGCCGCTGATCGAAGACATCCGGGTGTCTCGCGTCAAAGGCAAAACGCTGTTCGAGATGGCAGAAAAAGACCCCTCGCTGAACTATGTCTGCGATTACTACCTCAATATTGCTGATCAAATCCTGGCTCGTCCCGAAGGGGTCGTGCCCAATGATGCGCCCGACCGTGATCTGTTTAGCCTGCTGTCTGATTTTTACCTGAATCCCAAGGAAGCGCCGAAGCGGGCCGAAGAGGAACTGGACTTGATGATGGTGTAGTGGGGGCAGGAGTCAGCGGTCAGGAGTCAGCGGTCAGGGAAAAGCCCACAATTCTTTAGCTTTGCGGAAGATGGGAAGCGGGGCGATCGCCCCCCGATACTCTAAACTCTGTAGTTTGAATCCCTCAACCCTGACTCCCTGACCTGACTCTCTGAACCCTGACCCTTACATGAACGTTCAATACCTCCGCAAGTCCCTGAAAATCGCCTGGCTCACCTACTATCGCGAAAATCGAGCGTGGATTGCACGGCTAGGCGTTTGGGTAGACTGTGCCGGACAGCGGCGACCCTCCTCTGGATTCATTTTGGGAACGCTCTCGACCCTGGAGCCACAGTTGACGAGCCTGCTGCCGCTGATCGTAGACCTCAGCAACGACCCCGACCGCATCATCCTGGCACTAGGACTCAACTTCAATCCCGACGACGAACTCGACGAACTGGACGACGACGCTCCCAAAATGCTCCCCAGCCGCACTCTCGCCTCCGAAACGCCCCTCGACCTTCCCGAAACCAAGCCCGCCAGCAAAGTCCCCGCCGTCCGCCTGTCTTCCAAAATTGACGAAGCCTGTACGGGCGTAGGAGAGCGGGATTAACGGAGCGCCTGGAGTCACGACTAGCTTACCTCCACGTTACGCCAGCCCCCAATCCCCAATTCTTCTCTTTCCTCTTCAACATCCCAACACCCCAATACTCGCCATGACCCTCGCCGATACTCAACCCCAAGCGCTCACCTTTGACTGTGAAACGGGCAATTATCATACCTTCTGCCCAATTAGCTGCGTCGCGTGGCTCTATCAAAAAATTGAGGACAGCTTCTTCCTGGTTATCGGCACCAAGACCTGCGGCTATTTCTTGCAAAACGCGATGGGCGTAATGATTTTCGCCGAACCGCGCTACGCGATGGCAGAACTGGAAGAGGGCGATATTTCTGCCCAGCTAAACGATTACGAAGAGCTAAAGCGGCTGTGTGAACAGATTAAGCGCGATCGCAATCCCTCCGTCATTGTATGGATCGGCACTTGCACCACCGAAATCATCAAAATGGATCTGGAAGGCCTCGCGCCCAAACTGGAAGCTGAAATCGGCATTCCCATTGTGGTCGCCCGCGCCAACGGACTGGACTATGCCTTTACCCAGGGCGAAGACACCGTGCTGGCGGCAATGGCGGCCCGCTGCCCCGACAAAGCGCCCGTGCTAGAGTCTGAAAAAGCCGAGCGCAATGCCGTGCAACGGCTATTGAACTTTGGCCGCAAGCAGGAAGACGTGAAGGCGGAAGAGTCGGAATATGCAGACCATCCGCCGTTAGTGCTGTTCGGCTCCCTGCCCGACCCGGTCGTCACGCAACTGACGCTGGAACTGAAAAAGCAGGGCATCCGGGTTTCCGGCTGGCTACCGGCCAAGCGGTTTACGGAGCTGCCCGTGATCGAAGAAGGCTATTACGTCTGCGGCGTGAACCCGTTCCTGTCGCGCACGGCCACCACGTTGATGCGTCGCCGCAAGTGCAAGCTGATCGGCGCACCCTTCCCCATCGGTCCAGACGGAACTCGCGCCTGGGTAGAAAAAATCTGCTCTGTGTTTGGCATTGAGCCAAAGGGGCTGGAGGAGCGCGAAGCCAAAATCTGGGAAGGGCTGGAAGATTATCTTGCGCTATTGCGCGGCAAATCGGTCTTTTTCATGGGGGATAACCTGCTGGAAATTTCCCTGGCCCGCTTCCTGATTCGCTGCGGCATGACCGTCCCCGAAATCGGCATTCCCTATATGGACAAGCGCTACCAAGCGGCGGAACTGGCGCTGCTAGAGAAGACGTGTGCCGAAATGGGCGTGCCGCTGCCCCGCATTGTGGAAAAGCCCGATAACTATAACCAGATTCAGCGGATTTATGACCTGAATCCGGATTTGGTCATCACGGGCATGGCCCATGCCAACCCGCTAGAGGCTCGTGGCATCAATACCAAGTGGTCGGTGGAGTTTACCTTTGCCCAGATTCACGGCTTTGCCAACGCCCGCGACATCCTGGAACTGGCGACCCGTCCGCTGCGCCGAAACACCTCGCTGAAGGATCTGGGCTGGGACAAGCTGGTCAAGGAAGAGGCAAACGTGTAGGGCGCTTGTCCTGATCTAGCCCGCATCTGGGACAACCCTTGGCAAAACTGATTCCGGCAGGATTCACGAAAACTAATGGAATGGCATCCGTCCCAGCCCTTATAGAATGGAGTATTAATGGAGTACTAAGCAGCGTCTCTCCATCGGGGCAATAAGGTTTTGATGTATACCTATGCGTTTGTCCTTCAGTCAACCGAGTCGATTGTGTTACCCGCAGGCATCAGCGGTGAGTTGATGCTGCTGTATGAACGGGGGGTCGGCGCGGTCGTGGAGCCGGGTCTAGATTTGGCCATGCTGGAGCAGAGTGATGAACGCCTGATGCGGGCAGTCTTGCACCATGACCAGGTGATTCGCGAGGTGTTTGAGCAGGTTCCCGTGTTGCCGCTGCGGTTTGGTACGCAGTTTGTGTCGCAGGAAAAGCTGCTGGAGCATTTGCACGTCAATGCGGCTGCCTACCAGGCAACCCTAACGCGGCTGGTCGGGCAGGCGGAGTATACGTTGAAACTATCGCCGCGATCGCCCGAATCCTCTGCCCCAAGCCCGCTAGCGACTGCTGGAACCGGGCGCGACTATTTCCTGGCAAAAAAACAGCAATTTCAGCAGCAGTTGGATCGCCAGCAGCAGCAGCAAGCAGAACTGCTGAAGCTAAAGGAGGCGATCGCCCAGGACTATCCTGCGCTCCAGATCGACGCACCCCGCGACGGCATCGAGCGGCTGCACCTGCTAGTCAAGCGGACAGACGAAGCCCTGCTGCATGAATCGCTAGAAGAATGGCGATCGCGCTGTCCTGGCTGGCAGATGGCACTGAGCGAGGCGCTGCCGCCTTATCACTTTGTGTAGTTTTTGGGTTGGGTTTGCGTAATTTCTAGGGCAAGGGCTGAAACAATACTCAAGCCCCCAAACCGCAATAGCTCCGATCCTGAACTGACCTGGATTTCAGCCCCCCAACCCAGGCAGTGTGGACGGGGCTATTGCGCTGATCGAGGAAATCATATTGATTTTGGATTGTGGATTGGCGATTTTGGAGGGTGGGTTGGGCAGTTGCGGGGTTGTCAGCCATGCATTCATAGGGTTGCTCAGGCGAATTGACAAAAGGATTGCTCATTGCCGAGATGGGGTGAAATTGCTCTGAAAATCTTCGTAAAATTGGCGTGAATGCTGGGGAACAGTCTGGCGGATGCGGGATTTCCTGCATAGAATTGCTCTGAGTGGCAGTTTGCAATGTGCTGCTGGAACGGCAGCGTGCAGATTGGCGCAATGCGCTCAGTTTTTTCCTGTTTCTTGCAGTCCCCCAATTCCCAGGCATTCTATGGCAGGTCAACTCTCCCCCTCCGCATTTGTCCAGCGACCGATTTCCTTTGGCACGGACGGCTGGCGCGGCATGATCGCAGCAGACTTTACCTTTGAGCGGGTAATGCAGGTTGCACCACGGGCGGCGATCGCCCTAGAGCAGACGTATGGTGAACAAACCCAAAATCGCCTAGTGATTGTGGGTTACGATCGTCGCTTTTTGTCGCCGGAGTTTGCTCAGGTCGCCGCCGAGGCGCTACAACAGGCAGGCTATGACGTATTGCTGTCGGAATCCTTTGCGCCAACGCCGGCCTTTAGCTGGGCAGCAAAGCAGCAAAACGCCTTGGGAGCCGTGGTGATTACTGCCAGCCATAATCCTGCGGCCTATTCGGGACTGAAGGTGAAGGCAGGCTTTGGCGGGTCGATTCCGCCGGAGGTGACAGCCAAGATTGAGGCGCTGCTGGGACAGGAGCTTCCCTCCGTAGAGCAGCCGGGGACGCTGCAAACCTTTAACCCGTGGACGAGCTATTGCGAAGGGCTGCGGGCCAAGGTGGATGTGGAAAAGCTGCGGCGGGCGATCGCCACGGGCAAGCTCACTGTGTTTGCCGATGTGATGCACGGGGCAGCGTCGGGCGGTTTGGAGCAGCTTTTAGGCACGCCGATCCACGAGCTAAACGGCAACGCAGACCCACTGTTTGGCGGCGGCGCACCGGAACCCCTGCCCCGCTATTTGCCCGATCTGCTGCACCAGATCCGAACCTATGAACGGCGATCGCCCGATGAGCTAGTGGTGGGGCTAGTGTTTGACGGAGACAGCGATCGCATTGCCGCCGTCGATGGCGCAGGCAACTTCCTGAGTTCCCAAGTGCTGATTCCCGTGCTGATTCAGCATCTCGCTACCCATCGCGGCTTTACAGGCGAAATCGTCAAAACCATCAGCGGCTCTGACCTGATGCCGCTAGTCGCCAAGCTGCACAACCTGCCCGTCCACGAAACGGCGATTGGCTACAAATACATCGCCGACCGCATGTTGGAAAGTCAGGTTTTCCTCGGTGGCGAAGAATCCGGCGGCATCGGCTACGGCAACCATATCCCCGAACGCGACGCGCTGCTGTCGGCGCTGTACGTGCTAGAAGCCGTGGTGGACAGCGGCATGGACTTGAGCGACCAATACGCTGCCTTACAAGCCAAAACGGGCTTCACCTCTGCCTACGACCGCATCGACCTGCCGCTGGCTAGCATGGACGTGCGATCGCGCTTGTTGAACCAGCTCAAGACCCAGCCCCCCCAGGAAATCGCCGGCCAATCGGTGCTGAGCGTGCTAGATATTGACGGCTATAAGTTTCGCCTGGCCGACCAAAGCTGGCTGCTGATCCGTTTCAGCGGCACAGAACCCGTGCTGCGCCTCTACTCCGAAGCCGCCACCCCAGAGCGCGTGCAGCAAAACTTGCACTGGGCTAAGGACTGGGCCAACTCTATTTCAGGTTAAAACAGCCCTCCGCCATCCCCAGAAAATCGAATCTGAAGCGAGTCGGAATTGAGATTAATTGAGATTAAGTGAGACTCCTGAGCGTCGGTTCTCACGGTATCCAGGCGGGTGGCAGATAGATGAACCGGCAGCCTGCGGCTTCAATCAGTTCGGCAACGCGCCCCTCATCATAAGTAGACGACAGAACCTCTGCGCCAAGTGTGTCTAGGGATGACAGCGAATATTGGAGGGGCAACGACTGATTCATCATTGGATCCGTCCGCACTGGGGGCTGCTCAAAGGCCCCACTCTAGAAATGGCAATGGGGTTTTGCAATTCAGCATCCCGATATTTTGTGATCAGGCTTTGTAAATCTCTGCTTTCTACCATTCGATCGGAAAAAATCGCTGAGTGGAGCGGGCTTGATCTGTGTCCGATTTGGTAGAGAAATCGTGTCATCTGCTTCCAGGATGGTTGCCCATCTTGCAGAGGATTGATCAGCAAACTGGGAAGCGCGATCGCCATTAATAGGTTTTCCTGATCAAAGCTGACCTAAGTGCATTAATCTCAGTCTAGAATTCAGGCTGAATTACCGCTTGGGCGATCGCTTCTGAGTTTAAAGACCGATGTTCAAGCGGGCGATCGCAGCATTCTTGGGTAGACAGATCGGCTGGGCTGCTCGATTGATTAACAAACCTGATCGGTGCAACCTGGGGATAAGATCAAACGTCAAATTAAACCAGGCTGCCATGACTTGAGAATTCTGGATTGGTTAGATAAGCTGTGAAGGCGATCGCGTCTTGTGCGATTGGCAATTTTTTTGAATCAATTCTGAATTAGGGATTGATTTTCTAAATCTGTTATATACTGAGAACTCAAAACAAGTAACTTGAGCGGAATTTCAAGCCCGTTGGGTAAGCGCTTAGATTATTAATTTATGCTTAAGCCTTATCGCGGTCGGGTTAATAGGGCACTCTCGCCTGAGTGTATGAAGTCTCGATTTGAAATCTCCACTCGATGTTAGAGTTTGCCCTGGCATAATTGTCAGATTTGTCAGATGGGATTGTCAAAAATTAACCCAATTAACGTTATGTGATGGAGCGTGACCTGTGAGCATTTTTTCTAAGCTGCGTGACTTTGTGGGCCTGAATGATCCCGCCGATTACGAATATGAGTACGACGAAATGGACGGACAGGAATATCAGAACCTCTACCAAGAAGAAAACGTCCAGCCGGTCGTCGAAGAGGAGCCGCGCCGTCGCCGGATGCGCGATCGCCCCCTGATGACCACCGATGTCGGCTCTGGTATGGGCAACGTGATTGGAATGCCCGGTGTAAACGGCATGTCTGAGGTCGTGGTCATGGAGCCCCGCACCTTTGAAGAAATGCCCCAGGCAATTCGTGCCCTGCGGGAGCGCAAGTCCGTCGTGCTAAACCTAACCATCATGGATCCCGATCAGGCGCAGCGAGCGGTCGATTTTTTGGCCGGCGGCACCTATGCGATCGACGGCCACCAGGAGCGCATCGGCGAGAGCATTTTCCTGTTTACGCCCAACTGCGTCCAGGTCAGCACCCAGCTCAACCCGCCTGCGGACATCCCGCTCCAGCAGCCCATGCGTCCCGGTCGCCCCATGACCTCTCCCGCTCCGACCTGGGGCGCAGATCCGCAAGCTCGTATGGCTTAAGTTTCAGAGGTCGCACTCGCAATCTCCCCCTTCTGGCTGCTTTGCAACGGCTGCTCAATCCGGCCGTCCTAGAGCTTGGCTGAAGGGGGTTTCGTGCTGTCTGGGTCTTGTGCTGTTTGAACCATTGCAGCATACCTAGAGCGAGATATCCAGAGCAAGAGATATCCAGAGCAAGAAAGGAGGCAGCCGTGAAGCTGGGAATAATTGGTGGCGGCGTGATGGCAGAGGCGCTGCTGTCTCGCCTGCTCGATCAGGGTGTTTGCGCGTCGGATGAGGTGATGGTTGGGGAACCTGCGGCGGCTCGACGCGATTATTTAGCAGAGGAATATGGCGTACAGGTGACAGCGGAAAATGCCGACGCAGTGCAACACGCCGACGTATTGTTGCTGGCCATCAAGCCCCAGGTGTTTGATACGGTGATTCAGGCGCTCCCCACGGCCTCGTCGTCAATGCTGGTGCTGTCGATCTTGGCAGGGGTTCCGCTGCATAAACTGGAGGCTGGCTTTCCCAATTGCCCCGTTGTGCGAGCGATGCCCAATACTCCGGCGACGGTGGGTGCAGGCATGACGGCGATCGCCCCAGGTCGGCACACCCAGCCCAGCCACCTAGCGCAGGCTCGACAAATTTTCGCGGCGGTGGGCGAAGTGGTAGAAGTGCCCGAATCGCTGATGGATGCAGTGACGGGACTTTCCGGTTCTGGCCCAGGCTATGTGGCGCTGATTGTGGAAGCGCTGAGCGATGGCGGCGTGGCGGCTGGGCTGCCGAGGGCGATCGCCACCCAGCTTGCCATTCAAACAGTGCGCGGCACGGCTCAACTGCTGGCAGAAACGGGACTCCACCCCGGCGAACTGAAGGATCGCGTCACCAGTCCCGGCGGTACGACGATTGCAGGCATTGCGGCGCTGGAGAAGGCGGGACTCCGCTCCGCCCTGATCGAAGCCGTCAAAGCGGCGGCTGGGCGATCGCGGGAGTTAGGCAGCTAGGCATCCGCTGAATCGCCAGATTCGCTGCAAATTCTGCGACTCTCAATCCAAAATTGCCAATCTAAAATCTAAAATCGACCTTCCCTACAAGCCTTGAATCCCATCTGCCAAGCCGCGACAAACGCCCGTGAGGAAATCCAGATCGAGGGTTTCGGGGCGATCGCTGGCCTGGTGATAGTGGGGATTGCGCTGGTCGGCCGTATCGGTGAGCATCACCGCGGGGTAGCCCAGATCCCAAAAGGGGGCGTGGTCGCTGCGGCGCAGGTCGGGGAGGGACTTGGCGCGATTCGGTGCAGGAAACCAGTGAGCAGGCACTTGGCCAACCTGGCGCAGGCTGCGGCTGAGGCGCTGCATATCCAGGAGGGTCGCTGGACTGCCCACCAGTCCCAAGAAATTGCCCTGGCTGGGATAGAGCCGATAGAAAAACTCGGCGGGATACTGCTGTGAACCAGGCTGCGGGTTGCAATAGCCCAGCATTTCCAGCGACAGCATCAGCCGCAGCCGTTGACCCTGGGCGTAGAACTGTTCGGCACAGTGGCGACTGCCCAATAGCCCAAATTCCTCCAGGTCAAAGGCGACTAGCCAGACGGGATGACGAGCGGGTTGAGTAGAGAGCGATCGCCCCAGTTCTAGCAGCACCGCCACCCCCGATGCATTGTCGTCGGCCCCTGGCGAACCGGGTACTGCGTCGTAGTGTGCGCCAATCAGGATGGGTGGACGGGCCATCTGCTGTCCCGGCAACTTCAGCAAAATATTGTGATGCGTCTGGCCGCGAACGGTGAACGGCTGCATTTCAACTGCACCAAATTGCGTCAGGAATGCTCGGATATATTGCTGGACGTAGAAATGCCCCTCGCTGGCGAGATAGGGATCACGCTCTCGTGCAATCTCCTGCAAATGTGCCCAAAGCTGACTTTTTAAGCTAGAAGAGTCAGGCTCTTCAGCGTCTGCATTGCTCATGTCGTTTGTCATCCGCCAAAGCCCTCCAGCATTTCCTGACCCACGGATACGTAATCTTGCCAGCCGTCCGCTGCACGCGGATCTTTCACCTCGTATACCAGGACTCCTGCCCGTGCTGCCTTTTGAAACGCCGCCAGTCGCCGCACGCCCGCAGCAAACACAGGCATTCCCGACTCGTGCAAGAGCGATCGCACGGTTTCGCCATCGCGGCTCGGCTTGGGCGGAATGATGTTGAGCATGATCCGGTAGCGATTTGCGCCGATGGTGTGCAGGCATTCTAGCGTCAACACCAGTGCATCCATCGCCAGCACATCGGGCGTGGTTGGCAAAATGAGCAGGTCACAGCCGTCGGTTAGCAGTTCCAAATCGCGCTGCACGGGCCGCGCCTGCGTGTCGATCACCACATGGCTAAAGTTGCGGACTCGCTGGGGCGATCGCCACTCATCGATCACCTCATAAGGCAAACTTCCGCGCTTGGCCCAGCCCGTGGCCGAGCGATTCGGATCGGCATCGATCAGCAGCGTTTCGCCCTGCGTCTGCAAAAACGCTGCCAGGTGAATCGCCGCGGTCGTTTTCCCCACGCCTCCTTTGAAACTGGCAACCGTGATAATCACGCGCTCCTTCAGTCTTCGCCTGCCCTAGTACTGGAATTCTATCGCGCCGGAAGCAGGTTCTAGGATTTAGAACTGGGGAAAGAGGCACGCAGGGTTATTGAGATGTGGTTTTTACAATCTGGCAATTGACTGCTGCAGAAGGAACCAAAGGGCGATCGCAGCCAGAGATCTTATTCGGAAACCAAGTAAGGTAAGAAATGAGATAATTGGCGATCAGCCCAGATTAGGCACGCGGCGACAACATCGAATACTACGCTGCACCATATGTTACAGAACTTCCAACACGAACCACGCGCCGGAAGCGACCGGCTCCTGTAACCAAATTAATCGAGATTTCCTGATTGCGTACTGTATAGCCAACCAGAGTCCCTCGATCGAACCTCAACCCATACACATCGCCAAACCCAATATTGCCCACCCGTCTCGCTTTGCCTTTAGGCGTGATAGAAACTAGCACATCAAAAGATGATCCGGGCGATCGACTGGTGGCAAAAAACTGTTTCCGCGATGCATCAAAAGCAATATCCCCACTGCTCGAAAATCCCGGAATTTGTCTGATGAGGGTTGCTTGGCCCGTGCCTTGATTAATCCGATAAAAACCCTGACCCGCAGCGCCAAATAAGTTACCTTTGGCATCAAAACCCAGCGCGTTCATTGAGCCAATACCCAAAGACCCAACAAAACTGGACTGTCCAGAACGGTTTAATCGATAGAGGCTGGAGCCAGTCACCGCGAAAATTTTGCCGTCCTTGGACTGGGCAATATCCAGAAATGTCCGTCCTGTACCACGCACTTGAAGCGTGTTTCCCTTGAGAAATCCCCACTGACCATTGCTAGCAGAAATAAGCGTCATTCTTTACCCTGTCTTTCAAATCAAAGTTAGAAGAGATCGTGTGAAAACTACGCAGTTGGAGAGATCCTTACGAATTTCCCCGAAGGGAGATTCAAAACTTGGAAAAACTCATCGAAATGCGTAAGTTTTGTCGCAATTTATACTCATTCTAAAAACATTGAAAAACAGGCATGAAAACTCTAGGGAAAACTTTATACAGCCTTGATGGAAGCTTCTGCTGTTGCTTCCAAAGGCTACACAATCCTGAGTCTGCCCTCTAGGCTCATCAATCTCATCAATACTTAAACAATCCCGTACCCTGAACCTTGTAGCCCGTCGGCTCCAGGATGGCGGCGGCGGCCTGTTTGCCGGAAATCGTTGCGCCTTCCATGCTGTCGATATAGTCCTGCTGCGTGTAGCTGCCCGCTAGGAAGAAGTTCGGCACGGGGGTCTTTTGGGGCGGACGGTAGGGGTCCATGCCCGGATTTTCGCGATAGAGCGACTGCGCCAGCTTCACCACGTTAAACCAGGTCATGTTCAGCTCGCGGGAAGACGGGAACAGGTCGTGGAGCTGCTTCAGCGCGTGCTGGGCAATGTCTTCGTTGCTCATTTTGATAAACGGGTCGCCGGGGGTCAGCACGACCTGCATCAGCGAACCCTGGCCCTCGCGATAATAGTCCTTGGGGCTGGTGAGGGCCAGGTCGGCAAAGCAGGAGAAATCCGCATCGGCACTGTAGAGCAAGTTGTCGAGTCCGGCGGCGTGGTCAAGCTGTTTGCGCTGCTCTGCATCTTGCATTTCCGTCACCCAGCCGTCGAAGCGGAGCTGCACCGTCACCACGGGCACGGCTTCCAGCTTGTAGATATTGTCAAATTCGGGATATTTGCGCCACTCGGCGGGCAGCAGTCGCTGAATTCCCGGCACGTCGCAAGCGGCGAGATAGACATCGGCAGTTACGGTTTCTTCGGTGTCGCCATTGGCGATCGCCAGCCCCGTTACCACCGTTTCGCCGTCTTTCTCTTCAAACAAGATCCGTCGCGTTTGCCGCCGGGTATGCACCTGTGCGCCGCGCTCCTGGATGTATTTCAGAATCGGCTTGTGCAAATATTCATCGGGGGAACCTGCCAGCATGTTCAGCCGCGAGGCTTCCGTCTTCGCCGCAAACATCATAAAGATGGTGAGCATACAGCGGGCGGAGATTTCCTCGGTGTTGATGAAGCCAAGGGCGAGGGCGATCGGGTCCCACATGCGCTCCAGACTGTGCTGCGAGCCGCCGTGGCTGCGAAACCAGTCGGCAAAGCTGACGGAATCCAGATCACGAATCAGCTTCATCGCCAGATCGTAGTTCACCAAACCGGGGACGATGGGGCTAGTGCCGAGGGCGATCGCATTTTGCAGCTTGTCGAGCAGCGTGAGCTGGCCCGTGGTGAAAAACGCCTTCAGCCCGTGAAAGGGTGCGCCCAGCAAAAAGCGAAAATCCAGCTTGCCGATCTCGCCGCCGCGATTCACAAAGTTATGCACATGCTCCTTCGGCAGCAGCGCTTCATACGCGCCCACCTTTCGCATCAGCGCAAACAGGTTGTTGTAATTGTTGAAAAAGACGTGCAGCCCCATTTCGATATGGTTGCCGTCTGCGTCGATCCAGCTTCCCACCTTGCCGCCCACAAACGTCCGAGCTTCGTAGATCGACACCTCGTGGCCCGCGTCTACCAGTTCTACCGCCGCCGCCAGCCCAGCCAATCCTGCCCCAACGATTGCAACGCGCATTCTGCCAATCCCTTCAGACTTGCTTTAAGAATTTCTTTACATATTTTAACCCCCTAACAGGGACACATGAGCGCAGACCACCCGCCAACCCGCTGGCGTTCGTAGCCAGGTCTGGCTCTGGCGACCCGTTTTGCCAGAACTCGTGCGACGAAATTCGGTGTTGGCGGTGGCAAAGTCGCTGCCGTAGGTGGTGATGACGGTATTGCTCAGGGTGCGGCGGAGGTCGCCTGTGGGGCGATTAGCCCGAAAAGCGGCGATCGCCTCGTAACCATACAAATTCTCCGTCGCGCCATAGCGAATCGTGTGGGGACTCTGCCAAAACAGTTCATCCAGCGTCGCCACATCGTTATTCACCAAGGCCTGCTCGTAGCGTTCAAAGGCGGCTGTCACGTCCGCCACCACATCGGGTCGATTAATTTCCACGCTCGTTCTGTCAATTCTCCTCAAAAATAGTATCTATAAGCTGGCTGGAAGCTTTGCAAACCCCTAGACTCACAGCCCAAAATCGCCAATCTAAAATCCAAAATTACCTCTAGCTCCAATCTTCTCGCTGATTATTGCGCCCTTGATAAATCTGGCTGGTCTGGTGAATCTGGCGCGTTTTTTCAAACAGTTCCTCTTCCGTCAAACCCCATTGTTCTAGCACCTTGTCTAGGTCGGTCTGAATGTCTCGCGCACCCGGAAACCCGTTGTAGCGAATCCGCAGCCGGGCCAGTTCACTGAGGTTATAGTCCGTTGGATCGCCGGAGAGGAGCGCGTTGGTAATTTGGCGATCGCCGCTCCACTGGGGATGCTGCTGGTCTTGCTTTTCGGCCATATCATGCTCTGGACTTTCTGATCTCTTACAACATTAAAAGCCCCCTCTAGCATAAGGCTGCAACCCAATTACAGCACTTGTCCAGAGGGGGGAAATGTCGAGTCAATGCGCTGACGAATTCAGCGTGGATGGCTCAGGCAAGACTCAGGCAACCCACTTTTGTGCCACGACCTCGGCCAGGTCAACCACGCGCTGGCTATAGCCCCACTCATTGTCATACCAGGCGATGATCTTCACCATGTCGCCGCCCAGCACCATTGTCAGCTTCGAGTCGATGACAGAAGAAAAGTCCGTGCCGCGATAGTCGCAGGACACCAGTTCTAGCTCGCTATAGCCCAGGATGCCCTTCAGATCGCCCTCAGACGCATTCTTGAGCGCTTCGTTGACCTGTTCCGCAATCACCTGCTTCTCGACCTGCACCACAAAGTCCACCACGGAGACGTTGGGCGTGGGAACCCGCAGCGCAATTCCATTCAGCTTGCCTGCAACTTCAGGAATGACCAGGGCGACTGCCTTGGCTGCACCTGTGCTGGTGGGGACGATGTTCAGCGCAGCGGCACGGGCCCGACGCACGTCACGGTGGCTGGCATCCAGCAAACGCTGGTCACCCGTGTAGCTGTGGGTGGTGGTCATCGTGCCTTTGATGATGCCAAAGTTGTCATTGATAACCTTGACAATCGGCGCAAGGCAGTTAGTAGTGCAGCTTGCATTGCTGATAATCGTATGCTTGCTGTGGTCGTAATCTTTTTCATTGACACCGACCACAAAGGTGCCGTCGTCATTTTTCCCTGGCGCAGTGATGAGGACTTTCTTGGCTCCCGCTTCTAGGTGCTTGGAAGCGCCTTCGCGGCTGGTGAAAACACCCGTTGATTCAATCACGAGATCGATACCCCATTCACCCCAGGGCAAGTTGAGGGGGTTGCGATCAGAGACGCACTTAACGACCTTGCCGTTTGCAGTAATGGTGTTTTCATCGGCGCTGATGTCTGCATTTAGCTTGCCGAGCATCGAGTCATAGGTCAGCAGGTGCGCGTTAGTACGGGGGTCGGAGGTATCGTTAATGGCAACGATTTCAAAATCGCTGTGGGATCGCCCCAGCCAGCAGCGCATGAAGTTCCGCCCAATGCGCCCGAAGCCGTTAATTGCTACTCTAATCACTGCGTCTTGCCCTCTTTACACTAGATATTCGCCAATGTTGAAACAGATCATACACTTTTAAGAGTTCACCACTCAAGGAAATCAGGTCGAGCGCTAAGGCATCGGGGATCAAAACTCCTAAGCGGATCTGCGTCAGAAAACTGTCCTGACGACACTTAGTATAGGCATTTATACTTACCCTTTGCAAGGGCGAAACTTATCAGTTCTATAAGATTTTTGCCGATTCGCCTGGGATGCTGAGGTCGAGGAGGGGCTGGTGGCTGAGGCAGAGCCAGTGGGCGGTAAACAGATCGGGCGTTTGAACTGATAGGCTGGCGATCGCCCCCGCTGCCGGATAGGGCCAGAGCCGATCAAACACCACGCCCTCGTCGCTCAGCGCAACCTGTAATAAATAGACGGCGGGGGGTGCGTGCAGCCAGTCCAATAGGCGAAAGGCCAGGGCATAGAGGGGCTGGCGCTGGCGATCGCTCAGGTGGTGGGGCTGGTGGTATTGTTCTGGGGTGTGGGCAGTGAGGGCGATCGCCTCGCCGTAGAGCGGCCCTTTAGCCGTGAGCGCAATGGGCAGCCAGAGCGAGCCGTCGCCAGTTTTTGTGCCAAAGCAGTCTGCCACCGACTGGCGCAGACCGTCAACGTCGGCGCAGGCGCGAAACACCGATGCGCCAGGAAACGCCAGAGCCTCTGGCAGGGACAGCGTCAGCGGACAGAGGATGTCCTCCGGGGCTATGACGGGCGGCAGGTCGGCGGGCGCGACAACTCGAACCGTATCGAATGTGGAACCTGCGGGGCACTGGGCGATGGCCCGCTTCAGTGGGGCGATCGCCTGCTCTGCAAATGGATTGGACTCTGCAACAATCCAGACCTGAGCCACTTAGGCACCGCCATAGGACGAAACCGACACGGGCACGGGCGCACCAGCACGCGGGAAGCTCGGCAGGTCGATCTGCGTGACGCGGCGGGTGCGAACGGCCAGGCGATAGCTGACGCTCTGCAACTCGGCGTGGAGGCGGCGGTTTTCCTGCTGAATCTGGGCCACCTTTTCCTTGATCGGCTGCAAGCGCTCTAGATATTTCTGACGGTAGATATGGGGTAATTCCTGCACAACTTGCTCCAGCATCCGGGAGCGGTCGGTCAGTTCCTGCACCGATTGGCGCAGTTGATAGACCTCGGTGTCGCGGCTGGCGATCTGCTCTTGATAGAACCCGACCTGCTGTTCGACAGCTTGGAGCTGCTCTCGCAAGACGCGCATTTCATTCTGATGCCGCTCCGACAGCGCCGCCGAAGGAGTTGAGTTTGACTGGCCTTTCACCAGGCGAAATAGCTCTTGCGACAACTGCTGCACGAGTTGGTCGCGCATTTGGAGTTCTTCGCGCAGGTGCGCGACTTCTGCCTGGAGTTCTGGGATCGTTAGAGAATGCGTCATATCACTCCGACTGGCGGTTCGGTGGTTCTAGCAGGAACGGGAAAAGGGCTAAGGGTGAGTGAGTGGTAGAGGGGAATTTTGGATTTTGGATTTTGGTGAAATGGCTGGAGACTCGATTAGGAGGCGGCTTCGACAGGTTGGGGGAAGGACTCAGGGGGTAGGTTGTGGGAATGGGGTTCGGAATGGGGGTTGTCTAAATGCGCTTCCCAGAGGCGGGGTGGTGAGGCTCGTCGGATCTCGCGCCAGATGGCAGTTGCAGCTAGCGCTCCATCGGCAACGGCGATCGCCACCTGGTTGATTCCTTCTTTTAGATCTCCCAGCGCAAAAATGCGGGGGTGAGACGTGCGGCACATCCCGTCAGTCACCAAGTTGTTGCCCTTCCATTCCAAGTCCAACCCTTGCAGATATTCGTTGAAGTAGTGGGAACCCATTGCGACCAGACCCGTTTCCAGCGGAACCATAGAACCGTCGATTAGCTCAACGCCCGTCATCTCATGATCGTGACCGAGGAAGCGCTTAATCGGCAATTCTACTAGAGGATAGCCGTGATCGCGCAACTTTTTACGCATTTCTGCACTCACCTCAAATAAGCCCTGCGTAAACACGGTGATGTAGGGGGTAAACCAGTTCAGCACAAAGGCGGTGTTGATGTTGCCTTCGGAGTTGACAAATAGCCCGCAGCGCTTGTCGGCCATTTCATAGCCGTCGCAAATCATGCAAACGTGCAGGTTATAGCCTGCGTAGTCGTACACGTTTTGCATGTTTTCCAGATGCGGCAAGTGGTCGATGATGCCGCTGGCGGCGATGACATACTTGCTCCGAAATACGGGATATACGCTGTCGGTCTTGCCGACTTTCACTTTCACCGCAAAGGTGTCGCCCTCGTCTTCGACCGATTCCACATAGCCGCGCAGATGGTCTGCACCGAGCGATAGTGCGTGATCTTGCCCCTGTTGCAGCAGGTCGCGGCCGGGTGTGTCGGGTGGTAGCCCCAGATAATTCCGCAAATCCTGCATCCAGAAGGAGCGGCCCCTGCCTTTTTCGACGACTAGACACGAGAGGCGATAGCGCTGAAGATAGATCGCTGCGGAAAGCCCCCCCGCGCCGCCGCCCACAATGATGACATCGTAGAGGTGATTGAGGCGATCGCCCAGGTTCTTTTTACTCAGCTTCATGGCGTGTTGGGGTACAAGATGGGCAGGGCGCGTAGCGGCTTGCAGTCCTGCGTTTTGGCCACAGTTTAAGCCTAGCAAGACAAGCCTAGCAAGAATTTCAGGGATCGGTTGGGGATTTCCCCGTTTTTCGAGCAGGCGGAGTATAATCCCTGCAACCCGACTTACTCTTTTTGCGGCGGAACCCGATGAATCCCCTGCTTGAGCGACTGAGGACGATGCCGATGCAAGTCCTTGTGTCTGAAACGACTGCGGGACTGTTGATGGGGCTGGTGCTAACCACAGATGCGATCGCCGTTGGGCTGATCTTGATGGCGGGCTTGCCCCCTGGGTCGCAGAGTGTTGGCATTTTGATGGCGCTCTTGAGTACGGCGGTGACGGGAGTAGTGGTGACGCTGGGCAGCAGGCTCCCGATTGCGGTTGTCGGCCCGTCTGTGGAGGCGGCGGCTATCTTGTCCGTCGCAGCAGGCGCAATCCATCGAGAGCTATCGCAATCGGGCGCTAGTGGCTCTAGTCTGCCGACGGTGTGGGCGCTGGTGGGTCTGAGCAGTGTGCTGACGGGACTCACGCTTTGGGCCATCGGTCGGTTTCGGTGGAGCCGATTTTTGCAATTTATTCCCTATCCCGTTCTGGGTGGCTTTTTGGCAGGGATTGGCTGGCTGGTGGTGCAGGTGGGTTTTAGCCTGGTTGCCAACGATGCAGAGGGGATGGATTTGGTGCATCAAGTCCTTCAGCCCGAGACCTTGCTCAAGCTATTGCCAGGGCTGGGGCTGATGGCTGTGCTGGTGACGTTGGAACGGCGGTTCGACCATTTTTTGGTGCTGCCGCTCTGTTTGTTGGGGGCGATCGCCCTCTCGCACGGGGTTCGGCTGGGGCTGGGCGTTCCTTTAGAAGCGGCGATCGCCAACGGATGGTTTCTCTCTCCGCTCCGGGATGGTTTTGCGATCGAGAACGCCGAGGGAAATTTTTTCAGCCAGATCCATCTGCCGACCCTAATTCAACACAGCGGATCGCTGGTCGGCATCGTGCTGCTGGTGCCGCTAGTGCTGATGTTTGAGGCGGTTGGCATTGAACTTGCGCTCAAGCAAGAAACCGATATTGACCAAACCTTGAAGGTCAACGGCATCGCCAATGTGCTCGTCGGGCTGGGCGGCGGCTCTCTCTCGCATCTCGACCTGGCCAACACGCTGATTCATCAAAAGGCTGGCGCAACCTTACGAATTGCGGGACTCGTCGCGGCGGGATGCATCCTGCTTGCCCTGCTGTCCAGAAATCTACTGGCTTACCTGCCGACGTTTGTGGTCTTCTCGCTGACGGTTCTTGCTGGACTGGATTTACTAGTGGAATGGCTCTACCAAAGCTGGTTTCGCCTATCTCGAATGGAGTACGGGCTGGTTTTCGGAATTTTTCTAGTCATTTCAGCCGTCGATTTTTTGCCGGGTATTGGCCTGGGCATTTTGGCGGCCTGCGTCGTCTTTGTCGTCAACTATAGCCGGGTTCAGGCGGAGCGCTATCGGCTCTCCGGCACAGACCGCCCCAGCAGCGTGAAGCGATCGCCCGTAGTTCAGCAAATCTTGCAAGCCGAAGGCAAACAGATCGAAATTTTGCGGCTTCAGGGATATCTGTTCTTCGGCACCACTACCCAACTTCTGTCGCAAGTTCGCCAACGTACCGATGACCCTAACCTCACACCGCTGCGGTTTTTGGTGCTGGATTTTCGCCGGGTCAGCGGCATGGACTCCTCTGCGGTGCTGAGCTTTGTCAAACTCCGGCAGATGGCTATTCAGCACTCGTTTCAGCTTGTGTTGTCAGACCTGCGATCGCCCCTAGAGCGCCAACTCCGGCAGGGAGAGTGTTTAGAAGAAGAAGACTCGGTTTGTCATCTCTTTGCCGAACTCGATCGCGCTGTGGAATGGTGCGAAAATCAGATACTACTGACGATTCCTCTCCGAAGACAGCGATCGCTGCCCCTAGCGCTCCAATTGCAAAATTGGTTTCCCCATCTCAATAACGCTTCGGCCCTGATGGATTACTTGGAAGAGATTTCCGGCGAAGTTGGCTACCTGCTATTTCGCCACGGCGATGCGCCAGATGGACTTTTTTTTATAGAAAGCGGGCAGATCAGCATCTTTTTGGAACTGGCCGATGGCACCACCCAGCGGCTTCAGACCGTGGGCGCGGGAAATATGGTGGGAGAGCGATCGCTCTATGCCCGCATACCCCACACCAGTTCTGCGGTGGCTGAAAAGCCCTGCACGCTGTACTGGCTATCTGCCCAGGCACTCGGCCGGATGGAAGCCGAAGCTCCGACGCTGGCAGCCGCGTTTCACCGATTTGTTCTCCATCGGCTTACGGAGCAGTTGATTCATCGCGAACAAACACTGAAGCAATTGCTAGAGGATGCCTAGCGCTAGAAATCAGGGAGCAGGATTTCAGACAGCCCGAACTGACGCAGAGGGAGTCAGGGCAGCCGGGTATTTTTTAGCTTGCTTCAAGAGGCTTGCTCTAGAGCTTTAAAGCATCAATCCCTGCAAAGTAGCGGACTTCACAGGGATCATCTACAGCCAAATTTGCGCGTTGATTCAGCCTGGTGGAACCGCTAGGCAGGCTCCTTTGCAGCAGGCTCTTCAACGCGGATGGTAAGATAGCGGATTACATCTTCGCTGAGGCGCATAGCCCGCTCCATCGTGGCGACTGCATTGCCGCTGGCGACGTAGTTCATCTGGATATATACGCCTTCGCGATGCTTGCCGATGTCGTAGGCGAGGCGGCGCTTGCCCCGGTGCTGGGTGTCGATGTCAGTTGCGCCCTGGTCTTTCAGGATGATTTGGTATTTGGCGATCGCCGCATCGGTCTGATCATCCCCCAGGTCAGGCCGGAGGATGTACATCGTTTCGTAATTCATGGGTTTAAGGAGTCTCCTTGTGGACAGACGGCCTCTAGAGGCAGGTGCGCTGAGCGAACGAACGTCAGGACGACGAACCCTAAAGAAACCCATGCCCTTGGCGATCGCCCTAGTGGTTCAGGCAGGTCTTGCCGGACAATGGGTAAGTCTACGCCTTGCGGCCGCTCGTTCAATCGGGCATTCTGGCTTAGAAGCAAGGAAATACAATTCTATCACTCATTCCCTGGATTTCAGTTTTTGCTATGGCGCAGCGCTACGTTCGGGTTCAAACCACCTCCGGTCAGCTCTACTACGGCATTTTGCAGCTCAACCGCCAGGTGCAGGTGCTGGATGCGCCGCCGTGGCTGGAGGGGCAGTTGACCGATCTGCTGATCGAGCCGGATAGCTATCGCCTACTGGCTCCCTGCGTGCCGTCAAAAATCATCGCCGTGGGCAAAAACTACGCCAAGCACGCCGCCGAAATGGGCACCGAAGCCCCGAAAGAGCCGCTGCTGTTTCTCAAGCCCTCAACGACGCTGATTGCAATGGGCGACCCAATTTTCTATCCACCCCAGTCGGAGCGGGTGGACTATGAAGGCGAACTGGCGCTAGTGATTGGCGATCGCTGCTGTGATTGCTCCCCCGAAGCTGCCCAGAACAAGATTTGGGGCTACACCATTGCCAACGATGTCACCGCCCGCGACTTGCAAAAAAAAGACGGTCAGTGGACTCGCGCCAAAGGCTTTGATACCTTTTGTCCGCTGGGCCCGTGGATCGTGCGGGAACTGAACCCCAGCGCCCGCTTGCAAACTTTTTTGAACGATAGCCCCAAGCCTGTGCAGTCGGCGCTGATTAGCGAAATGACCTTTGCGCCAGAGGTGTTGGTGTCCTACATCAGCCAGGTGATGACGCTGCTGCCGGGGGACGTGGTGCTGACGGGCACGCCGGAAGGGATTGGGCCTGTGCAAGTGGGCGATCGCATTCGGGTGGAAATTGAGGGCATTGGCGCACTAGAAAACACAATTGCCGCCAGAAATGCGAAACCAGCGGCGATCGCCTGACCCCCGCTGGCTCAAATGCCCTCAATTTTCTAAATGATTTAGGCTAGCCCGCTGACAGCAAGCTAGTACACATGCATTTTTGCAGCGTCAGAGATCGTTGGAATCTCGGCATAGCGGCCCAAGGCCGACTGCACAATCGCATAAATGCAGAGAATAAACGTCCCCAAAAACAGCGCCGTAAAGAGGCTCTGCACAAACAGCGGCGGCAGCACCTCAAAGATTGGACTGATCACCAACGCAAGCAGGCTCAGCGCAATGCCAATCAGGATGGATTGCATCGTGTTAAACCGGATGAAATGGGAAATGCCTTCGTTGCGGACGACCAGGAAATACAGCGCCAGGAACACCAAAAATCCCCCAATGCCAAACCCACCAAACGAAAAGATGCCCGTCACCAAGCGATAGACGAAGGCAAAGGGGGCCAGCGGCAGCAGCAGCGGTTGCAACATCGGAAACTCGCTCAGCAGACCCGTTCCAAAGGGTAGCGCCTCCAGCATCGGCAGGATGTAGGGAAGGCAGGCAAACAGGCGATCGAGCGGGCCAGCAGAGGATGTGCGCCAGGACATAGGTTGAACTCTCCGATGGGCGTTTGTAGGGGACGCTTGTCAACACTGCCAAACTCTAGCCGTGAGGCAATGAAGACTACTGAATGAAGACTATTCAAGTCTAAGACACACGCCTAAAATCGCGCAGCCTGCTCAAACAGTCTATCCGCCCAGACTAATCTGTATCTGCTCGGTTTCGGTGGATTGACTAATAGGCTGCGGCAGAAGTTCTGCCCCTGGTTTGTAGTGCAGACTTCAGCCTGCCTCTGAGAGGTTGTGAATGGGGCGACTGAAGTCGCTACTACGAACATCCAGCCCAGTTACGCAGCTTTGCACTAGCTACTGGTAGGTGCCGTCGCCATTTTGTAGGCAACCCAGCCGCCATAGTGCGATACATCTTCCCATCCGTACTGTTCTACCAGTTCTCTGGGGTAGAGGAAGGCAGTCACCACGCTGCCGTCTTCCAGGTACACGTCTTTGGGGTGCATATTGGGCGGCTCGTTGCTGGCCAGGTAGTCAAACTGTTCGACCGTCATCTCATATACTTCGCCCGGAATCGAGATGCCGCCTTCTTCGACGGGATAAATGCCAGGATGCCAGCCGTTTTGCACCGAATGCAGGCGATACATGGGCTTAGTTTTGGCTTCCCGCACAAACGCAGCGGATTGCAGGTTGCCGTGGTCGGGCTGGCCGCGCAGGGCAGAGCCGCAGATAAAGACGTAGCGAGTCGTGGCTTCGGTCATAGCAGTTGGATAGAACGTGGATGGAACAATGGATGGATAGAGCAAAATCTCACATCATTTCATCATGGCATTATCGTGCTATCCCTTATCACTTCATCCGTCTACGCCGTGCTGCAAGTTCTCTACTTCTTGTGTCACGCGGGCTTGGCTGGCGATTAGGTGAGTCCGAACGGCAGCAACGGCGGCGGTGATGTCGGCCTCAGAGCGCGATCGCCACCCAGTCTGAATTGCCTCAAAGATCTGTCGATGCTCTTGGCGAATCTCTAGCACACGGGGATTGCGGCGCGTGGTTTGCACCCGCAGCAGCGCCATCTTGTCAAACACTTGATCCAGCAGCGACACCAGCCAGCGATTGCCAGAGCTTTCGGCAATGAGTCGGTGAAATCGATAGTCCAAATCCAGCATTTTGGGGCTGTATTCGGTCTGGGACTTGCTCAGGGTTTCGGACTGGGCGACCAACTGTTCGAGCGATCGCACTTGTTCTGGAGTGGCATGTTGGCAGGCTCCCTGCACGGCAAATTGCTCCAGCGCCAGCCGACAGTCATAAAGCTGAATCACATCTTCCACCGACAGCGAGGCCACCCGCAGCCCGCCGCTGCTGTCGGCTGTCACTAGCGTATCCCGCTGAAGCTGACGCATCGCCTCGCGAATCGGCGTGCGGCTGACTTGGAGTCGCTCGGCAAGCTGCGTTTCTACTAGCCGCTGCCCAGGAGCCAGATCTCCGGACAAGATGCTGGCCCGCAGCGCTTCGTAGGTCTGCTCATAGAGGGACTTACTGCGTTGCACCGAAAGGGAAGAGAGGGTCAAAACAAGAAGATCCTTCGCGTCAGCTCAGTAAATAGTCGAATGTTGAATAAGTTCAGAGTTTAGGCTACTTCGCCCAGATGCAGCTTACAGCAGCCCTACTCAAAACTACCCTGATTGAGCAAGGACAGAGGAGGAAGCTTAAAGATTGCAAGGCTAGGCAACCTTTAGGATTGCACTGACAATAGACCTCAGGGTCGTCTAAACCAGGTGCCCTGTATGCAGTGTACACGCAGGCTCGATTTGCATCCAGCCTCCCGCAGGGTTGGGGACGTGTCTAACCCTTAACTGCCCATCCCCAAACTCTGACATCTAACTGCAAAATTCTTGTAACGTGGTAAGGAGTAATCCAGCCAAATTCTGCGCCAGTCATGACTGCGACTATCCCCAACTTGCCCAGCCAATACGACGCTGCGATCGCCGAACCCAAATGGCAACGATATTGGGAAGAGCGGCAAGTTTTCAAAGCAGACCCTAACGCTCCGGGCGAGCCGTATTGCATCGTGATTCCGCCGCCCAACGTGACGGGCAGCCTGCATATGGGCCATGCGTTTGAACACGCGCTGATCGATGTGTTGGTGCGCTATCACCGCATGATCGGCCGCAACACGCTCTGGCTCCCCGGCACCGACCACGCCAGCATCGCCGTGCAAACGCTTTTGGAAAAGGAACTTCGGCAGCAGGGCAAAACCCGCTACGATGTGGGGCGCGAGGCGTTCCTCAAACGCGCCTGGGAATGGAAAGAAGAATCCGGCGGCACGATTGTCAGCCAGCTTCGCCGTTTGGGACTGTCGGTAGACTGGAGCCGCGAGCGCTTCACGATGGATGAGGGGCTGTCTAGGGCGGTGCTGTATTCCTTCAAGCAGCTTTATGACGAGGGCTTGATCTATCGCGGGCAGTACATGGTGAATTGGTGCCCCGCCAGCCAGTCTGCGGTGTCGGATCTGGAGGTGGAAAACCAGGAGGTGAACGGCCACCTCTGGCACTTCCGCTATCCGCTGACGGATGGGTCTGGCTTTGTCGAAGTGGCGACGACGCGCCCGGAGACGATGCTGGGCGATACGGCTGTGGCGGTGAATCCAGGAGACGCGCGCTATCAGCATCTCCTTGGCAAGACGATTCGCCTGCCCATTACCGGACGCGAAATTCCCATCATTGCCGACGACTACGTGGATGCCAGCTTTGGCACAGGCGCGGTGAAAATTACGCCCGCCCACGACCCCAACGACTTTGAAATGGGCAAGCGCCACAACCTGCCTTTCATTAATGTGATGAACAAAGACGGCACGATGAACGAAGTCGCCGGGCCGTTCCAGGGACTCGATCGCTTCGAGGCCCGCAAGCAGGTGGTGCAGCGGCTCCAGGATGAGGGTTTCCTGGTCAAGGTTGAGGACTACAAGACCACCGTGCCCTATAGCGATCGCGGCAAAGTGCCTATCGAGCCGCTGCTTTCGACCCAGTGGTTTGTGAAAATTCGCCCTCTGGCCGATGCGGCGCTGGATCGTTTGGATAACTACAACGAACCGGAATTTATCCCCGAACGCTGGAAGAAGGTCTATCGCGACTGGCTGGTGAGCCTGCGCGACTGGTGCATCTCGCGGCAGCTTTGGTGGGGGCATCAGATCCCTGCTTACTACGCTGTTAGCGAGACGGGCGGCGAAATTACGGACGATACGCCCTTTGTGGTGGCGATGTCGGAAGATGAAGCGCGATCGCATCTGTTGGCTCGCTATGGCGACGGCGTGCAGATTCAGCAAGATCCCGACGTGCTAGATACCTGGTTCTCTTCAGGCCTCTGGCCCTTTTCTACGATGGGCTGGCCGGATCAGACAACTGACTTGGCAACCTACTATCCCACGACAACGCTGGTCACAGGGTTCGACATTATCTTTTTCTGGGTCGCCCGCATGACCATGATGGCGCAGCACTTTACGGGCAAAATGCCGTTCCAGTACGTCTACATTCACGGGCTGGTGCGGGACGAAAACAACAAGAAGATGTCGAAGTCGGCCAACAACGGCATCGATCCGTTATTGCTGATCAACAAGTACGGCACCGACGCGCTGCGCTATACGCTGGTCAGAGAGGTCGTCGGCGCGGGGCAAGACATTCGCCTGGAATATAACCGCAAGACCGACGAATCGCCCTCGGTGGAGGCCTCGCGCAACTTTACCAACAAGCTGTGGAATGCCTCTCGGTTCGTGATGATGAACCTGGATGGACAAACCCCCGCGCAACTGGGGGAACCGGGATCAGAAGGGCTGGAGATGAGCGATCGCTGGATTCTCTCCCGCTATCACCAGACGATTCAGCAGACCCGTAACCAAATCGACAACTTCGGATTGGGCGAAGCGGCAAAGGGTCTGTACGAGTTCATTTGGGGTGACTTTTGCGACTGGTACATCGAGCTAGTCAAGTCGCGGCTTCAAGATACCAACGGGGGCGATCGCCGTCGTGCGGCTCAGCAAACCCTGGCCACGGTGCTAGAGGGGACGTTGCGCCTGCTGCACCCGTTTATGCCCCATGTCACTGAGGAAATTTGGCACACGCTGACGCAAACGGGCGAAGAGGCAACTTTGGCGCTCCAACCCTATCCCGTAGCCGATCCCCAGCGCATCAACTCTAGTTTGGAGGATCAGTTTGGGCTGATCTTCGACACCATTCGCACGGTGCGGAACCTGCGGGCCGAGGCAGACATCAAACCGGGCGTGAAGATTCGCACCGTCCTGCAAACGGACAACGCCCAGGAACGAGCCATTCTCACTGCGGGGCAGACCTATATTAAAGATCTGGCAAAGATTGAGAGCCTGTCTATTCCAGAACCCGTGTCCGTGCCGACTCCGCCCAGCGACTCGCTGCCTGCACCCAACGAGTTTGAGGCAGAGGCACTGCACCTAGCTCAAGAAGCTGCCGAAGCGGCCTACAAAGCGGTCGAAGGGGTGAACTTTGGCTCTCTGGAGCGCTATCGCAAGCTGATTGTAACGCTGGGGCTGGTGGTGGCGCTGGTGCTGGTGTCGCGGACGCTGCTGGCGACGGTGCATTCGCTGAATGGGCTGATTTTGGTCACGCCGCTGCTGAAGCTGCTGGGCTTTGGATACACGATCTGGTTTGCCATCCGCTATCTCTCGACTTCTCAGAAGCGCCGTGAGTTTGGGGAGTTGGTCAATCGAGTGGTGACAGATATTCTGGGTGAAGCGTCGCCTTCGGATACCACGCCGACGATGCCCAAAATTCCGTCGCCGCAATCGACAAAGCCTGTGCCTGTGCCCCAAGTGCAGGAAGTGCCGACTCCGCCTGGAGGAACGCCACAGGCGATGGTGGGCGTGGTGCGGACGGTGCAGGTGTCGGTGCCACTGGCGGGTGTGGTGGACGTTGCTGCCCTGCGAGCTAAGCTGGAGAAGGATCTGGCCAAGACCACGGCAGAAGCCGAGAGCCTGCGATCGCGCTTGAGCAATGCCAACTTTGTCGATCGCGCTCCGACAGAGGTG
The DNA here is from genome assembly GCF_015272455.1 of Thermoleptolyngbya sp. C42_A2020_037. NCBI lineage: Bacteria > Bacillati > Cyanobacteriota > Cyanophyceae > Oculatellales > Oculatellaceae > Thermoleptolyngbya > Thermoleptolyngbya sp. C42_A2020_037. Next base: position 32,648 of record NZ_JACYLP010000006.1, read on the forward strand.
GTTCAGGGGGTGCGGGATGCCCTTGCGGAGGCAGAAACGCAGGCTGCCATTCTGCGCGATCGCCTCTCCCGACTTTAGACTAAAATCCTGACAGGCTGTCTGTGGCTTTGCATCTAGGGGTGATGTTGATTTTGCTATCGCAACTTACTGCATGTGCTATCCACTGCCCCATACCTGTTGATAGTTTTTGTAGCCTTTGATACTATCTACTGTGACAGTTCAGAATCTTCATGCAATTCGGCTGCGATCGCCTTAGACTCTGAGCAGGGCCAGCGGTATACTTAATTCTTAAGGATTCACAAATCTTCTCAATCACAGCTCGATTCTGATGCTCTACCTGGCTCAGGTGACAACGCGAGATTCTGAAGGGAAGGCGGGACTAAAGTTGCTTGCCAAAAAGCGTGCTGACTACGTATGGGCAATTTGTGAGTCTGGGGATCTGGTGTGGGCCGAAGCATCCGAACGTTATGCAACAGGCATGTTGGTTCTCGTGGAGCTAAGTAGCTCGATGAAAATCAAGCAAGTGCAGGATGCAAAGGATTGGGTTTTGGAAATTGTGCAGGATTATCTGACCGCCGGGGTTTCACCCGCGCTGCTCCACGAAGAGGCGCAGAGAGCCGAGCAGTGGCGGCAATCCTACACCATGAAAGAGCAGGAGATTGGGCGGCGGGCCCTAGAGGTTGAGGCCTGGCGGGATCAGATCCAGGAGTTGGAGGAAAATCTGAAGCGCGAAAAAAAGCAGATTGAGATGATGGCAAACGCGCTACGCCTCAATGCAGTCCCTAGCGCAGGTTCTCATGCTGGGGAGGTTGTAGCGGCTGCTCCTGTGAACCACAACCACGCTGCTGGCAAGGATGCCCCAGTGCAAAGCCCTTCAGAAGAGTCTCAGCCTGTCTAGAATTCCTTGTGTGTAGAAGACAGAAGCGCTGATAGCCAACCCTCACGTTTTGACCTTTTTCCCAAGGGCGATCGCCGCGTCTGGCAGGGGATCTGCGGTTGGGAATAGAATTCGCTCAATGCGGTCTAGGGCTAGACCCAGATCATCGTTGACGACCTGCACATCAAACTCGTCAGCCGCATTGATTTCGGCGCGGGCCCGCTCTAGCCGACGGGCGATCGCTTCTTCCGAATCTTGCCCCCGACCTCGCAGGCGATGCTCTAGCTCATGCAGCGAAGGCGGCAGCACAAAAATTCGCAGCGCTTCTGGGAAGGTGTCCCGAATTTGCCGTGCCCCTTCTAGCTCAATTTCTAAAATGACCCACTTCCCCTCCTGAACCGCTGCCTCCACAGGGCGGCGGGGCGTGCCGTAGCAGTTGCCTGCAAACTCAGCCCACTCCAGCAGTTCCCCTTGGTCAACCAGCGCCTGAAACTCGGCACGACTCAGAAAAAAATAGTGCTGACCATCGACCTCTCCAGGACGCGGCGCACGAGTCGTCGCTGAGATCGAGAGATAAAGCTCAGGATGCCGTGTCATCAAGGCTTTCAAGAGCGTGCCCTTGCCAACCCCGCTCGGCCCAGTTAGGACAATTAGCCTGCCACCTGACCAACGCTCTTGCATGTAACAACTGCAACCAAAATCTTTAGGATCTTCATTCTACATGCAGTTGAAGATCTGATCAGTCTTGATGTATCGCCCTCTAGTCTGCGTCTCTTCAGGTTTTAGGGCGATTCATCACTGTGCTGATTATGCCTACTGGTCATTATTTTGCTAGTCATCACTGTGGTCTTTGCTGATCACAAAGCGATTGGCGACGGTTTCGGGCTGAATCGCTGACAACACCACATGTCCAGAATCAGTCACAATGACCGCACGAGTGCGACGACCATAAGTAGCATCAATCAACTGCCCGCGATCGCGGGCATCGCTGATGATACGCTTGATGGGAGCGGACTCGGGGCTGACAATGGCAATCACCCGATTTGCAGACACGATATTCCCGAAACCAATGTTAATAAGCCGGATGTCCATACGAATCCATGCGGAATTAGAGATTGAGCGAAACTGATGTGTGAAATCGAGGGATTGCCCTAAAGAAGGCGGCACACTGGCCGCCTCACAGAGAACAATACGTCTATGCCTTTCAAATAGTTGCAATAGTTCTAAGGGGAGCGATGCACTCAGGGAAAATCCTCAACTGCTTCAGTGCCAGAAGTCACAGACATATATCCCTGACTCAAAATCGATAGTAATCATTCTGACCAATAATAAGATGTTTTACGCACATATTTTCAACTTGTTAAAGCCAAATCTGATGCTGTTTTTCGCAATTTTGCAATCAGGAATCTGCCCATGAACTTTGTGTACCACGAATCTTGACTCATCCTGCTTCACCCAATTGGGTGAGGTTTTTAGCAAAAGTGTGAATGTTAGAGCAAAATCCGCTATTCACACTAAGAAAATCCGCTATTTCTCCGTAAATCTACATACAAAGAAATAGATTTCAGCAAGAGTGAATGCGGATCTTCATAGAAATATTCATAGAAAGAAGTAGATCTCCAGAAAATCTGTGCAACCCGTTGACTACACGACTCTGATGGCTGCCTGCGCTGAACTGCGGGTGACCTGGCTCCCGGCTCGGCTGGAGCAGGTTGTGCAGCGCGATCGCCACACGATTGCCCTCTGCCTCCGCACGCTGGATCAGCGCGGCTGGCTTACGCTTTCCTGGCATCCGCAAGCCGCCAGAGTGTGCATCGACCCGCCACCGCCCAAAGGCCCCGACACGTTTACCTTTAGCCAACAACTGCGGCATCAGCTTAGCGGATTGGCGCTGGTGGCGATAGAGGCGATCGCCCCCTGGGAGCGGGTGCTGGATTTTCAGTTTGCGCGACGACCCGGCGACCCTGCCCTATGGCATCTCTATGTGGAGATCATGGGCAAATACAGCAACGTAGTGTTAACAAATGCTGACAATCAGATTGTCACTGTGGCGCATCAGGTCAGTGCCCAGCAGTCGAGTGTGCGTCCGGTGTTGACGGGGCAGCCCTACGAGTTTCCCCCTGGCTTGACTGAATCCGTGCCCAGCCTGGAGGAGCCGCTAGATCGCTGGCAGGAACGAGTGGCGCTGATTCCTGGCCCGCTCAAGCGCAACTTGCTAAAAGCTTATCGCGGGCTGAGTTCGGCGCTGGTGCTGCGGCTGATTGCGGCGGCAGGTCTCGATCCGGAGCGCCAGACAGATTCGCTGAGCGAGGCAGAGTGGGCCCGACTGGGCGATTGCTGGCGGGCGTGGCTGACGGCGCTGCAAACCGAGCAGTTTTCCCCCGGCTGGTTGTCCGATGGCTACACCGTGCTGGGCTGGGACGATGCGCTTCCGGCTGAGTCAGTACAAGCGCTGCTCAGCCGCTATTACACCGACGAGCTAAACCGCCAGGTCTTCTCGCAACTCCGCCACCAGCTCAACCAGCGGCTGACCCATCTGCTCAACAAGCTCTATGCCAAAGCCGAAGACTTCCAGGCGCGGCTGGTGCAGTCTGACGAAGCCGACCGCTATCGAGCGCAGGCCGATTTGCTCATGGCGCACCTGCACGAGTGGCAGCCAGGGCTAAAATCCATTGAGCTAGCAGACTTTGAGACCGGCGAACCCGTCAACATTGCCCTCGATCCTGAAAAGAACGCCGTGCAAAATGCCCAGGCGCTTTACAAACGGCACCAAAAATTGCGGCGATCGCGCCAGGCCCTTGAACCGCTGCTGGCCGAGGTGCAGGCAGAAATCACCTACCTAGAACAGGTGCAGGTTGCCGTCCTGCAAGTAGACACCTACACCATGCCAGAAGACTTAGAAGCACTCGAAGAAATTCGCGACGAACTAATCCAGCAACGCTATCTCGATGACCCCGACCAGCGCTATCGAGGAACTGCGGCAACCAACATGAACTTCCGCCGCTACACCACACCCAGCGGCTTTGAGGTGTTGATCGGGCGCAACAACCACCAGAACGACCAGCTCATCTCGCGCACTGCGACCGACTACGACCTCTGGTTTCACAGTCAGGAAATTCCGGGTAGCCATGCCCTGCTGCGGCTTCCGGCGGGCGCAGTGCCAGAGGATGCCGACCTACAATTCACGGCTGACCTCGCGGCTTACTACAGCCGCGCTGCCCAAAGTGATCAGGTTCCCGTCGTCTACACGGAACCGCGTCATGTGTATAAACCCAAGGGCGCACGACCCGGCACAGTGATTTACAAACAGGAGCGGGTGATTTGGGGACAGCCGCAGCGGGCCAAGCACTGGCTGGAGTCTGCTGCTAACTCCACGCCTGTTTCTACCCCAGAACCCGTTGCGCCATGAGTCGGGTCGCAGGCTTGGTGATCTTGTTGCTTAGCGGGGTGGGGCTGTTTCTCAGCCTGTGGACGGTTGTGCCTGCGCCGACCCTTGCGCTGCTGCCGCTGGGCGTGGGTGCGCCGGAAATCAGCCCACTTTTGATGCTGGTGAATGGGCAGGTGGGGCTGGATGCAGTCGTCCTGTTTTCCGCCAGCCGTCGTCCTGCGGCTCGGCGCATGGCCCGCAGCGCGATCGCCCTCAGTTTGGTTGCCCTTCTGCTCAGCAGTCTGCCGCTGTTGCAACTGCGGGGCACGGTGCAGCAGGCAGACCAGACGATGCGGGCTGCCCTGGGGGAGTCCTACGATATATCCCAAAATGCAGCCCGACGCGGGCGATCGCGCCCATTTGTGTTTGCCGATCTGCTCCTGGGTATTCCGATTCCGACAGAAGTTTCTGCCGAGTCCATCGAGTATGGCGCTGCGGATGGCACGCCGCTGCGCCTGGTGAAGTATCAGCCCGTGGTGCGACCACCAAAGCCGATGGGGGCGATCGTCGCGATTTATGGCGGTGCGTGGCGCGCGGGGGATGCCGACGATAATGCCCATTTCAACCAATACCTGGCGGCGCGGGGCTATACGGTGATCGCGCTGGACTATCGCCACGCGCCAGAGCATCCCTTTCCGGCGCAGCTTCAGGATGTGCAGCAGGGGCTACAACTGATTCGCCAGCGGGCCGCAGAGTGGGGAATTGCGGGCGATCGCCTTGCCCTGCTTGGCTGGTCGGCAGGCGCACACCTGGCCACCCTGGTCGCCTTCCAACCCGATGCCGTGCCCGTGCGGGGAATCGTCGGCTACTACGGCCCGGTAGACCTAGCGGAGGGTTATCGCAATCCGCCGCGCCCCGACCCTATCAACACCCGCGCTTTGCTAGAAGACTTCCTAAGCGGCACGCCAGACACCCAACCCGCCGAATATCGCGCCGCCTCGCCGATTACTTATGTGCGCCCCGGTCTGCCGCCTGTGCTGCTGATCTATGGCGATCGCGACCATATCGTAAAACCCGAATTTGGCCAGCAGATGCATCAAGCCCTCCGCGCCAACGGTAATATTGCCGCCCTGATTCGGTTGCCTTGGGCAGAACACGCCTTCGATGCCATCTTTCGCGGTATTGGCAACCAAGTCGCGTTGTATCATGTGGAGCGGTTTCTAGATTGGGCGATCGCCCAGTAGAAGGATTTTGGATTTTGGAGGCAGGGTTGAAATCGTTAGCATAGGGTTCTGGCAGTATCCTCAATCGGCGATCGCCAGCGCGATTTTCCCCATGCAAGAACCTGTTTCCAGCAGCCGATGCGCCGCTGCTACCTCGGCCAGCGGAAAGACATGGCTGAGAACAATACGGAGCTTGCCCTGGTCGATCCACTGGGCGCAGCGCTGGAGAATTTCTGCCTGGTGGGTCTGGGCAGATTCTAGTCCCTGGAGCATGGGGGTAAGCATGAGTTCAAAGCTAATCCGCAAGTTGCGATCGCGGGCCGTCTTCCAATCTGTCTGTGGGTCGGGCGCAAGCAGCGACACCACGTCGCCATACACCCGCGTCATCGCGATGCACTGCGACAGCACGCCGCCGCCCACCGTGTCGAAGCTGACATCAACCCCGGTTCCCTGGGTTAGTGCCATCACTTCAACCACCGGGTCAGTGTTTCGATAATCAAAGGTCGCAGTAGCGCCGAGATCTCGCGCCAGTGCCGACTTTTCCTCAGTGCTAACGGTGGTGTAAACCTGCGCCCCCATCAGCCGCGCCAGTTGAATCGCCACATGCCCCACGCCGCCCGCACCCGCCTGCACCATCACCGTCTGCCCCGCCTGGAGCCGAGCGCGATCGCACAAGGCTTCCCAAGCGGTAATCAAGACCAACGGCGCAGCAGCCGCTTCGGCAAAACTCAGCGTGGCGGGCTTGGGCGCAACGCAGCGTTCTTCTACCACGGCAAATTCTGCGTAGGTTCCCGGCGTTCCGCCCAGCCCGCCCTGGCAAAAGTACACTGCCTCACCAATATGAAACTGTTTCACCCTGGCTCCAACCGCCTCGACCACGCCTGCTCCGTCGCAGCCTAAAATTGCAGGCATCTGATCCGGGTAAAACGTGCCGCGCTTCCGCAGCTTCGTGTCAATCGGGTTCACGCCTGCCGCCTTCAGGCGCACCAGCAGCGCAGTATCGCTCGTCAGGCGGGGTTCAGGAACGTTGTGCAGTTGCAGCACTTCCGGCGCACCTGGCGCAGTCATTAGGACGGCTTTCACCTGGGTTTCCTCCTCGTTTAGCCAGACAGAGCAAGCGTTTAGCAGCCTGTGAACTGGACGTAAAGTTTCAGCCCAGCCTGCTCCGAATTGTAAGGCCGCAGGCTGAAACCGCACCCGCTGCTAAGTCAGCAAGTTACACTAGTGCTATCCAAAGATCCTGTGTTCTGGCACGACTGAAAGCTGTAAGGTATGCGTGATTTTCGACCCCGCCCGCTGACCCCAAAAACTCCTCTGCCTCGCACCCGCTCTACTCGAACTGCCCGCGCTGCGGCGACAGGTGCAGTGGCAGCGGTCTGGCTGGCGTTGCAAGCCGTGCTGGCCGCCCCGCCCGCGCTGTCGCAAACCAGCACAGCCCGGTCTCAAGAGCGCCTCAGCTACACGGGGCTGATCGAAAAAATTGAAGCAGGGCAGGTGTCCAGGATCGAGGTCGATTCTGCGCGGGGTGTGGCGCAGGTCTACCTGAAGGATCGCAGCAATACGCCGCAGGAAGTCATTCTCTTCAGCAATTCAGACGATAACCAGGCGCTATTTGAAACGGCGCGGGATAATAATGTCGATGTCGCGGCTCAGTCTTCGGCAGATAGCAGCGCGGTTTCCTGGTTTATTACCAATGCGCTGCTGGCGTTTCTGCTGATTGCGGGGCTGCTGATGATCTTGCGCCGCTCTAGCAATGCCTCTGGGCAGGCGATGAACTTTGGCAAGTCTCGCGCCCGCTTCATGATGGAAGCCAAGACAGGCGTGACGTTCGACAACGTGGCAGGGATTGAAGAAGCAAAAGAGGAACTGCAAGAGGTGGTGACGTTCCTGAAGAAGCCGGAACGCTTCACCGCCGTCGGGGCTAAGATTCCCAAGGGCGTGCTGCTAGTGGGGCCGCCGGGGACTGGGAAAACACTGATGGCCAAGGCGATCGCCGGAGAAGCAGGCGTTCCCTTCTTTAGCATTTCTGGCTCAGAATTTGTGGAAATGTTTGTGGGGGTGGGTGCATCCCGCGTCCGCGACCTGTTCAAAAAAGCAAAAGAAAACGCGCCCTGCATTATCTTTATCGACGAGATTGACGCAGTGGGTCGGCAGCGCGGCGCAGGCATCGGCGGCGGCAACGACGAACGGGAGCAGACCCTAAACCAGTTGCTCACCGAGATGGATGGCTTTGAGGGCAACACGGGCATCATCATCATCGCCGCCACAAACCGTCCTGACGTGCTGGATTCTGCGCTGCTGCGGCCGGGCCGCTTTGACCGACAGGTGCAGGTCGATTTGCCCGGATACAACGGTCGGTTGGGCATTCTGGAAGTCCACGCCCGCGACAAGAAGCTGTCGCCGGAGGTATCGCTAGAGGCGATCGCCCGCCGCACGCCTGGGTTCTCTGGGGCTGACTTGGCAAACCTGCTGAACGAAGCTGCCATCCTCACGGCCCGCCGTCGCAAAGAAGAAATCACCCCGCTGGAAATCGACGATGCCATCGACCGCATCACCACGGGCATGACCCTGACCCCGCTGCTCGACAGCAAGAAAAAGCGGCTGATTGCGTATCACGAGGTCGGCCATGCGCTGCTGATGACTCTGCTGAAAAACTCCGATCCGTTGAACAAAGTGACCATCATTCCCCGCTCCGGCGGCGTGGGCGGCTTTGCCCAGCAGACCTTCAACGAAGAGATGATCGACAGCGGCCTCTACACTCGCGCTTGGCTGCTCGATCGCATTACAATCGCGCTGGGCGGTCGCGCCGCTGAGGAAGAAGTGTTTGGTGACTCGGAAGTGACCGTTGGAGCCAGCGGCGATATCCGCGTGGTCGCCGATCTGGCCCGTGAAATGGTGACCCGTTACGGCATGTCTGATTTGGGCCCCTTTGCGCTCGAAAGTGGCAATAATGAAGTATTCCTGGGGCGGGATCTAATGTCGCGGTCGGAATATTCTGAAGAAATTGCCGTCAAGATCGATCATCAGGTTCGCGATATTGCCACCCGGTGCCACCGCGAAGCCCGCCGCATCATCCGCGAGAACCGTGCCCTGGTAGATAAGCTGGTAGAGATTTTGCTGGAGCAGGAAACCATTGATGGGGAACAGTTCCGCAAGATTGTAGCCGAGTCGGTGGAGTTACCCGAACAGCAGCTTGCTGCCCAGGGGATTTAGCTTGCCTACGCAACGAATGCCCCATTAGCCGTCTGCCAGGAATAGCCCTGTTTCAGTGCAGATGCCGTGTAGCGGGCGATCCCAGGGATCTCGCGGCAGCCGGGGCACACGGGCATACTCAAACACAATGCCGATCGTGGGTTTGCCGCGCCACTGGGGCGCACTCAGCATCCGGTCATAAAATCCGCCGCCGTAGCCCAGCCGATAGCCTTGCACGTCACACGCCAGCGCCGGAACCAGGATCAGGTCTACCTCTGCGGGGCTGAGCTGGAGCGACAGGGGATGGGGTTCCGGGATGCCAAACGCGCCCGTTTGCAGCGGGTAGGCGCGGGGCATCCCGGCTCCATCGGGCGACCAGCGATGCCAGACCATTTCCTTTTCAACACAGCGGGGAAAGCCCCAACGCTTGGGCAAATGAAACAATTGGCTGAGGTCAGGCTCTTGGCGCACGCTGAAGTAGGCGAGAACCGTCCGCGCCTGAGCAAATCCCTCCCAGCTTTGCAACCGGGCACAGAGGCGATCGCTCTTTTCGCGCCAGAGATCAGGATGCATCGTCTGACGGGCCTTGAGCAGCGATCGCCGTCGAATGGCCTTTTCCTGATCACGGTCAGCTTGGGAACCAGCGGTGAGATCCAAGGGGTTAGAAGTTGGGGTGAGAAATTGGGGTGAGAAGTTCGGGTGAGAAGTTGGGAATCCAGAAAATTGGCGCACTCCGCACCCGTTTCGTAACTTACTCTAGAAGCTTTTGCGCTGGTGTGGCAAGCCAGATTATCGACCCGACAGCCACGCTAGCTCAATCACTGTCAGGTCGTACCAAAAGCCGGAGCTTGCCGGAACCTGCTGGAGGCGATCGCCACACTGCCGGGTTCCCAACTGACCGCAGGCCAGGCTCAGCAACTCCTGCTGCGACACTGGGCGGCCGCTGGGCGTGAACCAGTTTGCGCCAAACCGGGCCGATCGCCCATTGGGATAAAACCAGGACGAGCCAGCGGTGAGCAGTTGCCCATTGGGATATTGCCAGGACGATCCAAACCGACTCGCCACGCCGTTGGGATAGTTCCAGCCGTTGCCAAAGCGGGCAACCTGTCCATTTCCCCAGCGGCTCAGGCTAGTGGCTACACCGCCACTGCTGCATACCGCCAGTTGCGCTCCGGTGACGGCATCGCTGAGGGAACTGCCCGCATCCCACATATAGGAAAGCCGCGCCATCACGGTCAGATCGGTGCAGTCTTGCGTAGACACCAGCGGCAGGGGATTGGGCGGTTCTGGTCGGCGGCGCGGGCGATAGTCGTAGCGGGGATAGCAATCGTAACCGGGATAGCAGCGGGGCAGTCGATTCCTGTAGGGATTGCCTCGCGAATCGCGCCGATAGTCATCCCACCAGTCGGGATCGTCGCGCCAGTCGTCGGGATCTCGCTCGTGGCGATCGCCCCGCCGCCGGATGATGATTCGCTGTGCCAGTTCGATGGGCGCTGGGCGGGCACTGGGTTCCGCCACTGGCTGGGCATCGAGACTCATTGCATAGAGACGGGTTGCCGAACCCTTCAGCGGCATCGCCAGCCCGCCCAGGAGGGCCAGCGTCAGGGCAATTCCCGTCGGGATCGCTTCGCGAATCGCCCGATGTCGTGGGGTTGGGTGCGGCGATTTCCGCAGGGATCGCTTTGCGAATCGCGTCCGCCTCATCGCATTTTGGAACAGCCGAAGCAAACCAGTTTGAGGGTGTAGCATTTGACAGAACGGCGCTTGAGGAATCTAAACGGAACGGGCGACCGCAGGGCACGCAGCAGGTATCCGACGGCCGGGCGTGAGACATGTGGACTGAAAAGCTTGCCAAAAATCCAAAACCGCCAATCTAAAATCCAAAATCGCTAGAATCGTCAAAATCGTTCGATTGCAATACCCGCGGCAAATAGCGGATCTGCGTGCTGGCATCTGCGCCCAGTTCGCTGTGGGCGGCGGCGGCGAGTCGTCCAGCGGCGGCGTGCCACCAGGTGGCGGCGGCTACGACTGGCTCCAAGGGCAGATGCCGCCGTGCTGCCTGGGCCAGCAGCCCCCCCAAAAGCCCCGTCAACACATCACCACTGCCGCCCCGCGCCAGGGCAGGCGTGCTGTCTGGATTCAGCCACACAGCCGGATGCTGGGTTGTGCCGATCGCCACTTTTGCGCCCTTCAGCAGCACGATCGCCCCAGACTGCTGGGCGGCGCGGCGTGCTGCGTCGATGCGATTCCCGCAGGGATCGTTTTGCGAATCGCCCTGTTCCTCCCTTCCCGACGCTGCCCCCAGATCGGGAAACAGACGGCGAAACTCGCCCGGATGCGGCGTGAGGACGGTTGGAGCAGGTCGGTTCCGCAGCGTGGGAACTGGGTCGAGCGTCGCCAAAATATTCAGCCCGTCGGCATCTAGCAGCAGCGGCGTGGGTGTTTTCAGTAGTTGCTTGACCAGGCTCGCTGGCTTGCGGGTCAGCCCACAACCGCAGGCGACCGCCGTGTAGTCTGCCAGGTTCAGGTCTTCAGGCAACTGGGCGATCGCCCCCCCTTCTGTTTCTTCGCAGCCCCACACCAGCGCATCCGGCACCTGCGCCACCACCATCAGCCGCAAAGATTCCGGCACGGCCACCGACAGCATCCCCACGCCGCTGGCCCGGGCCGCCTGGGCCGCCAGCAGGGCCGCCCCCGCATACTGCCGCGATCCGCAGACCAGCAGCAAGTGCCCCTCGCGGTACTTGTGGGTCGTGACGGAACGGGGAATGGGTAGAGCGGCGATCGCCCGCTGTGGCGTGATCCGGCAAAGATCAGGCGGGGTTCCCAGCACCTCGACAATATCCGCCAAGGGCAGGTCAAAATCAAGCAGTTCCGCCTGCCCAATCCAGTCTTGCCCCTGGTCTTGCAAAAACGCCTGCTTCCACAGCCCCAGGCAGAAAGTGCGCGTCGCTCGCACGGCCGTTCCCAGCACCGCGCCAGTGTTGGTGTGCAGTCCAGAGGGCAGGTCAATGCTCAGCACAGGTTTCTGCCAGGTGTTGATCTGGTCAATAGCGGCGGCGATGTCGCCAGAGAGCGGCCGCGTCAGCCCAAAGCCAAACAATCCGTCAATCAGCACGGTGCAATCGGCCAAATCAGCCAGCGCCACCTGGGGAATGCCCAAACTGGCGGCATAGCGGGCATGGTGAGCCGTTAGCTCCTTGAGACTGGCAAAGGGCGCAAAAAGTTTCACATCATAGCCGCGAAAATGCAGCTCCCGCGCTACCACCAGCGCGTCGCCCCCGTTGTGCCCCGGCCCGACCAGGATGCCAAATGTCGTTCGCGCATCGGGATACAGCTCACACACGCGCCGGGTAATTAGCCCCGCCACCTTTTCCATCAGCGCCGCCACGGGCATCCCCGCTGCAAACACCCGCGATTCGATGGCTGCCATCTGGCTGGCCGAAACGACAAACTGCTGAATCTGGGTGTGCCGCATGGGAGGGCTTGGAAGCGCTAGGGGTTAGGAACATGGTAAAACGCTCGCTGATTCACGGAAACGACTCCACGGAAACGACAGACGGGTGAGGGGTTTGCGTTTTGCATTTACGGCTACCGATGACTACACTCAGAAACAATCGTCATCCAGCGGGCCAATGAAATCGGTGCAAATTCGGGAAGATGATCTAACGGGAGAAGCAATTGCAGCGCTGTTGCGGGAGCATCTGGCGAATATGCATGAAATTACGCCGCCAGGGAGTATCCATGCGCTGGATCTGGAACGGCTGCAATCGCCCGACATCACTTTCTGGAGCGCGTGGCAGGGAGACGAACTGGTGGGCTGTGGCGCACTCAGGCACTTGGATGCCACCAGCGGTGAAATCAAGTCCATGCGGACGGTTCAGGCATATCGTCGTAAGGGCGTTGCCTCAAAACTGCTGGAGCATATTCTCGCGGAAGCAGAGCGGCGGGGCTATGGCCGTCTGTATTTGGAAACGGGGGCACTGGCGGAATTTGCTGCGGCGCGATCGCTCTATGCCCGCTACGGGTTCGAGCCGTGCGGCCCCTTTGCCGACTATGCGGATGATCCCAACAGCGCCTTTATGACGAAAGCGCTTCCGACGAGAGATCTCGCTCCGGTAGCGCAGCCTGAGCAGGAGAACGCTTGATGAACCGCATTTCGCCCTGAAACTCGCCCGCCCTTTCAACCCCCACCGCCGTCCAGCCCAGGTGCAGGTAAAATCCGTAGGCCCGCAGGGTTGGGTCGTTGCCCGTCACCAGCCAGATTTCCTCGCATCCTGCCAACCAGAGCCAGTCTTCGGCTGCCTGCAAGAGCGATCGCCCAATGCCGCGTCCTTCATAGGCTGGCAGCACAAACAGCCCAAAGATCGTTTTCTCAGTGGCATTGGCAATGGCAAATCCGGCTAAACCGTGCGCGGGCAAGTCTGGGCTGCCTGGATTCACCTCAGCATTCATTTCGGCAACCCAAGCGCAGCAGTCGGTGTCTAGCATGTGCGCGACGGAGGCTGGCGTAATGCCCAGCGCGGCAATTTCCTCACGGGACTGGTGGTTTTCCACAACGCTGGTGCGGATATCAAACAGGGCCTCGATATCTGCTGCTTGCGCTGGACGAATCTGCCATCCCCAACGATTGCCCTGTAGATAGCCCTCGATGGCTGGACGGATCGGCGCGAGGCTCTTGTAGCGCTGCATATCGGGCGGAATCTGGGCGATCGCCCTGACCAGCCCCGCCGCCGCTTCTGGATATTGCTGCAACCTCGCCAGTGGATAGGTATAGGTGCGTACCGTGAACAGCACGCCGCCGCTCTGGGGCAAGCGCCGCACCGTCTGTCGTTCCACCCGAATCCACAGGCGATCGCCCGCGTTGTCCGGCGTGATGTCGGTTGGAACCGGATGGCTCCGCTGAACGCCCAGAAATAGCTCCGGCGTATCAACGATGCTCCAGTTAAACCGATAGCCGGGATGATCGGGCTGGAGCCGCGCAAAGAAGTTATCCATCGGCCGCTCCAGCGTCTTGTCATAGCCAGGAACGGGCGCATGAATCTGCCCCAGCGGATGCCCCAGCTTATCGGCCAAGCGCCAGTAGAGCGGAAAGCAGAGCGATCCTGCCACCAGGCGATAGGTTCCCTCCGCCGACGGCAGCAGCACCAGGAGATCTTCCTGCACCCAGCGCCCCGCCAGATCCAGCGGGCACTCGCGCCCGGATTGCGGAGCCATATCGCCCCCCTCGCCCACGGTCCAGGTTTCGCCGGTGAGGTGATTGATTAGGCGATCGCCCATCCGGGTAAACCCTTGGGGAAATCGCCGGGGCAAATGATCAGCCAGTAAATTCAAGACTTCTTGCTGGGCTGCTTCGCTGCCGGGGAGTGCGGCAAAGACCTCTGCATGGCGTTCACTCAGCAGTTCGCGCTTCCGTTGCAAATAGCGTTCGTACTGGTCGTCGATTTCTATCCAGTGGTCGAGAGAGAGCGATCGCAACCCCAGCCGCATCTGCCAGCGTCCATCGGCAAACGGAAAATAAGTGGCAGGGGGAGGAGCCGCAGGGGAAGACATTGGTTTCGGGCAATCCTATCGGATTTTTCCTGCATCTCTCAATCGATCGAGAGCAAAGAAACGCTAATGGCGGGATTTTGGAGTGTTTTGCCGCAGGCGATCGCGGATTTGCTCAAGCTGTTCCTGGCTGCTGACGGGCGATCGCGGCGCGGGCAGATCCATATTGGGCCACAGTTCTAGATCGGAGCAGGGGCAGGAAAGCTCCTTGCGCTGTCCCAGATCCAGCATCGGCACGGGCATATTGCAGCGGGCGCAGGACTCAATCACCCAGGCGGGCGAGAGCAGGTCGGCAATGCTCTGCGTCGTGCCTTCTAGGTAGCACTGCGACAGGTCATGCTGCATCAGGATGTTCCAAGCGAGGGCAAAGTCGTAGCTGTAGCGATCGCCCTGCAACACGGTTTTGGGCAGCAGCGGCTCTGCGTTGCCCGGCAGAATCACCCGCTTGCCAAGCTGAAACCAGGAACCCAAGTAATCTCTAACCTGATCGAGAGAAGCCATACCGCCCTCCTGGGGCAAAGTCCTTGAAACTGCGATCGCCCCGACTGGATGAAGTAGCCTGCGACTCAAATTGCCTTAATTGCATTGTCTCTATATGTCCATCCTATCGGCATCCATCAGGCGACAGGGTGCGTAAAACCGAAGCGTTTCTTAAGGTTTTTGGGATGCTCCTGCTGATACTCTGGCTAACGATCACTCAGTCGCCCTGTCAGGCTCCGGCAGCCGCACCCCAAGCTGCGTCAGATCCAGCGCGTAGCCGCCCATGACCAGATAGACCGACTGGGCGATCGCCCCGATGCGGCGGGTCAGAGAACCAAGGCGATCGCGGAAGATACGCCCCAGCGGATAGGCCGGCACCACGCCCCAGCCCGTCTCTTCCGCCACCAAGATCAGATCCGCAGGGCTAGATCGCAGCACAGCCAGCAGCGTGGCAACCGTACTCTGCCAGGTGTCTTCGTCTTGCTCTAGCACATTTGCCAGCCAGGTTCCCAGGGCATCCACCAGCCAGCACTCGCCAGCAGCGGCAGTCGCCAGCAGGGCAGCAAGGTTTACGGGTTCCTCAAGGCACGTCCAGTCGGCGGGGCGACGCTGCTGATGCTGATCGATGCGGGCCTGCCACTCGGCATCGTCGGCGCGGCGTTGGGCAGTGGCAACATAGATCACGGAACCGGAGCGCGATCGCGCTAAATGCTCTGCCCATTCGCTCTTGCCGGAGCGAGAAGGGCCCGTGATCAGCGTAATGGGCATATTCTCTACGGTGAGAGGAAGGGAAAAACGCGAGAAAAAGGGCGCAAACGTTGCGAAGAATCTTTCTAGCATATTCCGTTGCCAAAATTCCTCGATAGAATGGCGACAGCCGCTTTCCCCCCGCCCATCATGAAATCTGGACTGCAACGGATCGAAGCCACGCTGAATCATCTCGACACGCTGCCAGAGGCAGAACCACGAGCGGATCGGCCAGGGGCACAGTCCACGGTTTCCCCAGAAACGCAATCGGTGGCGCAATCGGTGGCGCAGTCTGTAGTGCAATCGGTGGCGCAACCTGCAACCCAGCCCGCCGCGCCCGTGCTGCTAGAACTGCCGTTTGGCGGCAAACTCCCGCCTGCATCACAGGGGGGGCACGCTGGCGTTGCGGAGCCATATCGCCCCGCTGTGGCCCCCAGCCCCCAAGCTGTTGCGCCGACGGTTTCTCATACCATTTCTCCCCGCCTTTCCCAGGGACTTGCGCCCGCTGTGTCCCCAAACGCCTCCTCAAGCGGGTCTGCGCCCATTTCCCCGACCCTTGCTCAAACCAGTTCATCACCCGCCGCGCCTGCTACGCCTGACCTGCCGGGCTTTCCTTTTGCGCCCCTGGCCGCGCCGCGCCACGCCACGGACCCTGCTCTGGCGCTGGGCATTTTGCGGGAGATTGAGGGTACGCTGCTAAGCTGGCAGCGAGAACTCCAGCGGCTCCAGCTTGAAATTCAAGAATTGCACATGGAAGGGCCGATTATCGACGGCTGGCTAGAGTCGCAGCCCACCACCCCGCCGCCGCCAGAGGCCGAGTTCATCCGCCATGCAGAAATCGACGCGCTGATGGGCTATGTGGAAACGATTTGCGACGCTGCACCCGATGGCATGATTCACAAGTCGCCGCGAGCGGGCTATCGGCTCTGTGGGCTGGATGCAGACGGCAAGGTGTGGTCGCGGGAGTGCCCGCCGGAGCGTGTGCCCCAGGTGAGTCTGGCGATCGCCCGCTGCCAGAAGGTGCGCCAACTGGTGACCCGCAAAAACGACCTAGAATCGCGCCTCAGCAAACTGGCTGAGCATTTGGTATCAGTGCATAGCGAACTGATGACCTGAGGCTGGTTCAATCAGGTCAACGTGTTTGAGCGTCAATGCCGACGCAACTGACCTGTGAAACCTGCCTCTAATTCGCTAGTGCGATCGCTCAAAGCCTACGGGCGGAGCCTGCTCGACCCACAGCTTGCGCCGACGGCGATTAAAGTCGCGCTCACGGTCGGCTCCATTTTGCTGATCATCAACCACGGCGCAGCGATTGTGAACCGGAGGATGAGTGGCGATCGCTGGGCTGCGGCTCTGTTCACCTACATCGTGCCCTACATGGTCAATATCCACGGGCAGCACATCAGCCGCGATCGCCCTTAGTCAAAACTCTCGAACCGTGCCGCCCAAACCTTGTGGTCCAGAAGAGATTGTGTTCTTCAGACTAGGCGACCCGCAGTTGTACCCGGTCAAAGCCGTGCATTTTTGGGGGTGGCGCAGACTGCGACGTAACGCGCAGCAGCCGGGGAATCTCGCCGCTGTTGTAGACTCGAAACTCGCTTTCCACTGTCGCGGCGGCGGTTCGCACGGCCTGGTTTAGCACGAGGGAGCCGTTGGGATCGGACACCGAGCGGTGAAACGTCCCTGGCGGAATCCGCAGAATCTTGCCGTTGGCCTCTAGCCGCACGATATGGAATGGGTAATCCCAGGAAAAGTTCACCAGATAGAACGTGCGACCCCCCGACAGCGCCAGCAGGTTGTCTTCCTGGTTGGGGTGCATATAAAACTGCCAGTGTCCGTCGTCGCTGTTATTGGGACTGACGGCGGGGCCCTCATGAAACACGAGGTCGCGGGCGTTGGAATTGGCAATGGTGATGTCGAAAAACCGAACGCTGGGTGTGTCGCGGAATTTGCGGTAGGAAATCAGATCAAACATGGTGGATTGGCGGGAAAGGGGGATAGCTGTGCAATGCTGCTTTTTGGCTACCCTAGCGCGGGGCTTTTGCCAGATACAAAACTTAAGGCGGGTTGCATCTATGCAAAAAGCGGATGGATGTGTCAGATTTTCCGTGCTATACCGTTTCGCCGTGTGTCAGATTAGGGGTAGCTCGGTGGGCAGTTTTTATGAACATTGACCAGTTGCGCGTGTTTGTAGCAGTGGCCGAACTGGGCAGCTTTTCGACCGCAGCGCTTCGTCTGGATGTGTCGCAATCTTCTGTGAGTCGGGCGATCGCCGCGCTGGAGGAGGAATTGGGCGTGTCCCTGCTCACCCGCGGCCGGTTTGGGGCACACCCGACGCAGCTGGGTGAGCGGGTGCTGGTGCAGGCGCAGCAGATTTTGCAGGCGCGAGAACGGATTGACTATGAAGTGAACCTGGCGCGGGGGTTGCAGGGCGGGCGCGTGCGGCTGGCTTCTTTTCGCAGTGCGGCGACCCACCTGCTGCCGCCGCGAATTGCCCAGTTTTGCCAGCGCTTTCCCCAGATTGAAGTAACGCTGACGGAAGACGACCCGCTGGCAGTAGAGCAGGCTCTCCGGGAAGGGGCAGTGGATATCGGGCTAGTGCCACTGCCTCGTTCTGAGGAGTTCGACACCTGGGAAATCGGGCGAGATGAGTTTGTGGTGCTGCTGCCGCCGGGCCGCCAACCCGTGCCAGATCCGCTCACTTGGGAGGCGCTGTCGCGGATGTCGTTTATTCTCTACAACTACGCCGAATGTACCTCTGCCGTGCGCGATCACTGGGAGCGCTGGGGGCAGACGCTGCGGGTCGCCTACGAGGTCAAAGAAGATTCCACAATCGTCAGCATGGTGGCGCAGGGCTTGGGGGCGGCGATTTTGCCCCGCTTGGCGGCGCTGCCGATTCCAGATGGCGTGCAGGTGCGATCGCTCCCAGTGCCGCTAGAGCGGGTGATCGGCGCTGCGGTCTTGGCAAACGTGCTGCATCCGCCCGCCGTGTTTGTGTTTCTGGATGCGCTGCGGGGCACGGGGCAGTTTCGCCAGTCAGCCGCCTGATCGAGATTTCAAGGCGAGAGCCTATTGCCCCGGCCTATTGCCCCGGTTGATTTGCAGCCCGACCAAGTTGCCGAGGTTGCCTTTGAGCCGCAGCGCCAGCACACCCACTAGGGCGATCGCGCCAGCGTTGCGGAGCAATATCGCCCCGCCAAAGTAGTTTTGCAGCGTCAGCCTTTCTCGAATCAACAGCGCCGCCGCGATGCCCGTGATGACAGGATTGAAGGCGTGGATGATGGCAGTGTTGGCGATCGCCGTATATCGCAGGCTGAGAAAGAAGAAGAAGAAATGATAGGATAGCCGACCACGCCGAATAAGCCCAGCAATGCGAGCAGGAAAACATCCTTTTTTTGCACAAGCAGTGATGATTGTTTGCGGTGAATCAACAGGCTGAAGAGAAAGACTAGGGCAATCAGGTAACGCAGTAAGGTAGTCAAAATGGGTCTGAGTTCAACCGTTGTATATTTCCCAGCAATGAAGCTGCCTGCAAACAAAAGACTGGTCAACGCGGTTAGTAAAATTGGCAGAAGGCGATCGCGCGGCATAATAACTTGATACACTACAAAAACTGAACCCAGACGTGACTCAGGGCATCCCTAAACGCGCAATCTGTGAGTGATTGTGTAATCCAGCCAACACTTCAGGGCGGCTTGGAAGGTTCCGAAGACTGGCTTTATGTTGCATATGTTGCATAGGATATATTGCATAGGGTGTGGCTAAAGATGATATTTTTATCAAAGTTTTAGGCTGTGTTGTTTTAGGTTGTTTTAGTCTGGGTTGAAGTTATTTTTATCCTTAGTTTTTTTAGGATGCTTTTCTGAAATTTACAGCCTGGTTGTTTTGTCAAAATGTGATTCAGATGCGAAATTTGAGCTTGTTTCAAAAATTGACTTCAAGGAAGAAACCCTGGCGAGCTTCTAGGAAAATGGGTTCATGGAATGGGCGATCGCACGCCCGATCTCCCTGGATTAGATCTGGGCTGCAAGCCTTGGGCATTGTGTTTCTAACGCTGCTTTGGGTTGCTGGCCCCAGTTTGTTGGCTAGTGGTTTGCTGGCTGGTAGCCAGGTTGCGCCTGTTCATCTGATTGATGCACCGAGCCACGCGCTAGAGATTGATGGTCTAGAAATCTTTGCACCCCGCTCAGAGCCGAGAGCAGAGGAACCTGCGGACGAGTCGCAGTCTGAGCCGCAGGATGCAGCTAGAACGACTCAGGGTGCAGCCGTCACCCTAGGTGGCAAACCTCTGTTTAACGTGGAAGCCTCAATTGGCACAAAATCCCGCGCCGAACGAGCCGCCGAAGCCTCCAGAGCAATCCGGGCGGCGGCAACAAACTCCCAGATTCCGCTAGAAGACTTTCGGCTAAATGACCTGCCCAACAATGGGGTGACTCAAATTCTGGCAGGGGAAGAGCTGCTGCTGGCGGTTACCCAGGCAGATGCAAATGTTGCCGAGATGCCGCGAGAAGCCCTGGCACGACGACATCTCGAAGAAATTAAAGACGGTGTGATTGAGTATCGCAATACGCGATCGCCCCAAAAGCTACTAGCAGGACTCGGCAAAACGGCGATCGCCACGCTCATTTTTGCGCTGCTGTTCTCTCTGATTAATCGTCTATTCAAGGGGATTGATCAAAAAATAGAATCTTCCGACCGATTTCGCATTCGCACCCTGCGCTTGGGTAGCCGCGAACTTCTGTCAGCACAGCAAGCAACCAACTATCTAATTCGGTTTTCTGGGCTGCTCAGAATCGTGGCGCTGCTGACACTGATCTCAATTTTTATCAACACGGTTCTTTCGTTTTTTCCGGCAACCCAATCCGTTTCAATCGGCATCTTCTCGTCTATTTTTTCGGTTTTTAGCCAGCTATTTTTTGGCTTTCTGGGATACCTGCCCAAGCTGATTTTTCTGGTCATCTTAGGATACGCAGCCATCTATTTAATGCGATTCTCCAGGTTTGTCTTCTCTGAAATAGACAAGGGAGATCTCAGCATTCCAGGCTTCGATCGAGATTGGGCGGTTCCCACCGAGCGCATTGCCCAAATCCTCATCCTAGCGCTGTTCGCAGTCATTGCATTTCCCTATTTGCCAGGGGCAGGCAGCGATGCTTTTCAGGGCATTTCAATCTTCTTGGGGATTCTGATTTCGCTGGGTTCTAGTTCCGCCATTGCTAACATCATCGCGGGCATCTTGTTGACCTATACTCGCGCGTTTAAGCTCGGTGACGAAGTGGAAATTGGTGACGTGGCGGGAACGGTGGTTGAAAAAGGGCTATTGGTGACTCGAATTCTCACTGACAAAAACTATTACGCCAGCATTCCCAACGCAGAAGTGCTGGGTACGACGGTGACTAATTTTCGTCAGGGCGGGTCGATGAGAGACGAAGAAGACGAGCCGCCAATGGTGTTTGTGGAAGTTGGTTTCCGATATGACGTGCCCTGGCAAGTTGCCTACGAAATTTTGGTTGAGGCAGCCAAAGAAACGAAGGACGTATTGCCCGAACCAGAGCCGTTTGTGCGGAACATTGAGTTTGCAGATCAGGGTGTGATTTACGAAATCAATGTGTTTACGAATAACTTCCGCGATGACGAGATGATCGAGTCCGATCTACGGCGAAATATTCAGGGCAAGTGCTATGAGCGGGGTATCGAGCTAGCCCCGTTGCAGCAATTTACAATGATTCGCCGTAATAGTAAACCGACGCCAACTTTGCCGCGCAGCCTGAAGCAAAACTAGCGCAATCATGCTGCTGCAAATCCTGCTTTTACTCCTGCGTCTACCAGGGATTGCCAATCATCGTAAAGGCAGCCCAATAGTAGGGATGAGACAGGGCTTGCCCGCGCAGTTCGCTACTGCTGCTAGCA
Source organism: Thermoleptolyngbya sp. C42_A2020_037 (assembly GCF_015272455.1). Taxonomy (NCBI): domain Bacteria; kingdom Bacillati; phylum Cyanobacteriota; class Cyanophyceae; order Oculatellales; family Oculatellaceae; genus Thermoleptolyngbya; species Thermoleptolyngbya sp. C42_A2020_037. The sequence goes on from NZ_JACYLP010000006.1 coordinate 53,991, forward strand.
GGTAAGATTAGGTCGCCGACTCTGCCCAACCCGCGCAGGCGACCCGCTTCGTCGATGCCCACTTCGCCCCGCGCCATCGCGACTTGAGCCTGACGCAGTGCCTCGGCTTTAATCGGAGAGGTGGCCAGGTTTTCATAAAAGCGGGTCATCAGGGCAGTGGTGGCAGCATCGCTGACGTACCACAGGCTGGCGACGACGGTCTTTACGCCCGTTTGCACGGCCAGTCCGGCAAAGCCCAGTTCGGCTTGTTCATTGCCCAACGCGGTACGGCAGGCGCTCAGCACCAGCATTTCCACAGGTGGGTCGTTCCAGCCGAGTTGTTTCACCTGATCCAGCCCCAGTCGCTCATCCCAGAACTGGATGTAGGACGCGCCGATGTTGCCCGCCACAAAGTCGGCGTGGGTGGCGAGGTGAATGATGCCGAAGGGCTGCTGCTGGCGGGCGGCGCGGAGGTTGGCCAGGGTGCTGCGCTCGTCTAGAAAAATCTGCCCGCGCCAGAGCTTTAGCACCAGCGCGTTTAGCTCGATGGGCACCGATGGCAGGGGGGATTGACCCTGTGTGCTTTTGGACACGCCCATTGCCAGCATTTGGGTGTTGCGAATATCGACGTAGCGCGTGTCGGTGAGGCTGAGGCTGGGCATGAGGCCGACACTGTATTGCTCCACTAGGAACTGTTCGCCGTCGTGGAGCGCGGCGTAGGGCAAGGCTCTCAGCCCGGCGGGCGGCAAGAATACCAGGTTTTCGACTTCGCGCTCGTCTAGCTCGGCTTTGATGGGCGCGACAAACCATTGATATAGCTGCTGGGAGGATTGCAGGTAGCGGGTGTTCAGCACGTTTGCGGGATTGGTGACTTCGTTGCGAAATTCCTGGGCGATCGCCATCACCTGGGCCCGAGTTGCGCCTTCGACGCGCTTGCGAATCAGGGTGTTTTGCGACGTGACGACCACTAGCTCAAGCTGATCGGTGTCTTGAGGCGGCACGCTTTCGCGCAGTAGGCCCGACTGGGGCGGCACAAAGCTGATATAGACGAAACCAGGGCGGACTCCGGTGACTTGTTCAATGGCGTAGGCGATCGCCCGTCCATCTGCCAGCGACAGCGGCCGCGTTGCCTCTAGCCCCAAGAACTCAATGAACTCGCTGCTAAATTCATCTTCAAAGTAGTAGATATCGGGTTCAATGGAGGGAAACCAGGGGTCACCAATTACGCCAATATCCTCAAAGTCGTCCCCAAAGTCGTCCTCGCCCTCGTTGAATTCATTGTCAGTACTGTTGCGCTGAGGCGGACGCACCGTACCGCCGCCGTTACTGCCGCCGTTACCGCCGCCGTTACCGCCACCATTGCCGCCGCCGTTACCACCGCCATTATTCGACCTGGGTTGGACGCTGACCTGCACCGGGCGAGCGGGGGAGCGACTGAGGACACCGCCCTGGCCATTGGGGTCGGTTGCAACGACGCTAAACACGTCTAGCAGAAAAGTCAGGTCATTGCCTGTGTTGGGCAGCGTCACGTCTAGACTGTCGCTGGGGCTGATCACGGTTCCCACCCCGACGGGCGACCCGTCGCGGGTGATGCTGACTCCGGGGGCGATCGCCGCAATTTGAAAACCAATCGTATCTCGGTCAGCATCACTCCCCGACAATCCTAGATTGTTAACCAAAATCCGAATCGTTTGCCCCTGCTGTCCCGATCCCTGGTCGAAATTGAGAATGTCGAGCGTCGGGGCACTGTTGACAGAACTAATCGTGATTCCAGGAGTGGCTGTGTTGATGCTGCCGTTGAACTCGACCGGGAACTGGTCGTTGCTGATGCTGCTAATCCCAGTCGAGAGGCTGCCACGAGTGCCGTTGGGGGTTCCCGCTGCACCCACCACAAAATCGAAATTATCGGGGCCGCCTGCGTGGGTAATGGTAATGGTGCCATTATTGAGGGGGTTGCTACCCTGGGTGGCAATGCTGGTTGGTGCAGGGAGGTTCGCATCGGCAATAATGCCCGTCACCTGGATGCGATCGCCCCTCAGCGTGACATTGCCACCCGCGCCCTCAGCAGACGGAATTTCGGGCCCTGGGATACTGCGAGTATCGATTGACTCGACGGAGACATTGCCTAGCTCGCTGATGACGTTTACCGGGCCCGCGCCAAAGCCAAGCGAGTTCTGCGTACTCAGCCGTGCTGCGGTAATGTCGCCTGGTGCCCGCAGGCTGATTTGGCCTGTAGTTTCAAAGAGAAATCCGCCTGTGTCGAGATTCCCGGCTCGAATCGATGCACCAGAAATCAGCAAATTGCGTCCCCCCGTTGTCAGGGTATTGTTTGTGCCCATGCTGAAACTGCCTGCGCCGTTGTTATCTGCATCCGCAACGAACTGAATCGTGCCAACGCCTCCCGTATCGCTCAGGAACAAATCCAGCCCGTCGATGATGGTGATGTCGTTGGTGGCTTGCAGGATAATATCGCCGCCAAAATTGAGCAGCGAATCTGCTGAAACGTTGATGGTTTGGTTTGGAAACTCATCAGCAAAAATGTCTGGCAGCGCCGCACCGACCCCCGGAGAGTTGGGCAGGTCGCTGATAGTAATGTTGAATGGATCGAGCAGCAGCGTTCCCGCCTGACCGTTGGGCGCACTGGTATCCACCGTGCCGTCAAACCCCAGGCTGAGTTTGCCAGACACTTCTACCAGACCGCCGTTGCCACCCTGACTGCCGCCTCTAGTGCTAATGGTTCCCGAAAAGGCGGTGGCCTCGTCTGACCAGATGACGACTGGGCCGCCGTGGCCTGTGGCGATCGCACTGGCATTCAGACTGGAGTCGGCGCTGACGTAGGTGCGGCGGGCGTTGGGCACAGAACCGCGTCCCTGATAGCCGCCGCCCACCTGGATCGGCCCGCCGCCCGTCGCGCCGCTGGTATTGATTTCGGCATTGACGACTGCGAGGCGATCGCCCAGCACATTTACCGCGCCGCCGGTACTGCTGGGGGAACTGGCATCCAGCCGCCCGCTGACGATCGTGGTGCCCGGATCGGCGGGCAGCGGCAGCCCCGAACCCGTCAGAGATACCGAGCCGTCGGGGTTGACCGCCAGCCCGGTGGCGTGGGTCACGTTGCCGCCCGTCAGCAGTGCGGGCAGGCTGGCGGGGGTCAAGGGCAGCGGGTTGGGGCCATTGCGAAAGGCGCTGGGCTGAACCTCTAGGCTGAGCAGGCTGCCCGTCTGGCTGATCCGCACGCGGTTTTGGCCGGGCACGCTGGCCAGCGTGACGGTTCCCTCTGGCGCAGAAAGGGTGCCAGTATTAGCCACGGTGCCGCCCAGCAGGGTCAGGTGGTTGCCTGGCGCAACGGCTAAATCGCCTGCATTCACAACGGCTCCTGGCTGGGCGATCGCAAAGGCAAAATTTTGCGGATTGCCGATTAGCGTGTCATAGTCTGCATCGCCCACAGCGCTAAACCAGCCGTTGGCAAAGCCAATGCCGCTGGCAGTGGTGGCGGTAAAGGAACCTGCTAGATCCAGCCGTGCATTGCGCCCAAAAATCACGCCTGCCGGATTCATCAAGTACAGATTGGCATTGCTGCCCGATACGCGCAGAATGCCGTCGATCAGTGAGGCGCTGCCGCCATTGACGCGGGCGAGGATGTTGCGAACCTCCCGCGTGGATAGAAAATTGGCAATTTCGCCCTGGCTCAGCCCAAACTGGCGGAAGGTGTGGAACAGGTTGCGACCATCGCGCGATCGCCGCCCGCCGGAGATATCCAGCCGATTGCCCTGGCGCGTGACGCGGGTGTTGCGGCCGGGCTGCACGGTCTGGGAGGCCGATTGGGCCAGCGCGGACTGGTTGAAACCTGACCCCAGCAGCAAGAGCGTGGCCAGCATTGCTGCTGCGGTTCTAGCTGCCGCCGCGCCGCCGTAGACTGTCGTCCTACGCCCCTGTCGAGCCGGTGCAGCACAACCCTGGTCGCGCTCCAGCGAACTGCCCGTCGATCGGTCATCTCGCACCAGCCCTTCAAAATCGGGGGCGGCTAGCTGACGCACGGGGGCGATCGCCCTGGTTAAATGGCGATCGCCGTCATCGCAAGGCAAAACCACAGAGGGGCGGGGCATAGGGCAATTGCCTCAAATGCTGGGTGAATGCTGGGTGAACTGCTGAATCCAGGCTTGAATCCAGGCTGTCCACACGTTACGCCAGGGTTTTGCTGGATGACTATGGGCGATCGCAAAACTTAACCCAGGGATTGGAGATGAATAGTTCAAACTTTCCCATGACTATCGTCAACAATCGTCAACAGCCGAAATCCAAAATCCGAAATCCAAAATCCAAAACCTAAAAAACTTCCGTGGATCAACAAAACTCTCAGAGCAATTCTGGTAGGTTTGGAGTCAAACTTGGCGTTGCATCAATGCAACGCAGTCGAAACTATCCCACGGGCATACGGTCTCACATAAGTTTTGGAATCCTTCTGAACCCCTATGGCAACCTCCACCCCCAAGCTGATTCTAGACACCGACCCCGGCGGCGACGACAGCCTCGCATTTCTCTGGCTGCTGAGCTTGGTTAAACAGGGACTCGCAGAACTTGTGGCCGTGACCGCAGTGGATGGTAACGTCCACGCACGGCTGACCTTTGCGGCGGCGGCAAAGCTGCTGGCGCTGTGCGGCTATGAGTCGATCGAGGTGGCGCGGGGCGTGATTGGCGGCTCGGAGGGTGATGCCGAAGATGCGGGCGATATCCACGGCGCAGACGGCATGGGCAACCTGTCGCACACGCTGCCGGAACCCGCCCAGAGCTACGAAGCCGCCCGCTATTCGGACGAGGTGCTAATCGAAAAACTGAAGCAGGCTCCAGGAGAAATCACGATCATCGCCATTGGCCCGCTCACCAATCTAGCCGCCGCCGAAAAAAAGTCGCCCGGTGTGCTGAAGCTGGCGAAGGAAATTGTGATCATGGGCGGCGCGTTTGTGGCACCAGGTAACATCACGCCGGAAGCCGAATTCAACATTGCCTACGACCCAGAGGCGGCGCAGTTGGTCTTTGCGACCTGCGACAATCTGATCGTGCTGCCGCTGGACGTGACGCGCCATGTGGTGTTTACGCCAGCGATGGCAGAGCAGGTAATGGAGGTCGCGCCAACCAGCCCGATTTCTAAATTTGTGGTGGGCTTGTGCAAATTCATGGTGGGCACGGCGCTGGCGTTTCGCGAAACCGAAGGGCAGCAGGGCTTTTTGGTACACGATGCCTCGACGCTGGCGTATTTGTTCTATCCTGAAACGCTGCGCTTTCGCCGGGGGCAGGTGGAAATTGAGATTCTGGGTCAATGGACGCGGGGCAAGACGCTGCTGGACAATCGCCACAAGGTCAAACCGGGTGCAAACGCCTGGGTGGCGACAGAGATCGACAGCGTGAATTTGCTGGCGCTGATGATTGAGGACTTGAAGATTCTGGTTAAAGATTGACGCTGCGAATGGCAGCAGTCTGGATGGATGGTTGATTCAGGCATCTCACTGATGCTCTAGCTCTTCCGGGCTAGAGAGGGAGAGGGCAGGCTGTGGGTAAGCAAGTCTCGTAGTCCCCGTAGACGTGCCACGAGTCGCTGGCTTAGGGCTGGCGGGCAGAGTAGTAGCGCTCCCTGTGCTAGCCCCTTGAGCGAGAGGCGGTTGCGCCAGCCATAGCCCGCCGAGCAATAGACTTGAAATGCAGAGAGGCGATCGCCCAGGGAGAGCCAGCAGTTGACCGCTGGGGTGGCGTATTTTTGCAACTGCACCAGGCGGACTGGCTCTAGGTCGATCGGCAACTTCACTCGCCGCAGCAGATCATAGGTGAGGTGCGTATAGTTTTGGGTGGCAGTGATGGATGCGTCTGTGGCGCGGTAGCTGGCTGTGTATTCGTTTAGGAAATAGAACGCTTCGGATACAGCCGCCAGCCGCAGCCCAAAGTCGAGGTCGCAGGCGCTGCCCACCTCGGCCCGATCGCGATAGCCGACCTGACGGGCGATCGCCGTTTTCACCATAAATCCGTCATTGGGAAACTGCGCCACCAGCGCCGACTCCATCGGGCAAGATTGTCGCCCTGCCCGCGCCGCGACTCGTCGGTATTTCGCGTTTAGAGCTACGGAGGCAGCCGGATCTACACGACCCTGGTGATCCATCCAATACTGTTTACCAAACGCTGCGCTGATGGACGGATCGGCCTCGAAGCAAGCCGCAAGTTTGGCGATCGCCCCCGGCACGAGTAGATCATCGTCATGGAGCAGGATCAGCAGGTCGCCCGTTGCCAGATGAAAAAGCTGGCTGACGTTCCTGGCCTGGCGGAGTGCGGGCTTGTTGTGGACGTAGCGCACCTTTTGGTTGGCAATCCAGCCTGCCAGCGCTTGCTCCGTCAGGTCATCAGGAGAATCGTCGCTCACCCAAACTTCCAGGTTGGGATACCCTTGCTCTAGCGCAGACCTCACCGCTTCGCACACCAGATCGGGGCGGCGATAGGTGGGAATGCAGACAGAAACAGAAGAGGGCATAGTGGGCAGATGTCCCTGCTGATGTGGTGTTGCCGCTGGTGTCGAGTGCTACCATGCAAATCCTGATAAGAGTTTAATGGAAACTTGCCCTATGGGATAGTTCGCTAAAGCATGGTTTTGGCATTGGGGCGATCGCCCGTGAAGCGCCAATTTGCGGTGCGGAGCCATGCTGTATTTGCAGTGCATTTGAGACTAAAATTTTACCTGGGATGGCGTTAGCCAGTGTTGATCTGGGGCTTAGTATCCACGGTTTAGCAATCCAGCTTAGTAATCTCGTTGGTCACATCACAGGTTTAGTCCATGACTGCTGCTCTTTCTTCACAATCTGCCCCGCTGCCGCTGACTTCACGGCTAGTCAATGTGATCTTGTCCATCAAGCCCCTGGCGCTGTTGGCCAAGCACAATGCCCGCAACATGATGATCAAGCGGGCGGAGGCGATCGGCGTGTACTGGCGGCAAGAGGTGCAAGCGCTGCGGACGCGGGGCGAAGACGCGGCCTTTTCGCCCGCCTGGGAAGAAGACTTGGCGGCGGTGCAAAATCCCGACCTGGTTTATCCCGACTATTATTGCTGTTCCTTTCACGCCTACGAAGAGGGCAACCTGGGCTGGGAGCCTGCAATGGAGGTGGAAGTAGCCGCCCACGCGGTTCATGCCCGCATCTGGCCCGATGGCGGCGCAGAGGGTGATACGCGGCTGCGTCAGAGCTTTTTGGACATCCTAAAGGAGCAGGGCCCCGAAAATCCCCAAGATATTCTCGATTTGGGATGCAGCGTGGGCATGAGTACCTTTGCGCTGCAATCCCGCTACCCGCAGGCAGCGCTGACGGGGGTGGATCTGTCGCCCTACTTTTTGGCGATCGCCCGCCACCGGGCCCGCACGGGTCGCCAGCCCAGCAGCCTGCACACGCTGCAAGTCATGGGGCCAAAACCCGACGCGCCTGCGCCCCGCTGGCTGCACGCCGCCGCAGAAGAGACGGGCTTGCCCGATGCCTCCTTCGATCTGGTGTCTGCGTTTTTGATTTTCCATGAACTGCCCCAGTCTGCGGCAGTGCAGATTTTGCAGGAGGCGCGGCGCGTGCTGCGGCCCGGCGGCACGTTTGCCCTGATGGACATGAACCCCCGCTCGGACATCTACGCCAAGATGCCGCCCTACATTTTGACCTTGCTTAAAAGCACCGAGCCATACCTGGATCAATACTTTTCGCTCGATCTGGAGCAAGCCCTAGTCGAAGCAGGCTTCGAGCCGCCCATCATCACCTGCAACACGCCGCGCCACCGCACGGTGATCGCCCGCGCCCGCTAGGTCTTCAGCCCCAAGGTTTAGGACAGGCGAGGTGAATTGGCTGAATTTCTGCCTTTTGTGAGAGCGCGGTCAACCCCTTGCTGTATCGTCGGGTCGAGGAAAAATCAGAACCGCCCAAGCATACTGAAATTGGGCATACTGGTGAGTAGCGCTGATGCATCAGGCAAGCCATAGGCTGGTTGCGCTAGATTAGCTGTTCGCGAGTCTGCCCAAAATTTTGGAAACATGAGCGATCGCCCAATGGGGGCTTCTGATGACAAAAACTAACGCTTCTGCAAAATTGGCTGAGGTGCCCAAGTCGCCCGAAGAAATTCAGCGCGAAAAGCAGCGGATGTATGACGTGCTGTTTCTGCTGGAGCAGTTGTTTCATCGGGAAGAGGCGACCGTCAAGCTGGTTCTGGGCTGTCTGTATGACGTGGGCGCAGTGAACCTAATCAACCAGAAGCTGACCTTTCGCCCGCTGAACCGCTTGGGCAAGGGCACAGCACGATTGTCGAAACCGCTGTTTACGGCGATCGCCATTCGCTGGTTCCACAAAAATGTCCCCCAGCTTTTGACCGAATGGCTCCACAGCAAGGTTCAGTTTGAGCCAGAGGAGCCAGCAAAACCCGCTGCCGAAGCGGTCAAGGCAGAACTGCAAAAGACGGCAACGGCGGCACACGCTGAACTGGTACAACCCGCAGCGGTGGCTCCCGATCAAACGGCTCTGCTATCGGAAGGCTCTGCGCCGCTGCTTCAGCCCATCTCGCCTGACGAAGCGACCTACAGCCCCGTGGCGCTGGAGTTGCAGCCAAGAGAGTTGCAGACGAACCAGACGAATGGCAAGACGGCGATCGCCCAACCTGCCCAGTCGCTCTCTCAAAATGGCAGGCTGCACCTGGCAACCGCTGCGCCTTCGGTTACCCGCCCGGTCGAGCAGTCTACGGTCATTGCGTCCGTTGTGCCCGTCCCCACCGCCTCTTCCATTTCGCTGCAAGAGTCTGACATGATGCCCCGCACGGCGGCACTGGCGGTGATGGAGGACTATCGTCAGGAGATTGCCCGACTGCGATCGCGCGTGAACTATCTGGCGATCGCCCTGATCAGCGTCAGCGGCATCCTCACGAGTGCCCTCCTGTGGGTTGCCACAAATCCCCCTGGCAACACGGTCGAAGCCGAAACCCACCCGCAGCCTGTGCTGACCCAGCCCGCCATTGGCAGCGGCGCAGCAGAGTAGGAAATGAGAGTAGAGAGTGAGCTACACCTTCGCCAGCGCTGGCTCCTCTGCCTGCGATAACCCGCTCTCCTGCACGGGCAGCCCGTAGACCTCGGCGGAGTTGTTCGGGCTTTCGATTAGCTTGACTTTGTGCAGCTTTGCGCCGATTGCCCGAATCGGGTCTTCCAGCAGGTCGCGGATGTGAACCGCGATATTCTCCGCCGTAGGCACCACCTTGGCAAAATAGGGAATGTCGTGGTTCAAAAATGTGTGATCAAACGGTTCCACAACATGTTCATCGACCGCGTTCTGAAAGGCAACCAAATCGGCGATCATGCCCGTGCGCGGATCGATCTCGCCCCTGATCGTTACCTCTAGGTGATAGTTGTGGCCGTGACCGTGAATTCGGGCGCACTTGCCGTAGATTTCTGAGTTCTGCTCTAGCGTGAGGTGCGGCAGTGCTAGCCGGTGTGCCGCGCTGAAGTGGGTGCTGATCGTGAGGTAGGCTTCCATGTCGTTTCCTGTGTAGTCGGCCCAGAGTTCGGGATGTTCAAAAAGCTGAATGTTAAGGATGGGCAAATGGGGCGCGAGGCGATGCCAGATGACCCGTGCGATATTTTCTGTCGTGGGCAAGGTCTGCTGAAACTCGTCCCACACGTCGTTGAGATAGGCAAAGTTAAGCTGGCTCGTCACTTCTCGCTTAATCACCTGCTTCACATCCGACAGGTTTAGCACCATGCCATAGTCATCTAGCTCGCCCTCCATTGCTACGTACAGCACGTAGTTGTGCCCGTGTCCTGGGGCCTGGGCGCACAGCCCAAACTGTTGTCGATTCTCGTCTTCGCTTAGCTCCGGTAGCCAATAGCGATGGCTAGCCGAAAACTCAGCCCGACGATTGATGATGCATTTCATAGAAAAGCTGCTGGTAGAAAAGCCGCTGGACAGTTGTAACGTTCTGTAAAGATACTAGCGTTTTGGCTGCGAATATGGGGGATGGGGCAGTGGCGCTAAAACACGGACTTGCTGCCTGAAACGCCTCGTTATCCTTCTTCCAACCAAAGCTCGTCGCTGGCATGATGCACCGTCTTCACCCACTTCAGGCGCTTGGGACGAATCGACATACGGAGGGTGGTGCTGGCCACGATCGCCAGCCAGTGGAGCATGTAAATCGCGCCGCGCAGGGTTTGCAGCAGGAGTGAGAAACCGGGATAGGCGCGGCCGCGGCGCACGTCTTCCAGTTCTGCTTTGGCCTCGGTGCGGGTCTGGAAGCGACGCAGGCCGATCATCATGCCCACCATCGACATGACCAGCGTGAACCCGGTGAGCGGGCCAAAGATGGGGAGACGACTGCGGGCGATCGCCATCAGCAAATCCGGCAGCGCTGCCGTTGGCATAACGTACTGAAACATGAAGAACGTCAGCAGATCCATCGTTTTTCGAGTGCCCATGCGGTTGCGGACGATCCACCGCCAATAGTCGAGATAGCGCTGATAGCCGCCCTCCGCCCAGCGGTTGCGCTGATGCCACAGCCCGCCCAAGCGCGTTACGCCTTGTTCTTGCACCGCAGGCATCGGCAAAAAGTCAATGTCCCATCCGTCTAGGTGCAGGCGAATGGTCAAGTCCAGGTCATCGGTAATGGTTTCTTCGTTCCACGCGCCACAGCGCTCTAGCGCCGCCCGCCGCACAAACTGACCGTTGCCGCGCAGTTCGCCAATGCCGCCTACGGCAATCCGCTGCTGCTGGTAATACGCATCTAGCGCCATTTCAGCAACCTGGCCCTGAATCCAGAAATTCCCCGAATCGGGATAGTTGGTGGCCTGGGCGATCGCCTTTCGCACCTGCACTGCTCCCACCCGCGCCGACTGAAACAAGGGCAGCACCCGCCGCAGCAAGTCCGCAGGCACTTCCGCGTCGGCATCAAACACACCAAAGATTTCGCCCTTTGCCAGCGCACAAACCTGGTTCAATGCGCCCGACTTGCCACCGCTGGCCTCGGCTCCGCGCCGCAGCACTTTCAGTTGGGGATACTCACTTTTCAACTTGTCCAGCACTTGGGGTGTGCGATCGGTGCTGTGGTCGTCCACCACCCAGAGTTCGTAGCGACTGGCCGGATAGTCGATTCCACAAAGCGCCCGCACCAAGGGCCCAATTACGCCCTCCTCGTTTTTGGCCGCTACCATCAGCGATACAAAAGGCAGATCCGCCGGATTCTCGCTGGTCAGCGGGTGGGGCAGGGGACGGGGACGCGCTGCCATCAGCCGCAAAATGTGAACCCCCATCAGCGCCGTTAGACCATACACCACCCACGCCCCCCAGGAAACGAGATGGAGGGCGATCGTGCTACTCCACACAATCGTCATCGCCAGGGCGGCCTTGCCCCTGCGCCCTGCTAGCCCGCGATAAAACTGCGACTGCGGATCGTCTGCATCTGACAAGTCAGACACGATGGCGTGAATCGGCTCTAGCTCATCGAATTCATCGTCATACCAGGACTGCTGCGGCATAGGTTCACCCTTTGACGGCTTCCGCCGTGATGCAGAGGTCTAAATCAGTCAAATCTAAGCAAATTTAAATCTGTCTGTTAAATCAGGTCGAAAGGATTATGAGTAGGTATGAATTTGTCTAAATGCTCTGGACTAAACTAGCGGTTTGGGAAACCTGTTGAGCGGACATTGCGCCGCCGATCTCCATCCTAACCAGGACGGATGGACGATTTGAAAATCCTTCAGGACACTTGTTAGTACAGGACTCGTTACAGGACTCGTTCAGCAGTAGTCTACCAATCATTAAGCAATCCTAAAACTGAAATTGGCAAACCATCGTTAGATTGCCCGAAATTCAAACCTTTCCATCATGCGCTAGGTTGTGAGGCGATCGCTCGATTCAGTAGTGTGGCTTCCCGTCTCACCCGCTGGGCTTCTCAAACCGCTGACCCAGCCGAACCTGACCCAGGCAAACCAGACTGATATTCTGATGAAGGTTCTTGGAGGCGAATGGTTTTATGGCGTGGACACGGCCCAGCGGGCGGCAGGCAGATGAGCTGCGTCCGGTTCGATTTGAGCGGCGATTCACCCGATTTGCGGCGGGGTCGGTGCTGACGCACTGTGGCGAAACCCAGGTGTTGTGTACGGTAACGGTGCAGCCGGGTGTGCCGAAGTTTTTGGAAGGCAGCGGCCAGGGCTGGCTGACGGCGGAATATCGAATGCTGCCCAGCGCCACGCCCCAGCGACAGGCGCGAGAGTTTATGAAGCTGTCGGGGCGGACGCAGGAGATTCAGCGGCTGATTGGGCGCAGTCTGCGGGCAGCCCTAGACATGAAGGCGCTGGGAGAACGGACGCTGACGGTGGATGCAGACGTGCTGCAAGCGGATGCGGGAACCCGCACCACGGCGATTACCGGAGGATATGTGGCCCTATGTGATGCGATCGCCCATCTCCTGTCCACGGGTGAACTGGAGGCTTCACCCCTGCGGCATCAGATCGCGGCGGTGTCTGTGGGGCTTTTGCACGGCGAAGCCTTTCTGGATCTGGACTATCCCGAAGATGTGGCGGCCGAAATTGATTTCAACGTCGTGATGACGGAAGAATTGGCGCTGATCGAGCTACAGGGCACGGCCGAAGAGGGCAGCTTTAGCCGGACTCAGCTCAACCAGCTTTTGGATATTGCCGAAACGGGCATTGGCGAATTGCTCAAGCTTCAGCAGCAGGCATTGCGAAGCAGCTAAGCAAGACCCTGGACGGGCGATCGCCCCCCTTTTATCGGCTCAAAATCCTTCCCAAGAATCCCCCGTCTGGGGCTTATCAAAGCCTTACCCCAGAACGTTAAGATAAGGGATGAACTTTCCGAAAAGATCGGAGTTAATTTCTAGTGCTAGAGACACTCATCGCCGACTTTCGCGTCATCTTTGAGCGAGATCCAGCCGCTCGAAACTGGTTAGAAGTTCTCTTTTGCTATCCCGGTCTACAAGCCCTGTTGATGCACCGCTTTGCCCATCGTCTTTATCAGATGCGGCTTCCTTTCCTGCCGCGTTTGATTTCTCACCTGGCTCGCTTTTTGACGGGCATCGAGATTCACCCCGGCGCACAGATTGGCAGCGGCGTGTTTATCGACCACGGCATGGGGGTGGTCATTGGCGAAACGGCGATCGTGGGCAACTATGCGCTAATTTACCAGGGCGTGACCCTGGGCGGCACGGGCAAAGAAAGCGGCAAGCGCCACCCGACGCTGGGCGAAAACGTGGTTGTCGGCGCGGGCGCAAAGGTGTTGGGCAACCTAAACATTGGTGATAACGTGCGAATTGGGGCGGGGTCTGTGGTGCTGCGCGACGTGCCCGCCGATTGCACGGTGGTTGGTGTGCCTGGACGGGTGGTGTATCGCGGCGGCGAACGGGTCGATCCACTGGAACACAACCGCCTGCCCGACTCGGAAGCTGAGGTGATTCGCGCCCTGCTCGACCGCATCGAAAGCCTGGAACAGCAGATGGAAAGCCTGAAACGGGAGCGGGCGCAAACGCCGCATCTGAGTGGCTCCACAGCAGCGCAGCGTTCGCTAGTTGCTGCCGTTGTTCCGTCGTTTGATGCAGTGGCCGAGCGACAGGAAGCATCAGCAGCCGAGTCGGGGGCAAAGTGTCGGTTGAGCGATCGCGTGATTGAAGAATTTCTGAACGGTGCAGGTATCTAACGGCCTGCTTCGATGGTTTCTACAGCATTTTCTTGCCTCGTGAGGGCAGCATGTGCCTCACGAGGCAAGGGCTTATTGACCATCCGTGTGCCTCACTAGCTTCAAAAACGCTGTATTAAGATTGCCGCTACCCGCAGCCGGAAGTCCCACGACCTCCGGCTGTTTCGCGCAAGGCACATCAATGCTTGGGCATCGGCCCAACCGATGTAACAACCTGTAAATCGCCTCTGGGTTGGATCACGCCATTCCCTACAATGAGCCTAGAGCCTGCTTTCAGCCGTTCCTCAAACCGTTCTTTTAATTTGCCGATATGACTGTAACCGTTGCTGATGTGATGACTCCCGACCCGATTGTGGTGCATCCCGAAACGCCGCTAAATGAGGCCATCAAGCTGATTGCCGAGCGGCGGATTAGCGGGCTGCCTGTGGTCGATGCCGATGGCAAGCTGGTGGGGGTTCTCTCAGAGGCCGACCTGATGTGGCGCGAAACAGGGCCCACGCCGCCGCCCTACATCATGATTTTGGACAGCGTAATTTATCTGGAAAACCCCGGCAAGCATGAGCGAGAGCTGCACAAGGCTCTAGGACAGACCGTTGGCGAAGTCATGACGGGCAAAAAGGAAATCGTCACCACAAAACCGAGCCAAACGCTGCAAAGCGCCGCCAAGTTAATGCACGACCGAGACACGACGCGCCTGCCCGTCCTGGACGACAGCGGCAAGGTGATTGGCATTTTGACGCGCGGCGATATCGTGCGGCATTTGGCAGTGGAATAGCGTTCGGCTGAATCAATTCCAGTCTTTTAGGAATCCCAAGTTTAAGAAGATGACGATTACTCCTGAATCTGTGAAAGCCCTGCTGGAGTCTGGGGATTTTGGCGATCGCCTCCGTGCGGTGAACCAAATGCGGCAGCTTGATCCGGCGATTGCTTTCGATCTCATCCAGATTGCCGCCACGGATGCCAGTGTGCGAGTGCGCTATGCCGCCGTCAGCCAACTGGCCAGCCTGGGCAGCCAAAACCCCGACCTGGCGCTGGATTTATTGCGAACTAGCCTGCGAGACCCTGAATCCGACGTGCAGGCGGCTGCGGCCGACTCGATTGGGGCGCTAAAGCTGACGGCGGCCTACGAAGACCTAAAGGCGCTTTATCACAGAAGTGCGGAATGGCTGGTGCAGTTCAGCATTATCGCGGCGCTGGGTGAACTGGGCGATCCGTCGAGCTTTGACCTGCTGCAAGAAGCCCTCGGCTCTACCAATGAACTGGTGCGGACGGCGGCGATCGGCTCTTTGGGAGAACTGGGTGACCCCCGCGCCATTCCTCTGCTGACGGCCTACGCCACGCACCCCGACTGGCAAATTCGCCATCGCGTGGTGCAGGCCTTGGGACATTTCCAAACCCCAGAAGCCCGCGCTGTACTGGAGAGCATGGTGAACGATGACAATAGCGCGGTGGCCCAAGAGGTAAAGCTTTATCTTTAGGGGGAAATGGGTCGGCATCTCTTGGCAAATCGGGCGATCGCCCCTTTACAGTCCCCTTTCAATTCCTAATTCCTTTTTAAGATTCCTGCCGCAACTGCCAAGATAAAATGGTGTAAAGTGGCTAATCCCGCTCGGAATACTGTACTTTGTGGGATGATGTAGATACCCTCAGATTGTTACTCTTACTACAGGAATTCTTTACTATGGCACTCCGACTTGGTGACACCGTTCCTAACTTCACCCAAAAGTCCACCGAAGGCGATATCAACTTCTACGAGTGGGCTGGCGATAGCTGGGTGGTTCTCTTTTCTCACCCCAAGGACTTTACCCCCGTTTGCACCACCGAACTGGGCCGCGTGGCAAACCTCAAGCCCGAATTTGACAAGCGCAACGTGAAAGTCATCGCCCTCAGCGTCGATGATGTGGATTCTCATGCAGGCTGGGTGGGCGACATCGAAGAAACCCAAAACACGAAGCTAAACTATCCCATCCTGGCTGATCCCGATCGCGTCGTATCTGACCTATACGACATGATCCACCCCAACGCCAACGCCATGCTGACGGTGCGAACCGTGTTTGTGATCGACCCCGCCAAGAAACTGCGGTTGTCTTTGACCTATCCCCCCAGCACCGGCCGCAACTTTGACGAAATTCTGCGTGTGATTGACTCGCTGCAACTGACCGACAACTACGGTGTGGCTACGCCGGCCGACTGGAAGGACGGCGAAGACGTGGTGGTGGTGCCCTCGATCCCCACTGAAGAGGCGAAGCAGAAGTTCCCCAAAGGCGTGAACGAAATTCGCCCCTACCTGCGGATGACCCCCCAGCCCAACAAGTAGGCGCGGCGTGAGCTGGTAAAACTCGATGAAAAGGCAGGTACGGCGTATCTGCTTTTTTCGTTGCAGTTTTCCATCGCGGCTTTCTATAGTTCGTCT
Source organism: Thermoleptolyngbya sp. C42_A2020_037 (assembly GCF_015272455.1). Taxonomy (NCBI): domain Bacteria; kingdom Bacillati; phylum Cyanobacteriota; class Cyanophyceae; order Oculatellales; family Oculatellaceae; genus Thermoleptolyngbya; species Thermoleptolyngbya sp. C42_A2020_037. The sequence goes on from NZ_JACYLP010000006.1 coordinate 70,074, forward strand.
AAAGTTCGAGTCAGTTCCGAACAGACCTCCCTAAGATAGAGGGTGAAATCCGGAGGCGATCGCCCTGTTGAGTTGGCGAAGACATGGGCGATCGCCACATCACCGGGAGCGTTTTGCAGGAGAATCCCATGTCTGAAGGCGATCCCATGCTGGATTTAAGCCACAAGCTGGCCCTCGACCGCGACTGCATGACCCTATCGCGGCACGTCCTCAAGCAGTTTCAGGACTTTTCGCCCGAAGCCCAAGACCTCAGCGCCTTGATGAGTCGCATCGCCCTGGCCGCCAAGCTGATCGCCCGTCGCCTCACGCGGGCTGGCCTGATGGACGACGCTCTCGGCTTCACTGGGCAAACTAACGTCCAGGGCGAAGCCGTCAAAAAAATGGACGTATACGCCAACCAGGTGTTTATCTCCGTGTTTGAACAAAGCGGGCTGGTCTGCCGCCTTGCGTCCGAAGAAATGGAGAAGCCCTATCACATTCCCGAAAACTGCCCCATCGGTCGTTATACCCTGCTCTATGACCCGATCGACGGCTCCTCGAATCTAGACGTGAATATTAACGTCGGGTCAATCTTTGCGATTCGACGACAGAGCGACCCAGATATAGATGAAACCGGGCAAGACTTGCTGCAAAGCGGGCGCGGGCAAATTGCCGCGGGCTATGTCCTCTATGGCCCCAGCACGATGCTGATCTACTCCATTGGCACAGGGGTTCACGCCTTTACGCTCGACCCGACCCTGGGCGAATTTGTCCTGTCAAACGAGAACATCCGCGTGCCGGAGCATGGCCCCATCTACAGCGTCAACGAGGGCAACTTCTGGCAGTGGGACGAGTCGATTCGGGACTATATCCGCTATGTGCATCGCCATGAAGGCTACACCGCCCGCTACGGTGGGGCGCTGGTGGGCGACTTTCACCGCATTCTGTTTCAGGGCGGCGTGTTCCTCTATCCCGGCACGGTGAAAAAGCCCGAAGGCAAGCTGCGATTGCTCTACGAATCTGCGCCGCTGGCATTCCTCATCGAGCAGGCCGGTGGACGCGCCAGCAACGGCACTCAGGACATTCTAGACGTGGTGCCCAATCAGGTTCACGCTCGCACGCCGCTGATTATCGGCAGCACCGAGGATGTGGCGCTGGTGGAATCCTTCATCCGTGAGCGGCAGCGTGAACAGCAAAATCCTGTGATCTCCGTGCGGTCTTAGTGGGCGGCAACCGGCCATTCCTAAAGCCCACATTAAGGTTTGCTGGGTTGTCAAACAGAAAACCAAGTTGAACCGGAAGAAGGTGGTGTGATAAGGAATGGCTTTCGCTGTTTCACGAGGTTTTCGGTCTAGAGCCTGTTGATGGAATCTGCGAAATCTCATCTGGAGCGCAGGGCAGATTCAGAAACGCCCGTCAGGATCAAAGGTCAAGGGTGAGCGCGTCCTGCGGGCTGGCATCTAGAAGCAATATCTGGAAATAACATCTGGGCGATCGCCCCTCAAAGCTTCTTCCACCCGTCCTCAACCTCCCATCCAACCCAATCTACGCACACTCTACGCACCCCCAACCTTGTCTATGGTCACGCTTCTAGAAAACCCCCTCCGCGTTGGTCTTCAGCAAGACCGCATTCCCGAACCCCAGATCCTAGTCATCTTTGGTGCCAGCGGTGACCTCACCCAGCGCAAGCTGATCCCTGCGATCTACCAAATGAAACTGGAGCGTCGTCTGCCGCCCGAACTCACCATCGTTGGCGTAGCCCGACGGGATTGGAGCAACGACTATTTCCGAGAGCAGATGCGGATTGGGGTCGAAGAGTTTGGCGGTGGGCTAGGCAAACAAGAAGTCTGGGACGACTTTGCTCGCGGGCTGTACTATTTTCCCGCCGACATGGACGACCCAGTGAGCTATCAGGGCTTGAAGAACTTCCTGGCAAACCTGGATGATACCCGCGGTACCCGTGGCAACCGGGTATTCTACCTGGCGGTGGCCCCCCGCTTCTTCTCTGGGGCGATCGAGCAACTGGGCGCAGCCGGAATGCTGCCCGATCCCGAAAAGCATCGCCTAGTGATTGAAAAACCCTTTGGCAAAGACCTGATCTCTGCTCAGGCGCTCAACCAAGTTGTGCAGCATGTGTGCAACGAAAATCAGGTCTACCGCATCGACCACTACCTCGGCAAAGAAACAGTCCAAAACCTGATGGTGTTTCGCTTTGCCAATGCCATCTTTGAGCCGCTGTGGAACCGTCAATACGTAGACCATGTGCAAATCACGGTGGCAGAGCGCGTCGGGCTGGAGGGACGAGCAGGCTACTACGAAACGTCTGGAGCTTTGCGGGATATGGTGCAGAACCATCTCATGCAGCTCTTTTGTCTAACGGCGATGGAGCCACCCAACTCGCTCGATGCTGACAGCATCCGCAACGAAAAAGTGAAGGTGCTGCAAGCGACTCACCTGGCTGAAGAGATTGAAATCGGCAAGGGTGCGATTCGGGGACAATACTCCGCGGGCTGGCAAGACGGAAAGGCAATTCCTGGCTATCGTGAAGAAGAAGGGGCCAGCCCGACTTCGACAACCCCGACCTACGCCGCTATCAAGCTCAACATCGATAACTGGCGTTGGAAGGGGGTGCCATTCTATCTCCGAACCGGTAAGCGGATGCCCAAAAAGGTATCGGAAATCGCCATCCAGTTCAAGGAGGTGCCGTACCTGATGTTCCAGTCTGCCTCGCGCCAGGCCAATCCCAACGTGCTGGCAATGCGGATTCAGCCAGATGAAGGCATTTCGCTAAAGTTTGAGGTGAAGACACCAGGAACGTCGCTGCGAACCCGCTCGGTAGACATGGATTTTCGTTACGATACGGCCTTTGGTAGCGCCAACACCGACGCTTACAGCCGACTTTTGGTTGACTGTATGTTGGGCGATCAAACCCTGTTTACCCGGGGCGACGAGGTAGAAGCCTCCTGGCGCATTCTCACGCCGCTGCTGCGGGTCTGGGATGCACCGGCCGACCCTGACGCAATTCCACTTTATGAAGCAGGCACTTGGGGCCCGATCGAGGCAGAACTGCTGCTCAATCGAGACGGGCGGCGCTGGCGGAGGCTGTAGAAAGGGCTTAGGCATCGAATACAAGCTCGAAGACAAGCATTGAGGCTCGAACTGGCTTGAATCTTACTTGAATCTTAGTTTTCTCAACATTTCTCCACGACATTACCCATGACTACTACACCGCTCGTTACCTTACAGCAACCGAAGGATATTTCCCTCAGCGAGATTGAGGCGGAGTTGAGTCAGATTTGGCGGATGCAGAGTGGCTCAAAGGGAATGCCTGCACCGACTCGTGCGGCGACCTTTAGCATCGTGGTATACGCGCCAGAGGAGTTTCAACAACTGCTGGCGATCCTGGGCTTTTATACCGAAGAGATTGATAGCTACTTTGGCCCGAGTACCAAAAAAGCCGTGCTGGCAGCCCAAAAGTCTCTGGGACTGAGGATGACAGGGCGTTTTGATCCAGAGACGCTGGCGCGACTGCGGGAAGAGGTGGCTAAGCTGCCGCCGGAGAAGCGCGTGTTTCAAAACCGAGACGATCGTGGTTCGACGATCAGCGATGCGATCGCCGTTCAAAATCCCTGCCGTGTGATTACCCTGGCTCCTACGCTGGGCGAAGATACGGGCGTGACGGCGCAGGTGTCGGCCTATTGCCCGATTCAAAAGGGCGGCAACGCAGCGTCGATTTGCGGCGAATACATCACGATGAAGGGCACCAAGGAGGCGCTGAACCGGGTGGGTGACTTGGTGGCAACGCTGATGATTCCTAGCCTGCCGAAGTTTGTCTGGTGGAAGGCAACGCCAAACCCAGAGCATGAGCTATTTCGCAAGCTGGCGGCGGCTTGTAACTGCTTGATTCTCGATTCGTCCTATTTCACCGACCCAGCGACGGAATTCCTGAAAATGCAGGAACTGATTGAGTCAGATACATACATTGCTGACCTCAACTGGCATCGGCTGTCGGTGTGGCAAGAGCTGGCTGCGGCTGCGTTTGACCCACCAGAGCGGCGCGTCGCCCTGGCCGATGTAGACAAAATCACCATCGACTACGAAAAAGGCAATCCGGCGCAGGCTTACATGTACTTGGGCTGGTTTGCGAGCCGCCTGGGCTGGAAGCCGGTATCTGTTACTGATACACCGGGTGACTACGATATCACCACGATTTTGTTCAAGGGGCCCAACGACCAGGAAGTTCATGCCGAGCTGGCGGGTGTGCCGATTGCCGATGCGGGTGAGATTATTGGTGACCTGATTGGGCTTCGCCTGAGTTCGAGCAACGCCAACGCCAACTGCTGCACCATCCTCTGCTCGGAAACGACGGGCTGTATGCGAATGGAGGCTGGCGGCAGCGCTCAAAACTGTCGGACGGAGCAGGTGACGGCGATCAACGATCAGAAGGCGGAGTTTCTGGTGAGCCAGCAGCTTCAGCGCTGGGGCCGCGACGTGCTGTATGAAGAAAGTCTGGCGATGACGACCAGCATTTTGCGGCTGAAGGCGTAGATTGATTGGCTGGATTAGTCCTCTAGCGCGGTTTGCATTAGCAGTTTGCATTAGCGGTTGCATTATAGTTCGGCGGCGATCGCCTCTTCTGGGGGCATAACTGGAAGGGCGATCGCCCGCGCCGCATTCACCAGCGTCAGCAGTGGCCCACTTTGCTCTTGCCCGCTCGTAGACAGGTCGCTGTGGCAAAGGAACACGCGCTCATCGGCGCGATAGAGCAGATCCCGAATCTGGCGCTCCAGCCGATTCTGGTCTGCCGTTAGCGCATCGGCCGCCGTCCACCGCTGCCCCGACCAATCGCTGAGAAACAGTGGCGCAGCAAACAGCCCGCCGCCCCCCGTCAGCCACAGGGGAGAACCCGCATCCAGCCAAAACTGCCAGCGGTGGGCGCAGCGATTGGCCCGGTACTGGAAGATGGTAGCCAGCATCACCGCCGGACGGGTAATCAGCGGACGTACAGGATAGGGATCGGCAGTAATCGTGCCGCCGCGCAATAGCTCAATAAAGTCCTGCACGCTTTCCGACAGCGGTGCGGCATTTCGTAGCGCATCTGTTTGCCGCAGGCGAGACTCCACCTCCCAAAAGTGCTGTGCCGTTTCCATGAGTTCACGCAGTGCCGCCAGCCGATCGTAGGGCAAGGTGCTGCCGCCATAGAGAAACTGCTGAATGGCGCGGTCGAGCAGCGTGGCAGGGCTGGGAATCAACCGCTGCTGCTGCTGCGCTTGCTGCGTCTCGATCCACAGGCGAATCGATTCATAGGCCTGGGTGGCCCGATAGCCCAGCCGATCCCACCGTGGGAAAGCCGTCGCAGGCAGCAGATGCGGACGATTGGGGTCGGGCACAAAGCAGTGATCGACAATCAGCCCAGCGCGAACCGGATCGATTGCGGGCGCGGGTTCGGGAGTGGCAGGAGGTTGGAGGTTGGAGGCTGGAGATTGGACGGGGGTCTGGCTGAGGACAATCAGGAGTTCGGCGATCGCCTCTCGGTTGATTAGCCGTCCCAGCCCCGGATAGACCAGCGCCAACAGGGTCAGCAGGGCGCGAATCATGGGCGAGGCGGCGAGGGGCTGCTGGTCGTTCAGCGCTTCTACGGCAATGCCCCGGCGGGTGAGGATTTCGCGCAGGGTGTAGCGGGCGATCGCATCCAGCCCCGGCCCGATGATCGCCACCTCATCGGGACGCACCTGCCCGCTGTGAATCGCCTGAGCCACTTGCTCTGCCGTTTCTCGCAGCAGTTGGGCCCGCGAGATGGTCTGGATAGACTGCATCGTGGCTGGCAGGTCTGGCAGCAGCACGGGTTCCCGCACCCAGCCTGCCAGCGCATCGGCCCAGTCGGTGCCCAGGGTTCCGGCAGGCGGGTCGAGGGGTTCTATGCTGCAACGTTCTGCCAGGGTTGCCAGCCGCGCCGGATCGGCTCCCAATCCCCAACGCACGGCTCCCTGGGGGTTGTAGGTGAAAAATCCGGGCAGCCCCATGTCCAGCAGATGGGAGAACAGCGTGTGGGCGATCGCCGGATATTCGTCCACGTCGTCTGCCAGCAGCGCACTGAAGCGATCGCCCAGTCGAGCCTGGTAGGTGGCATCGGGCAGCAGATAGCGGCTGTATAGATCCGTTGCAACGCCGTAGGTCAGCAGCCCCCGCTCCAGGCACCAGTCACGCCACTGGGCGATCGCCCCGCCGATGTGTAGCCATAAATCGGGCTGCGTTTCGGGCGGAGCCAGCCCTTGCTGGAGCAGCGGCGCAATGTCTTCTGGGGGAACCTCTGCCAGCGCCGCCAGTTGCAGCATATCCAGCATCCGCCGCACCAAAAAATAGTCCGCCACACCGGGCAGCATCAGCGTGCCCTCGTCTAGCCCAGGCTGCCAGAGGCGCGTGGCCAGGGCTTGCTCGGTTTCGGGACGCAGCCGCAGGGGAAACTGAGTGCCCACCACGCCCCGCTCGACTAGCAGCGGATAAAACAGCACCACCTCGCTGAGGAAAAATCCGGCCGGCGTGGCGGTTTCCACGGGATATTGCGCCTGCTGCGCCGCCAGCCGATCGGAGAGGTCGAGGCGATTGTCGCCGATGGCCGCAAAGGCGATCGCCGGAGCGTTTTCCGAGACACTTGCCAGCGAACTCACCCACTCGCCAAAATGCTGCACCAGGCGTTCTGTTTTGCCGCTGCGAGATGGCCCGGTGATCCAGATCGACGGCTGCATTGGAACGCCCCTCCCCGTGAAAAAAACAGAATTTGCTACGATACTATACTTCTGGCTCTGATTTTGGTGGCTCTGATTCTGGGTCAGCTTGTGGCTGATTGCTGAGACAGGGCAGACTTGTGACACAACGCCTCTCATCCCGCTTCGCAGCGCCCATCTCCACTCCCGCTGTGAAGATTAATCGCTGTGAAGGTTAATCTGTGTGCATAGGCAATGACAAACCCAATTGTTTCTGGTGTCCAGGCGTACCTCCGCTTTAGTCGGCGATGGCTGATGGGCACCCCAGAACGTGCCCTGGATGATGCTTACGAAGCAGCGCTCCGCATCAAGGCGCTAGAGGATACGTACTTTGGGGGCGATCGCATCTCGTTTCAGCAGGGGAACTATAGCAGCAGCGCCCGCGCCTATTTTCAGACCGAGCTGCGGAAATATCTCAACATCGCCAAGCTGCGGCTGGCCGAGTTTCGCACCAGCAGCTCCATTTTGCAGGGCGATCGCCCGCCCACCGAAGTCCGCATTGACGAACAAACGCCAGGATCTTCCGAAATCAACATCCTCGATCGCGCATCGCTGATTCCCAAAAAGCTGGCCTTCGTAGACAGTATGCTGGCCCGCTACGCCGATGGCATTGTGCCCGCATCTGTGCTTGCTGCCCGCCCAGAGGTCGAGCCGGGGCGCAACGGAATGCAGCCCTTTGATCGAGGGGCAGGGCGATCGCCCAAGCGCCCGGCCGATCTCGAATCCATTGCCGACAAAACGGGCGTGCTGCCTCGCTCCATCCTCCGCACAGCCGACCGCATCAAGCGCGAGCTAGACCCCAACGCCGAGCAAGAGGTGATGGAGGATTTCTACATCTCCAAACGGCGCACCTTTATTTCGGTGCGGCTAGTGCTGCTGCTGATTATTCTGCCGCTGCTAACCCAACAGGTAACGAAAAACTTCCTGATCAGCCCCATTGTGGATCACTACCGCACGCCCGAAACCACGGGCGCATTCCTCAATGTGGATATTGAAGACGAAGCCTTTGACGAACTGCGGCGCTTTGAAGAACGGCTGCGGTTTTCCAGTCTAGTGGGCATGACACCGCCCCTATCAGAACCCGAAATCAATACCCGGCTCCAGGAAAAAGCCAAAGAGCTACAGCTTGAGGCTATGGCCAAGAGCAACAACGCAGTCAAAAATGTCTTTGCAGATATCTTCTCAGCGCTAGTCTTTGGCGCTGTCTTACTAAGCAGCCGCCGCGAGATTGAGGTGCTGAAATCCTTTATGGATGAAATCGTCTACGGGCTGAGCGACAGCGCCAAAGCATTTATTATCATCCTGCTGACGGATATCTTTGTGGGATTCCACTCGCCCCACGGTTGGGAAGTTTTGCTAGAGGGCGTTTCCCGGCATTTTGGCATTCCTGAAAGCCGCGACTTTATTTTCCTCTTCATTGCGACCTTTCCCGTCATCCTCGACACCATTTTCAAATACTGGATTTTCCGCTATCTCAATCGCATCTCGCCCTCTGCCGTGGCCACCTACCGCAACATGAACGAGTAATTTGAACGAGTAATTTTAAGGGCTAATGGCTGGACACTCGTGCAGGAAAAATTAGCTGCTTTAGCAATCCTCGCAACCCTCCTACTCCCGTACTTTGCCGGATGGCAGAACTCTGGTGATAAACCAAGAATTGTAGTACTGACTGGTGCTGCCCTCTTTTACCGCCATGCAATCCCTCAATCCCCCGTCCCCATCTGGTTTGCCCAACATGTCCTCCTCCAGGTTGCCGACAGTTGAAATCCTGGAACTCCGGACTGATTATCGTTCTTGCCACATTGTTCTACCCGACTCGAACGAACGCACAGCGGCGATCGCCCTCGCTGGGGAATACTACAGCTTCTTTCGCGTTGAAAAGTCCGAAGCCCGCGCTCAGTCAATCTGCGCCAAACTGATGCAGCGAGGACACCGACCCGTTATCACGCGAGTCCCCAAAGGATTTGTCGTGTGGACGCTGGAACCCAATGCCCAGCTTGCGACCCAGGCTACTTCAGCCAGATTGTCCGGCACCGGATCGTCCAACACCAGATTGTCCGACACCAGATTGTCCGACACCAGATTGTCCGACACCAGATTGTCTGATACTTCAAATACTTCAAGCCGCCCAACCCCCAATTCATCCCTCAATTTCTCAACTGGCGCTCCTTCAGAAAATGCTGCAACAGATGCACCCGTTGCGCCGTACCGAATTTTGGTTTCTCCCGATCAATACAAGTTCTGCAACATTCGCGTCCCCGATCTGGACAAGCGGCTCATGGCCATTTGTGTAGATGGGTTGTTTTACAGCCTGTTCAAAACCCTTGAAGACGTACAGCAGGCGGTTCAGATCGTGAAAAAGCTCAACTATCGCGGCAACGAAACGATTATTACCAAAAACGCCAGGGGCTATAGCCTGTGGGTGTTGGAACCCGATGCCTGCATGGATTGACCGCCATGAATCCGTTGCCCGTTCTGTGAATCCTTGTTTTTGTGGGCGTTTTTGTGAACAGTAGGGGCGATCGCCCTCCATCCAATGAGCAGCAAAATAGCAGCAAAAAGCGGGATAAAGCAACGCCTCACCCCGCTAGTCAATAGCGCTAGTCAATAGCTTTATATCAATCGCTCTATCCACAGAATCTAGAGATCTGTAGGTAAAGCCCCAAAAATAAACCCCTTAGAGGCTGGTTTCGCTCAGTTCGCGGATCATGTAATCAAAGGGCTGATCTAGAAAACCTGTATCGGCAATGCCGGCCTCAGCGACTTGCGCTGCCACCATTTCTTTGAGGATCTGAATCCCGCGCACCGTCGGCCCAATCGGCACACCCAGGGAGTTATAGGTTTCCCGCAGTCCTTCTAGCACCCGCTCATCCAGCAGGTTGGTATTGCCGGCCACCAGCGCATAGCTGGCATAGCGAAGGTAGTAGTCCATATCACGCAGGCAAGCCGCATAGCGCCGCGTCGTGTAGGCGTTGCCGCCGGGGCGAATCAGTTCAGGCACCTCTTCAAACAAGCGCGACCCAGCCTGCCTGACGATACCCGCAGCATTTGAATTAATCACAGCCGCCGCTTGCACTCGGGAAACCCCGGTGCTGAAGTAGGACTTCAGCGTGTCTAGCGCATCGCGATCGAGGTAGCGGCCTTTCAGATCGTAGTTTTCAATCAGGCTTGTGACAGCGTCCCGCATGAAACAAAATCTCCCAACACGACAAAATCTAGGTTTTTGCCAACACAGAATGCAACGCTTTGAAATAGGCCAAAGCTGCAACACAGTCATGACTTAGGAGCCTGAAACGAGCGCTAAAACAGCACTCAAGATACCCCTGCTCAGCCTGAAACGCGCTTTGGCTATGGCGTTTCAAAACGTGCTTATTAAATTGCTTATGGTAAAGTCTATCACGCAAGATTGGGCCCTATTTCGCCCCACTGCTCTGGATAGTCCGGGTTTGCAATTAAGTTTTGTATCGCTATTTTGTATCACCCTTCGGAGTATCCGCTGTCTCAAGCTTCGGGTCTAAGAAGACTCCTATTCAGGACTTTATCGCAGTGGCAATCTGTTCCAAATTGTACAAAACTGACTGTTCCAAATCGTACAAAACTGATTTCCAGGGTTAAGCCCGCTTTTGTTGCCTATTATACAAAAACCGCCTACGCCTCTCCTTAGGATGATTCAGGTGTAATTAAGGCCTGGACTCTAACACCTCTGACTACTGATCAACTCCTGTTGTTGATCAGCATCAGAGATGTATAGCTCCATTTATTGAAGACTGCATTTTGTATGACGCTGCTCTGAGTGTTGAGTGTAGTCTAGGCGGCGCTTCTAGCTAGAACGGGCTGGAGGAAGGGGCCGCTAGGGGATGCTTCTCCCTTATGCCCAGGCAAGCAGGTGTCAGGCGCTTGGCGATCGCACACCAGTCTCACTGCTAAACAACATCCGAGTCGAGATGGCTCAAATCACTGAAGGAGTAGTTCATGACGACCCCGCAAGAAGTCTTAAGCCTAATCAAAGACCAAGGCATTAAGCTGATTGACCTCAAGTTTATCGACCTGCCCGGCATCTGGCAGCACTTGACCGTATACGAGAACCAGATCGACGAAAGCAGCTTTACCGATGGGGTCGCCTTCGACGGTTCCAGCATCCGGGGTTGGAAGGCGATCAACGAGTCGGACATGAGCATGGTGCTCGATCCCAACACCGCATGGATCGACCCCTTTATGGCAGAGCCGACGCTGAGCATCATTTGCAGCATCAAAGAACCCCGCACGGGCGAACCCTACTCTCGCTGCCCCCGCGTGATTGCTCAAAAAGCGGTAGACTATTTGGCTTCCACTGGCATTGGTGACACTGCCTTCTTTGGCCCAGAGGCTGAGTTCTTCATCTTCGACGATGTGCGCTTTGACCAGAACCAGCACGAAGGCTACTACTACGTAGACTCGATCGAAGGCCGCTGGAACTCTGGCCGCAAAGAGGAGGGCGGCAACCTGGGCTACAAGCCCCGCTACAAAGAGGGCTACTTCCCCGTTGCGCCGACTGACACTTCGCAGGACATACGGAGCGAAATGCTGTTGACGATGGCCAAGTGCGGTGTGCCCATCGAAAAGCATCACCACGAGGTGGCAACGGGCGGCCAGTGCGAACTGGGCATTCGCTTTGACACCTTGGTTCAATCGGCCGACAACCTGATGATTTACAAGTACGTCATCAAGAACGTCGCCCGGAAGTATGGCAAGACCGTCACCTTCATGCCCAAGCCCGTGTTTAACGACAACGGCTCCGGAATGCACACCCACCAGTCCATCTGGAAGGACGGGCAACCCCTGTTTGCGGGCGACGGCTATGCGGGGCTGAGCCAGATGGCGCTGTGGTATATCGGCGGCATTCTAAAGCACGCTCCGGCGCTGCTGGCCTTCACCAACCCGACGACGAACTCCTACAAGCGTCTGGTGCCCGGTTTCGAGGCTCCGGTGAACCTGGCCTACTCCCAGGGCAACCGTTCCGCGTCGGTGCGGATTCCGCTGTCGGGTTCCAATCCGAAGGCAAAGCGTCTGGAGTTCCGCTGCCCCGACGCGACTTCTAACCCATACTTGGCGTTTGCAGCCATGCTCTGTGCGGGCATCGACGGCATCAAGAACCAGATCGATCCGGGTGAGCCTCTGGATGTGGACATCTACGACCTCAGCCCGGAAGAACTGGCGAAGATTCCTTCGACCCCTGGCTCGCTGGAAGATGCGCTGGAGTGCCTAGAGAAAGACCACGAGTTCCTGACGGTGGGCGGTGTCTTCACCGAAGACCTGATCAACACCTGGATTCAGTACAAGCTGGACAACGAGGTGAACCCGATGCGTCTGCGTCCACACCCCTACGAGTTCTCGCTCTACTACGATTGCTAAGGTTGGGGTTCAGAGAACAGGAGCCAGTATTGGAAGCGGCTTGTGGTTTCGTTGAGCCGCACGCTGACTGCTCCTGATGTTTTGAGTCACGAAAGCGCTGTGTAACCACTGGAGTTATGCGGCGCTTTTATTTTTTCTGCCTTTTAGATTTTTTCTGCTCTTTGGATACTTCACCCCTCACTTTGTCGTCATGGTGTGAACGCCGTCCCAGTCGTCGGCTGGCGGGGTAAGCAGAAATTCGCGGGCCCGTTCTAGGTGAACCTGAACCGCGCGATCGCCCGGCTTGATGTCCTGTGCCCGTTCAAAGTGCTGCAATGCCTCATAAAACCGCAAATGGTTGTAGGCAACGCGGCCGGCGGCGTAGTGTTCTAGAAACGCGGCGGTCTCTGGCGGGAGGGGTTGCGTGCGATCGCCAATTAGCTCGTAGATATTGATTGGAATCGTCTTGCCCTTGACGCGAATACGGTCGAGTTCCCGCACCCACACCTGATCGCGGCAGAGCTTGTAGGTATACTCGCTGAGGATAATGTCGCAGCCGTATTCCTTGGTCACGCCTTCCAGTCGGGCGCTAATGTCCACGCCATCGCCAATCACGGTATAGTCCATTCGCTTTTGAGAGCCGATGTTGCCAGAAACCACTTCGCCAGAGCTAATGCCGATGCCGATGCGGATGATGGGCTGGTTTGCCAGACGGCGGTGTTCGTTAAATTCCTTCAGCCGTCGCCGCATGTCTAGCGCCGACTGCACCGCCATCCAGGGGTGGTTAGGTAGGGGCAAGGGCGCACCAAACACTGCCATCAGCGCGTCGCCAATGAACTTATCCAGCGTGCCCTCGTAGGTAAACACCGCTTCCACCATCGTCTCAAAATAGTCGTTGAGCAGCGTCACCACGTCCGCCGCTTCCATCTTTTCGGTGAGCGAGGTGTAGCCACGAATGTCGGAAAACAGAATCGTCACGTCCTTGCGTTCGCCCACCATCAGCGCATCGTCGCCCAGCGCCATGACTCGTTCCGCCACGCCCGGTGTCATATAGCGATACATAGTGGCCTTCATCCGCTTTTCCTGGCTAATGTCTTCTAGCACCACCAATCCGCCCAGCACCTTGCCGTCGGGATTGGTAAGCGGGTTCACCGTCAGGTTGACACTGTGTTCGATGGGGCGGATCGAGGGCACCACGCCAAGTCCTGCGGCCGTGGGTGTGAGCGGCGTGGCGGGATTGTTCCACAGCAGATATTGGTCTGGGGTTTGGCGATCGCCCACCACCAGGGCATGGGTGAGGCCCGGCGGCAGCAAGAGAGCGGGAGAAACCGTCGGGTCAAGCGGCGAATGCTTAGGGAGTTCCAATAGCCCCACCTCTAGGCTTTGTTCAGGCACGTAGTGGCGAGCGCCAGATTGCAGGCTGTCTTGCAGGCGCAATTGCAGATTGTCGATGGGAATTACCTCCCACACGGGGCGATGCAGCAGATGCTCGCGCCATAAATCTGCCTCAGCGCTGGCATCGCCAATTGGGCATCCCAACAGCGCCAGTGCTGCGTCGTTAATGGTCACAACATTGCCCTGCAAATCGGTTGAAATCACTGCATCAGACAGGCTTTGCAGGATGTCTTTTTGATATTGCTTTTCCAGCAGCACTCGCTCAAACAGTTGGGCATTTTCTAGCGCGATGCCGGCCTGGGTGTTGAAGGCCTGCATGAATTCTTCATCGGAACGGGTAAAGCTGCCCTGATATTTATTGATGAGCTGCGTTACACCGATCAGCTTTCCTGCCGAGTTGAACACGGGCATGGAGAGGATGGTGCGGGTTTTGTACCCGGTCTTGAGGTCGGTGGTAGGGTCAAAGCGCGGGTCTTCGTAGGCATTCTCAACATTGACGACCTGCCCGGTGCTGGCAACAAAGCCGACGATGCCTCGGTTCATGGGAATGCGAATTTCAAGCAGTTGCGTGCGGTCGGCAGTGGGCACCTTGGACCAGAGATCTTGGCGATCGCGATCGAGCAGAAACAGCGTGCTGCGGTCGGCCCGCATGAGCTTACGGGCTTCGTCCATCACCGCTTGGAGGGTTTTTTCCAACTCTAGGCTTTGGGCCAGCAGTGTTGTGGCATTCAGCAAGGCCGTTGCGCCGCGTTGGTTTCGTGCTGCCATGTAAAACGAATTGCAGCTTTCCAAAATCACCCCAATGGAGTGAGCAAAGTTGCGAAAATGGGCTTCGTCTTGCGGATCGAAGGGCTGAACCCCGCGCTTGTTCAGCAGTTGGGCGATCGCCACCACCTGATCCTGCGTGTCGAAAATCGGCATACACAGGATATTGCGCGTGCGATAGCCCGTCTGCCGATCGATGCTGGGGTTGAACAGCGGATGCTGGTAAGCATCGGAAATATTCAGACTCTTGCCTGTCGTGGCAACATAGCCCGCAATGCCCTCGTTCAGCGGCAGGCGGATTTCGATCGTGCGATCGCCCTCTGAGTTCGCCTGAAAACAGTCGCCCTGGGCGACCTTGGACCAGAGTTGCGCCTTCTCCACGTCCACCAGAAAAATTGTGGTGCGCTCCGCCTGCAACACCTGCCCCACCTTCAAGGTGATCGCTTCTAGGACTTGCTCCAGCAGCGTTTCGAGGGCATCGTTGTTGATCAGGGCGATCGCCCGCAGATAGTACTGAAACTCTTGCGTTAGCTGCTGGAGCAGTTGGGTAAACTGGTCGTCTGACAGAGATTCGACGTGGCGCGTCAGGTCAGGTTGAATAAGGCGGGCCAGCAGACTATCAGAAGGGGAGACAGATGAGGAGAAATCCGCCATAGACTTCAATGCTTAGGGGCAACGCATTTGTAAAAGCCGTCTGGGAAGGCTGCCCTGGGCAACATGGCTCAGGGTCTCCCTTAGGACTGGTCAGATATGGATCAAATAAACGGTAAACGCATGAGATGCCCCTTTTTCAGCCTAACCGATCCCCTTGCAGATTGCAGGTGGGCAATACCCACAGATGCTTGCCCCCAAAGGGATTGCATTAGGAATGGCACCTTTTGTCAGCAAATCGGCAAACTGTGTCTGAAAGGGTGCATCCCACTTTTGTACCCCTCACCCTAAATCCCGCTCCCACAGCGGGAGAGGGACTTCCAATCCGGCTCCCCTTCTCCCGTTTTGGGAGAAGGAGCTGGGGGATGAGGGCAAACTTGCAGAACTGGGATGCACCCGAAGAGGCTGGGGGATGAGGGCACACTCAGTCCGGCAATGTTCGGTGGGGTGTAGCGACTCGACTTGCGATCGCAGCTTTTGTCATTTTGTAATTACATCCGGCGAAAATGACGTTTTATAAATCCTTGATTCCGTAATCATACGGAACCATTTCAGAGTCTTTCAGACAGAAATAGCCGAACGAAAAAAATGTCTGAATATCGTATCTCTTAATGAAAAGCGATTGTATTTTTGCTTATTTAAGCTCTTTTTTAGTCCTATCCTAACGCTGCATTTAGGCCGTTAATCCTGACCGAGCCAACCATTGAAAAGAATCGATGTTTCAGTCCAGAGAGGAACCTTTAAAACAAAGCTTCATATTTGATGAGCAGCCCGCAGAAATGCTGGAATCGAACTGCTGAAGGAGATTAAGCCACCTTGGCGATCGCCCTTTCCTGATATTTTGCGATCGCTTGTTAGTCATGAACATTGTCTGGGAACGATAGAAACATCTTGACCTAGTGCAAGGCTGCAAGCTATTCAGCTCCTGCGCTGGGTTGGAAATTCTGTCTGATGAAGGGTCTTCCGGAGTCACTTCGATTGGGCTGGAGCAGGTCTTTGCCGCATCAAAAACGCGGACTGAAAATCCAAACACTTTCCGCAATTTTGCTGGGAGCGTTTCAATTTTCACTCTCTATGCTGTACGAAGAAACCGATGCCTCCGTCCCGCATTTGGGGAAAACAGGCAGATTCAATTCTCATCCACTCAAGTATCTGTAGGTGACTAATCATGGCAGTTGAAAAAGTAAATTCTTCCTCTAGCTTGGCTGAAGTGGTCGATCGCATCCTGGACAAAGGGATCGTGGTTGATGCTTGGGTTCGCGTGTCTTTGGTGGGTATCGAACTGCTGGCGGTCGAAGCCCGCGTGGTGATCGCCTCCGTCGAAACCTACCTGAAGTACGCCGAAGCCGTGGGTCTGACCACCCAAGCCGCCGTCCCCGCTGCCTAGAGGCTGATCTTCGTCCCTGCTGGGTGTGTCTATTCCAACTCCTGTGGCAGGCAATTTCGCTAAGGCTTGCGCTCCCACCCAGCAGGAGACGTTTGGGGAGTCTTGTGGCTCCCCGCTTCTCTTTCCGCATCACTTGGAGGTTATCTTGTGGTTGCTCTGAAAGACCAATGGGAGGCCGAGAGGCAGCAGCGCCAACAAGCGGTTGAGCATCTGCTGGACACCTTTCGCCACCTGCGTCAGACCGTTTCTGCCCAACTTCGTCGCGATCGCGCTGAGTTTCACCAACAGCTTCAGCAGGTGACTCAGGCTCAGCTCGCCGACCTCGCTCAGCAGCGCCAGCTTCAGGCTGCGGAGCAAATGGCGCAGTTGGCTGCGTTTCGACAACAGTTGCAGACGCAAACCGCTCAATTTCTCGACATTACCGCCGCAGAGCGATCGCTCTTGTCGCAACAGATTTTCCAAGAGCTAGACCAGTTTCATCACGAACTCCGCGAATCGGTTGCTGCGCTGCGGGCCAGCCATCAGCAAGACCTGGGCGCACTGGCGACAGATGTGGCCATGCTGCGGGCCGAAGCGCGGGCAGACTTGCAGTCAATGCACGCTGAGCGGGTAGCAACATTGACCGAATTTGTCGAAACCCTGCAAGCGGATGTGCAGCAATATTTGGGTGATCTGGCGCAGGAGCGTCAGGAGCGGGCCCAGGACGTGCAAGCTTTGCTGAACGAAAGCCGCGCCAAGCGTCGATCCGAATCCGTAGACCTGATGCAGCGGTTGGGCGTATTTCGGGCTGAGCTTCGCCAGTTTCGGGCCCAGTTGCAGCAGCAAGTCTGGGGCAAATCCGCCGCCGCAACTCCCGCAGCCCCAGCCGCATCGACCGCCTCAGCAAAGCCCGCTGCCAAAGCGATTCCCTCGGTAACGCCTGCTGCGGCAACGCCTGCGCCCGCCCCGACCGCAAAAGCATCTGCCGCCCGCCCGCGCACGGTGGCCCGCCTCAAGTCGTCGCCTGCCAAGTCAGCTAAACCACCTGCAAGTAGACCGCCCGCTCGTGGTTTCAAGCCCTCGGTGGCCCCCGTCGCCGTGGCCGAACCCGTCGCCGCCGTCACGCTTGACAGTCAGCCTGCCGTGCCCGTGCCAGGGGTGACGGTTGCGCCCGCTGTGCCCACCCGCAACGGTAGCCAGCCCGCCGCTAAAGATGCAGTTTCTCTGGAACAGTCCACCTATGACTATGTGAAGTCGTCCAACGGGGCCAAGCTGACGGACATTGAATCTGCCCTCGGCATGAACCGATTCCAGGCTGTCGATACGCTGCGATCGCTCATCAAGCAAGGGCTAATCGTCCAGCGCGATCGCCTCTACCTAGCTCAAGAGCAAGCCTGATTTCCATCCCTACGTAAGCCCATTTCATTATCAGAGGAAAACCACCCGTGACTACCGTTCTTCGCGCCAGCCCCCGCCGATTTGTCAGTACGCCCGCTGTCGAACGGGTTGCCACTCGCGCCCTGCGCTATTTGCAATCGGGCTTTCCTGTCCACCTGCGTGGCCCGGCGGGCACGGGCAAGACGACCCTAGCGCTGCACCTGGCGGACATGATTGCGCGGCCGATCATGCTGCTGTTTGGCGATGATGAGTTCAAAACCTCTGACCTGATCGGCAATCAGGCGGGCTATACCCGCAAAAAAGTCGTGGACAACTTCATTCATAGCGTGGTGAAGGTAGAAGACGAACTCCGGCAGAACTGGGTGGATGCCCGCCTGACGCTGGCCTGCCGGGAAGGATTCACGCTGGTCTATGACGAGTTCAACCGATCGCGCCCAGAGGTGAACAACGTGCTGCTGTCGGCGCTAGAGGAAAAGCTGCTGGTGCTGCCGCCCAGCCACAACCGCACGGAATACATCCGCGTGCATCCCCAGTTTCGCGCCATTTTTACCTCAAACCCGGAGGAGTATTGCGGCGTTCACGCGACGCAGGACGCGCTGCTGGATCGGCTAGTGACGATCAACATGCCGGAGCCGGATGAGCTGACGCAGCAGGAAATCGCGGTGCAAAAAACGGGCATCGATCGAGAGAGCGCTGCCATTATCGTGCAATTGGTGCGGATGTTTCGTACCAAGACGGGTGCAGAAACCTCATCAGGGCTGCGGTCTTGCCTCATCCTGGCGAAGATTTGCCAGGAGCATGAAATTATTGCTACGCCGGAAAATGCGGAGTTTCGCGACATTTGCCAAGATGTGCTGCTGTCTCGCGCAGGGCGATCGCTCTCCGAAGCCACCCAAATCCTCTGGGACACCTTCAACGAGATGATTCGGCTAAATACAGATGCCGCCCGCTCCTCTGTCGATCTGCGCGTCACTGAGGTTGAGCCAGACCCCCAGCCAGACCTGCAAGCGGCGATCGCCCCCCAGCCCGAACCCCAAGTCCGGCTGCCGCTCAACACCCTGCCCCTCTCCTCCCCCGACGCTGCGGCAGACGAATCCGAAGAAGAGCCTGAGTCTCCTGCGGTTCCCTACGAGCGCGACATCTTCGAGTATCTCCAGCGCCATCCCGACGTGCGCCCCTCGGAAATTGAAACGGCCCTCGGCATCACCCGTTTTCAGACTATCAACGCCCTCAACGCCCTGCGCGACAAGGGGTTGGTCACCAATCGAGGCGGCGCTGGCCGGGCAAATACCTATCGCGTCTGCGAGGGAGAACGCGCTTAGCTCAGAGATTGGGGCAGGACTGACACAAGACTGACATCAGTTACATCCCCCTGAATTTCCTCCTTGAATTAAGGGGAACTTTCGATTTGAACCTGACCCTCCGCAACGCTTGCCCCTTTCCCTTCCAACCCCCAACTATGCCCTACTCAACTGCTCAACCAACCCGCCCCGTTCCCACCGTTACCCAAGGCTCGACGCTGGCAGACGTGCTAGAGCGCGTGCTGGACAAAGGCATCGTGATTGCAGGCGACATTTCGGTTTCCGTGGGTTCTACGGAACTGCTCAGCATTCGCATTCGTCTGCTGATTTCTTCGGTGGATAAGGCAAAGGAAATTGGCATCAACTGGTGGGAGAGCGATCCGTTCCTCAGCAGCCAGTCGCAGAAATTGTTGGAAACCAACCAGCAGCTTGAAGCCCGGATTGCCAGCTTAGAGACCGAACTGCGATCGCTCCGGTCTGCCAGCGCAGTCTAGCCCAGCGAGCGGAAGCCAGAATCCTAGAACTTGCCAGCGTTTTTGCCACTGGGCTAAGCGTAGAGACCGGCTACAAACTCGCCGTAGCCGTTGTAGGGCAGCGTCGGCACCTCTTCCCAAGAATACTGATTGCCAGGGCCGATGAGTCGCTCCTTGGCCTGCGACCAGCGCGGATGGGGCACGTCCGGTTCCACATTTGCCTCAAACTTGTATTCATTGGGGCTGAGGGTGTTCCAGTAAGTCGCGGGCTGCGTGTCTAAAAACTCGATTTTGACGAGGGATTTTGCACCCTTGAAGCCATATTTCCACGGGATGACCATGCGGATGGGTGCGCCGTGCTGCTTGGGCAGCGTGTGTCTGTAGATGCCGACGGCAAAGAAGGCGAGGTCGTTGGCCATTTCCTCGATCCGCAGCCCTTCGGTGTAGGGAAAGGGCAGGAAGCGGGCAGGCGGAAAGCTGGGGCCTTTGGTCACAGCAGGGTCGAAATAGGACGTAAAGCGGACAAATTTTGCTGAAGATTTGGGGTCTACGTCTTGCAGCAGGGCGTTCATGGGAAAACCAAGCCACGGCACGACCATCGCCCAGGCTTCGACGCAGCGGAATCGGTAGATTCGTTCTTCCAGGGGAAAGCGGGTGAGCAGGTCGTCTTGGTCGTAAGTTTTGGGGTTGTTGACGAGTCCAGTGACCTCTAACGTCCAGTTATCGGTAGGCAGGGACTGGGCGGCTTGCCAGATATTTTTGGAACTGCCGAATTCGTAGAAGTTGTTGTAGGTGGCGGCCAGCACTTCGCCTGTGAGGGGGCGGCCAGCGTCTTGAAAGGTGGGATTGGCGATCGCCCTCAGGGCCTTCGTACCGGTCAGTTCCTCCGCAATGGGGGCCTGGGTGGTTTGGCAACCCGTCAGCGGCAGGGTTGCCATTGCGATGCCGCCGCCAATCATCGTTTTTAGAAACCGTCTCCGGTTTAGAAATACCGCTTCGGAGGTCACAGCATTTTCGGAAAGCCGCCATGCGGGAGGCACATGCAGGAACGCCATAGATTTACGTTGAGAAGACTTACGTTGAGAAGACTTACGTTGAGAGGGCCAAGAGAGTTGAGAGGGCTAAGAAAACTCAGCAAGCTTAACAATTCTCAATCTTTTTGTATTTTGGCATGAATGGCTGAAGCAGGGCTGATATTTTGCTAAGAGAAAGCTTTCTGCGAGACCTCTCCTGCTCTAGGGGACGGGGTTGGGGCATAGCCTGCTTCTTTGCAGCTTTGCTTCTTTGCAGCTTTGGAGCGGTGAGCGATTCGAGTCCTGTCAGTCAGCCGGGGTATCCCCAGAGTTGGGATTGCTTACTCTAGCTCGAAGGGCGATCGCCCATTAAACGAGGGTGGTATGTAGTTGGGGCGCACCAAGGCTTCTGCCAATTCATCGAGCAGTTGGGCGATCGCCCGATCATCGCGGGCCAGGCTGCTGCGGAGATTGATCCACAGGCTGCACGACCGCTGGCTTGCCGTCACAACCACCGCCTCGCGCTGGGCAAGACGGCAGGCAAAATGATAAAGGCGCGATCGCTGCTGAGCATCGACCGTTTGCAGACGGTAGTACAACTCGCTGCGATAGTACATCCCGTCTTGAATGCTGTCCCTAAACCAAAACTTGAACGGAAAGAAATTCCCTTCATCAACAACTGGCGGCAACACGGCGACACTCGCTCTCAAGCATTCTGTATAGGGCGTTGTATGAGGACGAGCCTAGTTACACCCCATCCCTAGTATGGGCAGATTTCCGAAAAAACTCTCAGAAAACGATAGCCCCAAAAGCGCTGCTTTGCCGAAGTTTGAGATTTGCCCCTAGAGGTTTACGCAGTCTTCATATATCCGTCAGGAACATTTGAAAAAAGTTTGTGGTCATGGCAAACAAATAGCGGCGACAGCCGTATGCACCCGGTGACGGCAGACATGAGCGGTTCCAGCGACTTTTGGGAAACCTGACTCTGTGCTGGTCGGGGGTGCTGCCTGCTGGTGCATCCGCTATTTCAGCCGTTGAGGATTTTAGCAGCGTGTTTGGTTGCCTCCCAGCCTGGAGCTAATAGGTTGGTCGAGCATGGCCCCGCTCAACAGGGAGTCTGCTAATGCTCGCGATCGCCCATTGTCTTGCCAGTCGGTTTATCGATTGCAAGATGGCGATCGCCGGGCCGATTTCGTTCGTTCACCTTACTTAATTCTCAAGGAATTTCACAATGACGAAACCAGTCAAGCCTCATCTCTCGCTACCTGCGCTGGCGCTAACTCGCGGATCTGCCCGCAGGCTGGCGATCGCCCTACTGTCGGCCACGCTGATGGTAAGCGGGCACGCCCCCTTGCTGCACGCCCAAACCCGTTCCGATGCGCCAGTGCGCGTGAGCCAGCGCCAGCAGGGATGGGATGCGGCACTAACCGTTGCTCGCGTGCTAGATAGTCGCCAGGATCTGGCAGGAATTGTCTTGCAGCTAGACGTGCTGGACAAGCCCGTGACCACCTATGCCAATGTGGTGTATCAAATCTTTGCGCGAGTCAACGGCCGCTGGCAGCAGGTCTACACCACGCGAGGCGCACGACTGATTTCCAGCCCCAGCGGTCGGCTCACGCTGCCGCCAGAATTTATCCGCTGGAGCGATTTGCAGACTCAGATTGGGCGATCGGTCAACCTGAACACGCTGGAATTCCGCTCCATTGCGCGAGTCAGCTACGACGTGCAGGGTCGTCGCAACCAGCAAGTTTCCTGGGAATCGACCCAGACCTACGCCTCACTGCCCCAAACGACCGTTACACAGGTGGAAAATGGTCAGGTCGTGATTGTCCGCGAGACGGTGATTACCGAAACCGTTAACGACCGCGGCCCGGGCCGCCCCCGCCCCACGCCGCCGAGCCGCCGCCCAGACCCACGGGAAGCTAGAGGTCCGCGCCCCCGTCCTACACCGGGTCATGGTCGTCGTCATGAGCATGGCAACTTTAGTTTGGCGATTTTGCAATCTCAGGTCACGTATCCAGAGGTGATTGCGCGGCTGTCGGTGAAGTCGAGAACGCGACGGGGCTACCGGGAGGAGCGGCTGCTAGGGGATTTCCGCTATCGCATGAACCAGCGGGCGCAGTTTGTGCGCGGGCTGCGACGGGGCGATCGCGTCGTGGTGCGCCTCTACACGCCGCAAAACCAGTTCATTGGCTACAGCGAGTTTGAACTGTTGTCAGACTTTACAGCCGTCAGCCTGGTGCTGCCAAGCCAGCGGTCAGACGTGCGGATTGTGCGGACGGTCTATGGGCTAGACAGCGATCGCAACGGGTCTATCGACCAGGGCGCAACGGTGTATGACTACTTTACGCGCATCAGCAGCAGCCGCTACGAGGAAAGCCGCGTTACCTTCTTGCCCAGCACTCAGGGAATCGACACGCGCTTGTTTGCAGTGCGCGGGCTGCCCAACCCGCCTGTGACCTGCACCTACACTAGCTCGTTCCAAACGGGCAATTTCTCCCTGGTCAGCCGCACAATTTCCGTATTCCGCTCGGCGCTGGCTCCTGCTCTCATCTCTTTTCCAGGCAGCAGCTTTAGGGTTGTTGATGTCAGCACCACAACGGTTTACGAAGTGACCCAACTGATCCGCGAATACGAGCGCATCGGTACGTCGAGCGGCTCCATTGTGCTGATTGGCTCCGATGGCAACTATAGCTACTGTAGTGCTGCCTGCGAAGACGATGATGACTGGGATGACGATGATTGGGGTTATGACTGGGACGATGATGATGATGATCGTCGCGGCCACCGCAGTAATTGCAATCAGGGCATTGGCAATGGGCCAGAAGGATGTGATCCTGGCAACTCGCGTCCGCGGGGTGGCAGCAATGATGAGGGTGGCCGCCGACCCGGTCGCCGTCGTTAGGAGATCGCGTTAATCAACAATAAGGGCGATCGCGCTTGGTCTACCTGCTTTAGGCTGGCTGGTATAGGCGGGGCGATCGCTCCTTTCAAGCAAAATCCCCTGCTTCTGGCACGGCTCCAAAAGGCAGGGGATTTTTATGTCACGCCGTATCTATGTCACGCCGTATCCATGTCACGCCGCAAGCGAAGCGCCGGAGAACGGACTACTCAATCCCTTCAATCCGGTCTTCTACTTCCTGATAAAGCTGGCGCAGGCGCTCTAGGTTTTCTTCGCTGGTTTCCCAATAGCCGCGACCGTTGACCTCCAGCAGCGTGCCGACGATCTTGCGGAAGGAGTTGGGGTTCAGGTTTAGCAGGCGCTTCTGCATTTCCTCGTCTTCGATAAACGTGGTGTTCACGTCTTCGTAGACCCAGTTATCCACTGCGCCCGCCGTTGCCGACCAGCCCATCGTGTTCACCAGTCGCTTCGACAGTTCCCGCACGCCCTCATAGCCGTGGGACAGCATTCCCTCATACCATTTAGGATTTAGCAGCTTGGTGCGGGCATCCAGCCGGACGGTTTCCGACAGGGTTCGCACCTGAGCATTGGCCGTGGTCGTGTCGGCAATGTAGGCGGTGGGCTGTTTGCCGTCTTTCCGCAGGCGAGACACCACCTTCGTCGGGTCCGAGTCGAAGTAGTGGGACACGTCCGTCAGCGAGATTTCCGAGGAATCTAGATTTTGGAACGTCACATCTACCGTCTTCAGCGCGGTTTCAAAAATCTGGCGCGAATCGTCCATTACACCCGGATTGTCGGAATTGAACGAGAAGCCCTTGCGCGACAGGTACATATCCTGAAGCTCGGCCTCGCTTTCCCAGGTGCTATTTTCCACCGCCAGATTCACGTTGGAGGAATAGGAACCGGATGCATTGGAGAACACGCGAGTTGCCGCCTGACGCACGTCTACACCCAACTCCTTCGCCTGCTCAATCGCATGTTTGCGAACGTAGTTCATCTCGATCGGTTCATCCGCTTCGGCCGCCATTTTGATGGCGCGATCCAGCAGATTCATCTGGTTAATGAACAAATCGCGGAACACGCCAGAGCAGTTCACCACCACATCGATGCGGGGGCGACCCAGTTCTTCAAGCGGGATTAGCTCTAGCTTGTTGACCCGGCCCAGCGCATCGGGAACCGGACGCACGCCCACCAGCAGCATGACTTGCGCCAGGGATTCGCCGTAGGTCTTGATGTTGTCTGTGCCCCAGAGGACGAAGGCGATCGTTTCGGGGTAAGTGCCTGTTTCCGCTTTTTGGCGAGCCAGCAGGCGATCGACCACAATCTGGGCCGACTGCACCGCTGCCAGGGTGGGAATCGACTGCGGATCGAGGGCGTGGATGTTTTTACCGGTAGGCAGCACATCGGGGTTGCGAATCGGGTCGCCGCCGGGGCCAGGCAGGACGTACTCGCCCTCCAGCGCTTGCAGCAGTGCGCCCAGTTCGTTATCTGCCACAATCTGCTTCAGGCAGAATTCCAGATATTCAAACAGCGGCTTGATATCTTCAGCGTTGACCTTGGGATAGCCCGCCTCTGCCAGCGCTTCGATCCAGGGTTCTTTCTTACCCAGGTTGAAGAAGTTGAGCTTGGTGACGAGAGACACGCGCCCGTCCGCGTCGATCTGCTCTTGCACCATTGCAGCGACGGCTTTGCGAACCGCTTGGGTGATGTCGTAGAGCAACTGCACGTCGGTCAAAACGCCGCGATCGCCCCCTTTGTATACCTCATCCATGTCGCGGCCAATGCTTTCGGCGATAATCCGCTGGAGACTCTTGATACCGTCTTCGGGGCGATCGAGTCCTGCGATGTTGACCAGCGTGGCGATCGCCTCTTCTGCGGTCGGCGGTTTGCCGATGACGTGCAGACCGCAGGGCAACAGGCGCGACTCAATCTCCATCAGCTTGATGTAGACCTTGCCAATCAGCGTGTCGCGGTCTTCTGCCGACAGGTCGCCCGCGTCGCCATCTGGCAACACGATGTCCTTATCTAAATTGACCTGGCGGCACTTTTCCACCACTGCGTTGACGATGGATGCGCCGCGTCCCGAATCCTTTAAGGTTTGGTAAGACGCGATCAGTTCGCTGAGTTCCTTCAGTCCCTTATACAGCCCCGCATTTTCCGCTGGCGGAGTCAGGTAGCTGATGGTTTCGGCATAGCCGCGACGCTTGGCGATTGTTGCCTCCGACGGATTATTCGCCGCGTAGTAATAGAGGTTGGGAATCGTGCCAATCAGGCTATCGGGATAGCACTCGTTGGACATGCCCATTTGCTTACCAGGCATGAATTCCAGCGACCCGTGGGTGCCAAAGTGCAGCACCGCATCGGCTTTCCAGATTTTTTCCAGGTAGGTGTAGTAGGCAGCGAAGCCGTGGTGCGGGCTGGCAGAACGGGAGAACAGCAGCCGCATGGGGTCGCCCTCATAGCCAAAGGTGGGCTGCACACCGATAAACACATTGCCGAAAGACTTGCCAAACACTAGCAGGTTTTGCCCGTCGGTGTTTAGGTGGCCGGGCGGCGGCCCCCAGCTTGCTTCTAGGCGGGTGGAATAGGGCGTGAGCTGCTCGTATTCCTGAACCGACATGCGGTAGGCAATGTTCAGTTCGGGGCTGGCATACTGCGCCTGGGCATCGTGAATCACCGCCTGCATCAGCGCTTCGGCCGACTCTGGCAGGTCTTCGACCTCGTAGCCATTGGTCTTCAGCGCCTTCATCACTTCGTAAATGGAGCCGAATACATCCAGATAAGCAGCCGTACCCACGTTGCCCTTATCCGGCGGGAAACTGAAGACGGTGATGGCGACCCGCTTTTGCAGACGGGGCTTGCGGCGGAGATTTGCCCACTTCATGGCTCGCTGGGCGATCGCCTCTACCCGGTCTTGCAGGGCGATCGCCTTACCCGTTGCGCCGTCGCGACCCGATACAATAATCGGCTCGATCGCGCCGTCCAGTTCAGGAATCGCAATTTGCAGCGCCACCTGAATCGGGTGCAGACCCAAGTCGCTATCCTGCCATTCTTCGGTCGTTTGGAACACCAGCGGCAGCGCCACCATATAGGGACGATTCAGCCGCTTCAGCGAGTCGATTGCCTTGGGATGATCCTGCCGCGCCGGGCCGCCCACCAGCGCAAAGCCCGTCAGCGATACCACCACGTCCACCATCGGCTGCTTCGTCAGCGGGTCGTAGAAGTAGCTATCGACCGGCTTCGAGAAATCCAGTCCGCCTGCGAACACGGAAATCACCCGTGCGCCCATGCTTTCCAACTCTTGCACCATTGCCACATAGTGCGCGTCATCGCCTGTCACTAGGTGCGTCCGTTGCAGCACCAGCCCCACCGTCGGCGCGAGGGGATCTTTCATATCTGCGCCAATGTCTCGTCGAGAGCCATGCCAGTTGAGGTATTCTTTCAAATCCTCAAACATTTGGGGTGCCAGCGGATGCCAGATGCCCATATCGGGATAGGTGACCGGATCGCGATATTGCAGCGTCGCAGATTTCAGCGCCTGCACGTCGCAATAGCGGTCGATTAGCATCAGCAGGAAGTTTTCCAGGTTTTCGGACGAGCCGCCCAGCCAGTACTGAAAGCTGAGCATAAAGTTCCGGGCATCCTGCGCCTTGTCCATCGGCAGATACTTCAGCACCTTGGGCAGGGTGTTTAGCAACTTCAGCATTGCGTCTTCAAAGCCCGCGCCCTGCTTCTGGCGGCGCTTTTTCATGAATTCGCCGATGACGCTTTTGGACTGCCCCAGTTGCGACATGGAGAAGCTGCCCAGCTTGTTCAGGCGCATCACCTGGGGCATGGAGGGGAAGACGATGGCGGCATCGAGGCGATCGCGCACGGGCTGCACCGCAGCCACGACCTTTTCTGCTAACTCCTCAATGAAAATTAGCGAGCCGATAAAGATATTCGCTTCTGAAACGTCTTTTTGCAGGGCTTCGTAGTTCTCAGTGCTACGTAACTCTTCTAGCAAGTAGCCGCTAATCTCGATTGCCACGTCGGGATTGCTCTCATTAATCGAACGCACCGCCGCAGACAGGGCGCTTTGATATTGCGGCTCTAGCACGACATAGACCACCTTGATCAGCGCACGCCCGTTGAGATTGTCGGGAACAATGTGTCTGACCGTGGGCTTGACGTGAGTGAACATGCAGGTCGGCTCCTCTCAAACAGGTTTTGCAATCAGCTTTGGCTATGGGCGGAACAGGGTAGGCTCCGAAACTCTGGACAACGCAGAACAGTAGACAGCAGTATTAGGCTGCCGCAGTGGGCCAGGAGAGCGCTAAACCGTAACCGCTTAAAAAGTGTTACATCTGTCGTTTTACCAGAAAACGCTTGTCAAATGGAGGCTTCACGCTGCAAGTGATACAAATTGATAAACAAGCTGAGATATTTATTTACGAGCGATAGCATCAAAAAAAGTATTTGCTCACTGTTTTGCAAATAAATGTAAAACAATTTACTGATGCACCCAATAGGAAAAACTTATAAATTGCAAACCCCGCAGGTTCTTTTGGCCACGAACTGAGTCAGGTTTAAGCCGGACGTGAGCACCCTCAACGTCCAAACATCCACTTTCTAGCCTCATTTTCTAATAGTGCGATCGCCTAGTGCAATCGCACTGCTGGGTTAATCGGGTTCACCCAGATCTGCGAATACCAAACTAAAGGGCTGAAACGGATTTGACAGCAAAAATAAATTTCAAAAATCGGTTTCTTTGCTAATAGATAATCCATCAATCTTTCGGACTTGATCTCAGAATTCTAGTCTTTTTAAAGACTTTCACTGCTCGACTTTCCAAAGATACCAACCCACTTCACTTAAATGCTTTCCGAGAGATTGTTGGATCTGATTTCGCTCAGCTTCTGGCATATGGAACACGAAGACATCGGAGCCATCAGGAAACTGCTCTGGCGGTACGTTTGCTTCGGCTTCATGGTTTAACAGGTAGAACTGGACGGCATCGTTTGTGCGATAGCTGAGGGCGATCAGATTGCCGATATTGATCCCAAAGTCATCACTAATCACGATGGGTTGATTCGCCTCGTTCAGCGTTTGGGCGATCGCCGGAATGTGGTAGCTAATCCCCTTGTTCCACCAGGTTTCTGCCTGGGAGCTAATGAAATTGGACAGGAAGCCTAGGAAGAACAGGGAGAGGGCGATCGCCTGCCAGAATTTGCGATTTTTTGCCCCAAAAGACTCAATTTTCATCGTTAGAAGATAGCCCACTGCGAGGTGCAGCCCCAGAAAACTGGGCACAAGATATCGTCCGACAATCGAGCGCTGTCCACCCAAAATCAGATCCGGCAGCGCCAAAATCAACACAGGAATCAGAGCCAGTGTCCACACAAAGATCCAAACATGGCGCGGCGCATTTCGCTGGATAAATATCAGCGCAAATATTTCCAAAACCAGCAGCGGAATACTGAGCCACCAGAGCGAAAAGGTGTCCGGGTTCCAGTCAAAGTCCATGAAAATGCGGCTGAAGTTGAGCACCGATGCTTTCACCATCACCCACAGCGGTAGCGACTCTCTTGCCCATCCCGTGGTGTTGCTTAAAACGTCACGATATTTCACTAGGAAATACAGCCAGGGCGCAAAGGCGGCGATCGCCACACACGACCATCCCAGGTATGCGGTGCCAGCGCGGGTAATGCGCCATTTTTCCCACTTGCGCGAGATGCCGCCATTCAGCAGCACGTATACGCCGTGGGCAATGCCCACCAAACCTGTGAACAAAAACGTGTAGAGTCCTGCTGTGAGGCTCAGTGCATAGAGCGCCCAGTGGGGCCAGATACCCAGCCGCAGCGCCCGCAGCAGCAGCGCACTGGAGGTCAGGATTAGCGCCGCCCACAGGCTGTATTCCCGCGATTCTTGGGCGTAGAGGACATGGTAGGGCGAGATGGCCAGCAGTCCGACCGTCATCAGGGCAATCGCCGGAGCCTGAAATAGCTCGATGCATAGCCAGTAGGCGCAGACCAGCATCAGCAGCCCAAAGACAACCGCCAGGCTCCGCAGCGCTACCACCGAATCGCCAAATAACTGCACCCAAAACCGCCCAAGGATGTAATACAAGGGCGGATGCTGTGGATCTTCTTGTCCCAGGGAAGTTAATAGTTGCCCCAAGCCGCGCTCTGGGCGAAACCGCTGAAAAGCTTGCAGCTCATCGCGAGTCACAATGCGCCCGGTGAAGAGCTGCTCGACGACCTCCGAGCGCCGCTGGGCGGTCATTTCCATTGAGGTATACACTTCGTCGTGCCAATACACCTTTTTGTCAATGTTGATGACGCGGAAGAAAAGCCCCAGCATCAGCGCCACCAGCACTAGGGTCAGCAGTCTGGGGGTGAGGGCAGTAGGGCGGATGGCGCGACGGTTCACAGGCAATCTCCTCCCAATCAATCCGAAGGTGCATGAATGCAAACGGCAAGCTACCTAGCATAGCAAAGCGGGTTGTCGGTTACCGTCTGGCCAGAGAAGGATTGCAAGGGGCGATCGCCGCTGAGATTTAGCAATCTCCTCCATTAGAGTGCTAAATTCTGGAAGGAGCGCTTAACGAAAACAAAGGTATGTCTAAGATCATTGTGTTTGAGGAAGAGTCTCGGCAGGCGCTAGAGCGCGGCGTGAATGCGATCGCCAATGCGGTGCGCGTGACGCTCGGGCCGAAGGGACGCAACGTGCTGCTAGAGAAAAAGTTTGGTGCGCCGCAGATTGTCAACGACGGCATCACGATTGCCAAAGAGATCGAGCTAGAAGATCCGCTAGAGAACACGGGGGCGCAGTTGATTCGGGAAGTTGCCTCCAAAACAAAAGATTTGGCGGGTGATGGCACGACTACTGCAACGGTGCTGGCCCAGGCCATCATCCACGAGGGGCTGAAGAATGTGGCAGCGGGGACGAACCCCATCAGTCTGCGTCGCGGCATTGAAAAAGCCGTGGCCAAGCTGGTGGATGAGATCGAAGCCGTCGCCAAGCCTATCGAAGGAAATGCGATCGCCCAGGTGGCCACGGTTTCCGCAGGTAGTGATGAAGAGGTTGGCGCAATTATTGCCGAAGCCGTTGAGAAAGTCGGCCGCGATGGCGTGATCACCGTGGAGGAATCCAAGTCTCTGACCACAGAACTGGAAGTTGTGGAAGGGATGCAGTTCGATCGCGGCTACATCTCGCCCTACTTTGTCACCGATGCGGAGCGGATGATTTGCGAGATGGAGAATGTTGCGATTCTAATCACCACGCAGAAAATCGGCTCGATTGGTGAACTGGTGCCCGTTCTGGAAAAGATTGCCCGGGCCGGACAGCCGCTGCTGATTATCGCTGAAGACATCGAAGGCGAAGCTCTGGCAACGCTGGTGGTCAACCGTCTGCGAGGCGTGCTGAACGTGGTTGCGGTGAAGGCTCCGAGCTTTGGCGATCGCCGCAAAGCCGTGCTGCAAGACATCGCCGTGCTGACGGGCGGCCAGATGATTGCGGAGGAAATTGGCCTCAGCCTGGACACCGCCACGCTGGAAATGCTGGGCAACGCCCGCAAGGTCACCATTACGAAAGACACCACCACACTGGTTGCCGAAGCCCCCGATAAGGTGGCTCTGGACAAGCGCATCGCTCAAATCCGCAAGGAGCTAAGCGAAACGGATTCAGAATACGACTCCGAGAAACTGCAAGAGCGCCTAGCCAAGCTGACAGGCGGTGTGGCCGTAATTAAGGTCGGCGCAGCCACCGAGACGGAACTGAAGGACAAAAAGCTGCGGATTGAAGACGCGCTGAACGCGACGAAAGCCGCGCTGGCAGAAGGCATTGTGCCCGGTGGCGGTTCCACGCTGCTGCACCTGAGCAAAAAGCTGGCTGACCTCAAAAACACGCTCTCGGCAGAGGAGCAAATCGGAGCCAACATCATTATGAAAGCGCTGGAAGCCCCGTTGCGCCAGATTGCCGACAATGCTGGCGTAGAGGGTTCAGTCGTGGTGGAACGAGTGCGGGCGATGGAGTTTGGCAAGGGCTACAACGCGCTCACCGATACCTACGAAGATCTGATCGCGGCGGGGATTCTTGACCCAGCCAAGGTCGTGCGCTCTGGCTTGCAGGACGCGGCCTCGGTGGCGGCGATGGTGCTGACGACGGAAGCACTGGTGGTTGAAAAGCCTGAACCTGCGGCTCCCGCTCCTGGCGGCGACATGGGCGGCATGGGCGGTATGGGCGGCATGGGCGGTATGGGCGGCATGGGCGGTATGGGCATGATGTAGAAGGTAACAATCCTGAGATTGGGAACTAAAACCCTGCCATCCTGCAAAAAATCTCTGCTTGATTCAATTTGACTCAGGCAGAGATTTTAAGTTTTGATGGAGTATGGAACAGGTTGCTCTCAGTAATGTCTCTGAAAGAGGGCGATCGCCCTCAGTGCAAGTTCAACAAGTTCAAATAGTCTTAAAAATCGCCCAAAGTCCTCTCAAAATAGGGAAAAACCCGCAATAAGAACCGCCTGAACACGGATGCTCAGGCGGAGTGTGGTGTGAGGAGTGAACGGAAACATGCGTCTCCGCTATACTTATTGTAAAGGACTGGACTTGAGGTTATGGGGCGATCGCCCCATACAGGCGAAAAATTTATCAGATTGTTACTTGACGAATAGGTTTATCTACCCATCCCGGCTTATTTACCCATACCCAGCTGTTGAGCCTTCTGATAGACCTTGCCTTCTGTGAGCAGCGATGGTGCAATGATCACCTCGACCTGCTGCATCTCCCGAATGTCCTTAGCCCCCAGCGTGCCCATGCTGGTTTGCAGCGCACCCAGGAAATTATGCGTGCCGTCATCCAGCTTGGCCGGCCCGCGCAAAATTTCGCGCAGCGTCCCCGTCGTCCCCACGCGAATCCGGGTGCCGCGAGGCAACACCGGACTAGGCGTTGCCATACCCCAGTGATAGCCACGGCCGGGCGCTTCGGCGGCGCGGGCAAAGGGCGACCCAATCATCACCCCATCTGCACCGCAGGCAATACACTTACAGATATCGCCGCCCGTGATCAGGCCACCATCGGCAATGATTGGCACATAGTTTCCGGTTTCACGATGATAGTCGTCGCGGGCGGCCGCACAGTCGGCGATCGCCGTTGCCTGAGGCACACCCACCCCCAGCACTCCACGCGAGGTACAGGCCGCGCCCGGCCCGATGCCCACCAGCACGCCCGATGCGCCCGCCTTCATCAAATTCAGCGCCACGTCATAGGTCACGCAATTCCCCAAAATCACCGGAATGGGCATTTCCTGACAAAAGTCTGCCAAATCTAGCGGCGTGATCGACTCCGGCGAGAGGTGTGCCGTTGATACCACCGTCGCCTGCACGAAAAACAGGTCTGCGCCGGCCTTGGCCACGGTCTGCCCAAACCGAGACGCACCCGCCGGAGTCGCGCTCACCGCCGCAATCCCACCCTGCTGCTTAATTTCCTGAATCCGCCGCTCAATCAGCTCTGGCTTGATCGGCTCTGCATAGAGTTCCTGCATCAGCGGCACAAACTCATGCTTTTCCACCGACGCAATTCGATCTAAGACGGTATTTGGATCGTCGTAGCGCGTCTGCACGCCCTCCAGATTTAGTACACCCAGTGCGCCCAGTTCGCTCAGCGCCACCGCCATCCGAACATCCACCACACCGTCCATCGCGCTGGCAATAATCGGAATTTCCCGCTCAATGCCGCCAATCGTCCAGCGGGTATCGGCGAGAGATGGGTCGAGCGTGCGCGAACCTGGAACCAGTGCAATTTCATCGATACCGTAGGCTCTGCGGGCAGATTTACCCTTACCAATTTGGATGTCCACTATTCACCCTCTGCTTGACCCAACATCGAGGCTGAAATCGGTAGGCACTACAACTCCAAATCGCGCAAGCGAGAATTCACTCACGACTTTAGAATGCAAGCTACTTTTCTCAACCCAATAAGGAACTAGACTACCAAAAATTGGGCGTGATCTGTTGCCTATTTAACCAAACGATGACGCAAGACCCAAACAGCAGAAGGGCAGCACTTCTGTCAATCCTGAGGAAGAAGATTACAAAATGTTGCGACAAAACTAAGAATGACAACCTGATGCCGCAAAATGTTTGCGGAAGGTAGCTGAGCCTCAACCCTTATGTACTTCTGGTCACACTCGTGTGGAGGGGTAGCACTAGGGGTAGAGTATGGAAAGTTACTATGCCAGTCCGCAAAAGGCTCAACTGTATGAATTTGATGAGTTCAGTTGAGTTTGTTTAGCGAGCCTTCTCAGAGATTTTCTCATGGGTTTTCCTGCATAGGGTTTCCTGTGCGGCGCTCTGGAGGTTACCTGGCTAGCGGCTCAGTCGTTCAGACATGAACGCCAGTTTAGACACATCTGGTTACATTTTGCTTTTCGGAGGAATCCATCAATGAGTATTGTCACGAAGTCAATCGTGAATGCCGATGCTGAGGCTCGCTATCTCAGCCCGGGTGAACTAGACCGGATCAAAGGCTTTGTCACCTCTGGTGAAAAGCGTCTGCGGATTGCCCAAGTGCTGACCGACTCTCGCGAGCGGATTGTGAAGCAAGCGGGTGACCAACTGTTCCAAAAGCGTCCCGACGTGGTTTCTCCCGGTGGTAACGCCTATGGTGAAGAAATGACCGCTACCTGCTTGCGTGACCTCGACTACTACCTGCGTCTGGTGACCTACGGTGTGGTTGCGGGCGACGTTACCCCCATCGAAGAAATCGGCATCGTGGGCGTGCGCGAGATGTACAAGTCTCTGGGCACCCCCATCGAAGCAGTGGCAGAAGGCGTTCGCGCAATGAAGAGCGTGGCAACGTCCATGATGTCTGGCGAAGATGCGGCTGAAGCTGGCGCTTACTTCGACTACGTTATCGGCGCAATGCAGTAGGGTCTTTCCCGAACTGTTGCCTGAATGCATCAAGATTCACTTTTTAAGGAAGCGAGACCATGCAAGACGCAATTACTTCTGTTATTAATTCTTCTGACGTTCAGGGCAAATACCTGGATACCGCCGCTCTCGAAAAGCTGAAGGGCTACTTCTCCACGGGTGAACTGCGCGTTCGTGCCGCCACCACCATCAGCGCCAATGCTGCTGCCATCGTGAAGGAAGCGGTCGCCAAGTCCCTGCTGTACTCGGACATTACCCGTCCTGGCGGAAACATGTACACCACCCGTCGCTATGCAGCTTGCATCCGCGACCTCGACTACTACCTCCGCTATGCCACCTATGCCATGCTGGCGGGCGACCCCTCCATTCTGGATGAGCGCGTGCTCAACGGTCTGAAGGAAACCTACAATTCGCTGGGTGTGCCTGTGGCTGCGACGGTGCAAGCAATCCAAGCCATGAAGGAAGTGACCGCTAGCTTGGTTGGTGCTGACGCTGGCAAGGAAATGGGCGTGTACTTCGACTACATCTGCTCTGGCTTGAGCTAGGTTCAAAGGATGAAGGTTGAACCGGAAGGGCTGAATTGAAAGGGTTCGAGCCTTACGGTTTACACTTCTGAATTTGGTAACTTTTGGCTGGGAGTTCTGGTGTTGGTTTCAGGCGATCGCAGGCTTTTTCTCTAAAGAAGCGGCTCCGAGGGTTTGAGATTAACGCTAGGCTCCCAGCATTTAAGAATTTTTTGGGTTGATATCATTCGACTTTTTCCTCAACGTTCTGCCTACTCAGAACGGGCACTTTGAAACAGGTGCGACTAAATTACTTCGTTGCTTCTTTCCGGTTAGGAGATGTAACCCATGCGGATGTTCAAGATTACGGCTTGCGTTCCCAGCCAGACCCGAATTCGCACTCAGCGCGAACTGCAAAATACCTATTTCACTAAGCTGGTTCCCTACGATAGCTGGTTCCGGGAGCAGCAGCGCATTCAAAAAATGGGCGGCAAGATTGTGAAGGTTGAGCTGGCGACGGGTAAGCCTGGCTCAAATACTGGACTGGCATAGTGGCGATCGCCCTTCCCAGC
Organism: Thermoleptolyngbya sp. C42_A2020_037; assembly: GCF_015272455.1. Taxonomy (NCBI): domain Bacteria; kingdom Bacillati; phylum Cyanobacteriota; class Cyanophyceae; order Oculatellales; family Oculatellaceae; genus Thermoleptolyngbya; species Thermoleptolyngbya sp. C42_A2020_037. Next base: position 105,438 of record NZ_JACYLP010000006.1, read on the forward strand.
TAGCTTTTAAGTTTTGGCTATGGAAATCGCTATAGAAGTGAGGCTATTGGTCGGGTTGTAACCCATTGCCCGCCAGCATGATCAAGCTTTTGGTTTCCGAGTTGAAGACTCCACTGAGGTAAACGAGGCCATTATGGTCTCTTTTTTTGCCGAAATTTATTTCCGTCGGCGAACTACGGACTTCCGCAGGCGGGCGACTTCTCGCGGGCGCAAGGCATGAGCAATCATGAAAATAGCATCCTAGCCTACCTGAAGAACCAGAAGTTCCGAGCCGAGCGCCCAGTATGGTTGTAGGATTTTCGATCCAATCCACCACTTCTGCTTCGGCAATTCTCATCTGATTATCAGCTTTGATCCGGCGATGCCTGCCAGGATAGGGGCGATCGCTGTTTGAGAAAGTTGCTGAGAACTTTGCTTGGGAGGAGGGTTGATGAACCTGTATCGAGCTTGTTTGGGTTTGATGCTGCTAACTGGGATTGGCTGTACCGCTCAGGTGGACGTGGAACCGCCCGCTGAGCCATTTGTCGCGGCGACTTCGGAGGTCGTTGCTGCTTCACCGCAATCTTCTCCGGCTGCATCTCCTGGGGCGATCGCCGCAGGTCCGAGTATTGTGAAGTCTGGAACCTTTGTGAGCGGCGAACATCCAACGCAAGGGGCGGCCCAAATCGTGACTGAAAATGGGCAACGGTTTCTAGAATTGGGCAATGACTTCCGCACGAATAGCGGTCCCGATTTAACGGTAATTCTGCATCGCAGCGGGAATGTGATTGGTTCCACCCCTCCGCCTGCCCATGCCATCCAGGAGGGCGATTATGTGGTGCTAGCAGAATTGCAGCGAACCCAGGGGGCACAGCGCTACGCAATTCCCAATAGCGTAAATCTGGACGAGTTTAACTCAGCAGCCGTGTGGTGCCGACGGTTTAACGCAACCTTTGGCGCGGCGGAACTGCTGTAAGCAGTCAGCCAGTGTAAACAGTCAGCCAGTGTAAACAATCAGCCAGTGTAAACAGTCAAGCCAGTGTAAACAGTCAGCCACGCGGCTAGCCCTGAACCGAAACCCCCGTTGGGTCGAGGTGCAGCGCCTGAGCCTGAAGCGAAATGCCCTGATCTTCCCAGGCGGCTTTCATGGCTTCCGCAACCAGGGGCGCGATATCGGCGTGGGCCAGGGCCAGCAGGGTTGGACCGGCACCGCTGATCACCAGCCCATAGGCTCCCGCAGCAACGGCGGCGGCTTCTACGGCATCAAAGCCGGGAATGAGCAATCGCCGATAGGGTTGATGCACACGGTCTTGCAGCGCGGCCCGCAGCCAGTTGGGATTGGCGGCTTCCAGTCCGCGCAGCAGCAACCCCAAGTGACCCATGTTAAACACCGCATCGGCGCGGCTGTATTCCGTAGGCAGGACGCGGCGGGCCTCGGCGGTGGAAAGTTCAAAATCGGGAATGGCGGCGACGGGCACAATGTCAGAATGCCACGCAACCGGGGCGATCGCCCATTCTCCGTTCAGATCGGTTGCCGCCAGCCGACAGCCGCCCAGCAAGGCAGGCACAACGTTATCTGGGTGGCCTTCCATCTCCACGGCGATCGCCACCAGTTCGGCTTCGCTCAGCGGCGACCCAGCCAACACATTCGCGCCCACTAGCCCGCCGACAATGGCTGTGGCAGAACTGCCCAACCCCCGCGCCAAAGGCACGCCCAGGCGAATCTCTAGCTTAATCAGCGGCGGCGACTGCTTCAGATGATGAAACAGCCTGGAGAAAGCCTGATAGGCCAGGTTGGTTTCGTTGGTTTTAACCCGCGCTGCTTCCAGTCCTGAAACCGAGATCTGGACTGGCTCGATGCTTTGGTCTAGGCGGGTAAAGGTGAAGTGATTTCTGAGCGATAGCGCTGCGCCCAAGCAGTCGAACCCTGGCCCGATGTTGGTCGTCGTCGCAGGTACAGAAACAATGGCGTGTTCGGGCAGGGTCATGGTGCAGGCTTGGCGATCGCTCGATTAAACTATTGCCCCGTCAGTTATTGCCCCGCACCATTGCCACGACCCGGCAGACGCGGCACACCGATAGCGTCTTGAAACTGTTCGACCTCCGGGGTGAAGGCAATGGGCAGTACCACTTCTACGTTTTCATGGGGACGGGGAATAATCACCCAGGTTTCCAGCGTGCCGCCGGGGGTGTTTTGCGCCGCCTCGATGCCCGCGTCCATTGCCTGCTTCACTTCTGATACATCGCCGCGAATCATGATCGTGAAGCGGGCGCTTCCGGCGCGAATGTAGCCTACCAGGGTTACGCGACCCGCTTTCACCATCGCATCTGCTGCTGCCAACACGGCAGGAAAACCTTTCGTTTCTAGTGCGCCAACTGCAACCGGCATGATTCTCTCCAGAGGCGATCGCTCGCCCGATACTCAAAATCGCGGGTAAAAATCGAACCCAATCCAACCCACATTGTACGGTCAAGTGATGCCCTATCGAAAAAAGTCGATGGCTTTCCCCACGCTTCGAGTCATATCTACAAAAACGCTTAATGCACGGAAATAGGTGTTAACCCGCGCAATCGATAAGCATTCGTTACCAGGGTGATTGCGTTTTTTTGAGGGATGTAAGAACTGGCAGGCGGGCAACCTGACGGGCGATCGCCCCTCAATCCAGTCCATAGACCCGTCACATAAGAGACCCGTCACATAAACTGCTGCACCTTGGTGGTGTACTTAATTGGCAGCACCACTTCCAGGTTTTCCGGTGGGTTGGGGATGATGTAGTAGTCCACTAGTTCCGCGCCATAGACCTGATTTACCGCTTCGACCCCCGCCTCGATCGCCGGTTTCACCTCCGACGTGCTGCCGCGAATCGCCACCAGAAACTCAGCCCGTTCCGCCAGTCCGTAGTATACCAGCGTTACCCGGCCCGCCTTCACCATCGCATCCGCCGCCGCCAAAATCCCTGGAAACCCGACGGTCTGAATTACTCCCACGGCTGCTGGCATACTGGCGCTCCCGGCTCACATTGAAAATCTCAGCATTCTATCTCAACACCATATTGTACGGAGTTTGCTGCGCGGGCGCATGGGTGCGGACGAATGGTTTGTGGGATGAAAGGGTTAGAGGACAAACAGCGGGCGATCGCCCATCGCCTCCCCTTCCCTAGTCGGCACTCTGTAGAATATGAAGTGTCGTCAACTCAAGTGACTTGCTCACTAAAACTGGCATGGCTTCCGCAGTTCTCATCGAAAACTTACAAAAGCGCTACGGCAGCGTAGAAGCGGTCAAGGACGTATCGCTCCAAATCGAGCCAGGGGAAATCTTTGGGCTGCTGGGCCCCAACGGCGCAGGGAAGACGACGACGATCCGCTGTCTCTGCACGCTGTCTATGCCGGATGCAGGCCGCATTGAGGTGTCAGGCGACTCCGTGCTGGAGAATCCTCGACTGGCGCGGCAGCGACTCGGCTACGTCGCCCAGGAAGTGGCGCTGGATAAGGTGCTGACGGGTCGGGAACTGCTGGAACTGCAAGCGGCGCTGTATCACCTGCCGAAGGCGACCATTGGCGATCGCATCAATCAAGTCATTACGTTGTTGGGACTGACCGACTATGCCGACAAAAAAACGGGCACCTACTCCGGCGGCATCCGCAAGCGGCTGGATCTGGCGGCGGGGCTGCTGCATCAGCCGGACGTGCTGGTGCTAGACGAGCCGACCGTGGGGCTGGACATCGAAAGCCGCTCGGCGGTTTGGGACTTTTTGCGGAAGCTGCGGGAGGGCGGCACGACGGTCTTGCTGACCAGCCATTACCTGGAAGAAGTAGACGCGCTGGCAGATCGGGTCGCCATCATCGACCAGGGCAAAGTGATTGCATCGGGTACGCCCTCGGAACTGAAGGATGGCTTGGGGGGCGATCGCATCACCCTGCGCCTGCGCGAGTTTACCCCCGCAGACGAAGCCCAGCGGGCCAAGGACTTGCTGAAAACGCTGCCCTTTGTGCAAGAGGTGATTTTGAACGAAGCCCAGGGCAACTCGCTGAATTTGGTTGTGGACACCCAGAGCGATGCGCTGCTGACGATTCAGCAGGTGCTAAAGGATAACGGGCTGCCCATCTTTGGCGTGTCGCAGTCGCGCCCCAGCCTGGATGACGTGTACCTTGCCGCTACCGGAAAAACCATCCTGGATGCCGAGATCGCCGCTGCTGCCAAGCGCGATCCCAAAAAAGAGAAAAAGCAGAATATGCGCTAGTTTGCCGGGTGCGGCCTGCGATGGTTTCAATTCACGTCATTGGCATTGGGCTGGACGGTGCAGCAGGGTTAACGGCGGCAGCACAGCAGGCGGTGAATCGCGCCACGCTGCTGGTGGGGAGCGATCGCCATCTGGCCTATTTCCCCCACCACGCCGCCCCAAAAATTCCCCTGGCAGATTTTCACGACACCCTGCGGCAAATTCACGCCTACGTCAGCGCTGCGGCAGATTCAGACCGCCCACAGCCTGCGATCGCCGTTCTCACGTCGGGCGATCCGCTGTTTTTTGGGCTGGGGCGACTGCTGTTGTCCGAGTTTCCTGCCGACTGGCTCACCTTTCATCCCCACCTCAGCGCCATCCAGCTTGCCTTCAGCCGGGTCAAAGTGCCCTGGCAGGATGCGCGGCTGGTCAGCGCCCACGGGCGATCGCCCGACACGCTGATGCAGGCCTTGCAGCAGGGCGCAGCCAAAATCGCCGCCCTCACCGACGGACACAACACGCCCCCAGCGATCGCCCGGTTGGTGTGCGATCTGGATTTGCCAGGTCAGTATCACCTCTGGGTCTGCGAAAATTTGGGCGGCGCTGAGGAGCGAGTCCAGCAGTTTTCACCAGTGGATTTGGCGGCCCAAGAAGACACCCAGTTTGCGCCGCTGAATGTGGTCATCCTGCTGCGCGATGCAGAGACAGACGTGCCCGATCTGGCGACATTGCCGATTTTGGGTATTCCCGATTCGGCGTTTCTCAGCTTTGGCGATCGCCCCGGCCTGATGACCAAGCGCGATGTCCGCGTGCTGGCGCTGGCAGAACTGGCGCTGCAACCGGGGCAAGTGGTGTGGGATATCGGCGCGGGCACGGGGTCGGTTTCCATCGAAGCAGCCCGCCTCTGTCCCACGTCCACCGTATATGCCCTGGAGAAAACTGCCGCCGGATTCTCCCTGGTGCAGCAAAACGCCGAACGCTTTCAGGTCAAAAACCTCAAGCCCATGCAGGGCAGAGCGCCCGATGCGCTGTCTGCGCTGCCCGCGCCCGATCGCGTCTTCATTGGCGGCAGCGGCGGGCAGTTGGGCGAAATTCTGGATGATTGTGCCGAGGTGCTGAAGCCGGGAGGACGGATGGTGCTGGCGATCGCCACCCTTGACCACCTGGCGATCGCCCAAACCTGGCTCCAGGTGAACCGCTCCACCTGGCAACAGCACGCCCTCCAGGTCAACCTTGCCCGCACGGTGCCCGTCGCCGCCCTCACCCGCTTTGCCCCCCTCAACCCCGTCACGCTGATCACGCTCCAGCGCAGCGATCGCGCCCCGATACTCAGCTAAGCCAGCCCGCAGTGCTACAATCCTCACCGAGCCGTCTTTTCACACCCCTCACCCCCTTCCCACCCCCTTCCCAATGGACACTGCTTTAGAAACAGATATCAGGGCGATCGCCCCCGTCATGCCCGCTGATCAGACCCTTTACCTCCTCCTCGCGCTGCATTGCGTCATTGGGCTGGCTGCAACGGCGGTTGCCTATTACAAAGGGCGAAACCTCGGACTTTGGCTATTTCTGGGGCTAACCTGCGGCACAGCGGCGCTGCTTGTCGCGCTGGTGATGAAGCGTCAACCCCGCGCTGCGTAAGAGATTAGTCCATCAGGCGCTCGGCGGGTCAACAGAAATCTATTGACAACAAATTATTAGGCATTGGCAAGAGTTTGCTGCTATAGTGTAGGGAGTATAGTTATAACTTTGGCGTTAGAGTATCTGTAGCGTCAGAAGCTTGTACCTTTGAGAAGTCAGGTTAGTTTCTCTTAGAGAGTTCTGTAGTTATACTCAGAACCTTGATGCAGTTTAGCGTTATCTCTTTGGTATCTCTTGAGGCAATCCTGCTGTCGAATGATGCCTGTTGGATGATGTGTTAACTGAAGCTTTGGGTTTAGTTTGAAGTTATATTCGATTGAGCAGTTCGATTGACCGAGTTCCTCTACCCAGTCATTCCCTTCTCTAGAATCCCACCCCATCTCCGGTAAGCTGTTATGCTGCACGCTGATCGTTTCGAGGGCACCCTGCCCAGGCATCTGTACGTTGTTTCTGGTTCTGATGTTTCTTCCAAAACCGAAACGCAGCTTCAAGCGTGTAGTTCCGCAGCAGCCCTGCAAGAGCTTTTAGCCAAAGAGGTCAGCCCCAGCAAGCGGGCAGTGATTGAAACCCTGATTAAACTATGGGAAGCAAACCCAAGGGTGTACCTTCAGCAGATGGGTTGAGACGTGAGTGACGACGATCAAGCCCTTAAGAGATTTTTACAAGAATTTGCACGGGGTGATAGAGGTCTGGAGAGTCAAGAGATACAGGACTCGCTTCAAGGGCTTCTACAGGCAATCAACCGGGTTCAGAACGCTGAGACTGACGATCCCGCCGAACTTCTTAAAGCTGCCGGGCTAGGCTACACAGGAAATGTTTTAGGTTCCGCTCAACCCAAGCTGGGGCTGAGCGGAAAAATGTTTATGGGGGCGGATCTCAAAGGGGTCGTCCTCATTGGTGCGGATTTGCGGGGCGCAAATTTCAGTAGCGCTGACCTCTGCGGCGCAAACCTGACCAGCGCCATGCTCAATAACGCAGTGCTGATCAGCGCCAAGCTCAACGATGCCAGCCTCACCAGTGCAACGCTATCCGGCGCAAATCTGACCAGCGCCACGGTCATGCGGGCGAACTTGATTGGTGCAGATTTGTCAGATGCAAACCTGTTTGCCTCGGACTTGCGCTACGCCAATTTGACAGGAGCCGCTCTCTGCCGCGCCAAACTGGGAGAGGCGATGCTGTTGGGGATTAACCTGCGCCGCGCCAACTTGATGAGTGCAGATCTGCGGGGCGCAAACCTCTACAGTGCAAATCTTTGTCGTTCAAACCTGTACTATGCCAACTTCAACGATGCGAACCTGGACGGTGTAGAGGTTGAAAAAGCCCGCTTCCGTCAAAATCAGGGCATTCCAAAGGAAACGCGGCGACAGCTCATTCAAAAGGGTGCGGTCTTTGAGGATTAGTGAGGACTGGTGAGGGGTAGCAGATTATCGTAAAGGATGTAGAAAAACAAGGTAACGCTGTCGCATTCGCAGATTTTGGGGGAGTAGGCTCCATGACCATCGAGAGAACCTGTCCAACCTGTGGGTTCACGACATCTCCAAGAACGGCACCACTCGGCGTGGCAAGCAAAACTACAAGTGCCGAGACTCAACCGCCAATTCGTAGAAGATCCCCAGTGGAAGCCGAAAGATAAGGACACCCGGGCTTTCGTCAATCTACTGCTGTTGGAAAAAATTCCATTAGCCGGTATTGCCAGGGTCAGCGGTGTCTCGGAAACAAAGGCAACAAGCAGTCGCCGTGTCAGAGAGAAGCTCGTAGAGCAGGAAGAGCTTAGATTTTCCTCTGTCCTTTACTAAAAGGCGCTATCACAGGTTTTTAATCAGCGAATCGTCGTACAGTTTTGACGCATCCAGCGGAGCAGAAATCAGCCCGATTTCCTGGCTGGTTTTGGCAGCGAAGGCGAGGCTGTCCATTACATTGAGCGGGTGACTGGGATTGAAGATAATTTCCTTATTTTCGGCTACGTCGAACATGCGGACTGTAGCAAGCTGTTCGGGCACTTCCTCCGGTTTTACGCCCAGCTTGGCAGCGACAATGGCGTTTGCTTCATCGGGATTCTCGCGCACCAGCTTCACGCCTCTGTCGATGGCCCGCATAAAGGCTTGAATGTCGGCCTTGCGCTCCTGAATCACCGACTCTTTTGCCACCAGCGCGACGGGAATAATGTTGGTTCCCTTTGAAGAAAAAATCACCTGACCGTTGCCTTCCTTGGCAGCGGTGGTCAGCCAGGGTTCGTAGGTCACCGCTACGTCGATTTTGTTTGCAGCAAAGGCGGCGGCGGCTTCGGCAGCGGGAATCACCTGCAGCTGAATGTCCTTCTCGGTCAAGCCGCCCTGCTCCAGATATTTCCGCAGCAGCAGCGCTTGCAGGGGCAGGGTTTCCCAGGCGACGGTCTTGCCCTTCAGGTCGGCGGGGCTGCTTACGCCGCGGGCCAGGATGCCGTCTGCCCCGTCGGAATAGTCCGAGATCATGATGATCTTGAGCGACGGGTCTTGAGCCGCCATGACAACGGCATCGGGGCCGCCCGTCCAGGCGAGATCGAGGCGATCGGCCAGCAGCGCCGTGTTGACATCGGTGGCGACCTGAAAATAGGTGTCGTTGACGGTGATGCCTTCTTCTTTGAAAAAGTCTTTGGCAACGGCGGCATAGTGCCCCGCAAAGCCTGGCCAGGGCGAGGAACCCACGACCAGCGGTTTGCCAGAGGGGGCAGAGGCAGCAGGCGTGGTCGAATCGGTGGCAGACTGCTGGGGATTGCAGGCGACCAGCAGCCCGAAGGTGACGATTGCAAGCAGACAAAACTGGATGAATCGACGGGTCAGTCTGAACATGGCGTTTGGCAACTACAACAACAGTGGAGAGAGCTGATTTCTAGGATTGTGAACGTCTATAGAGCTATGGAGCTATGCGGGAAGCGTCGAGCGACGGGCGATCGCCCCTTAGCTTTCTTAAGCCTACCCAGCCCAGCACGGCAACAATCAGCGCTCCCCAACCCGTGATTGGTTTCAGCAGCAAAAAGCCGCCGATGGCAAACATCGCGCCAAACAGCAGGAAACTGGCCGCTAGCGTCCGCAGCAGGTCTTTTCGCAAATCCTGAGCTGGGGCCAGGCCAGTGCGCGATCGCTGCCGGGCCCAGCCGGGGCCACCGGGGCGAATCTTGGCATAAAAGGCATCCAGCGTTTCGTCTGACTCCGGTGGCGTGAGGTACATGACGCTGACCCACACCAGCACCGAAATCGCCGAAGTCACCATCAGCCGCACGCCGAAATCGTCAATTCGCAGCACAGGGACAACGCTTGTCAGTAGCCCAATGACAAACCCTGTCAGCATGGCCGCCAATTCCGCTGCTGCATTGATCCGCCACCAAAACCAGCGCAAGATCAGCACCAACCCTGGCCCGGTGCCAATCGCGATGACCAGACGAAATACCGTCGTCACATCGGCCGCGAAAAACGCTGCTGCCCCACCCAGCACCGTCACCAGCACCGATGCCAGCCGCCCCACCAGCACCAGTTCCGCCTGGGATGCAGTGGGCTGGATGAACCGCAGATACAGGTCGTTGGTGAGATACGACGCGCCCCAGTTGATCAGCGTGGACACGGTACTCATAAACGCCGCCAGCAGCGAGGCCACCACCAGCCCCAGCAGCACGGGTGGCAAAAAGTCGAGCATCAGCCGGGGATAGCCCAGCTCTCGGTCTTCCAGCGTGGGATACAGGGCGATCGCCGCTAGGGCCACCACCACCCAGGGCCAGGTGCGAATCACATAATGCAACAGGTTGAAAAACCAGGCAGCTTTTTCGGCTTCGGCCTCGTCTTTTGAGGCGGCTAGCCGCTGGATAAATTCGCCGCCGCCATCGCTACGCCGGAACGACCACCACTGCACGGCTGCATAGGCAGCAAAGGTCGTCAGGCTAATGCCCGCCGCATCGCTCCAGCGGAAGCCGCCATCCGCGAACCCAAACGGCAAAAACGCCAGCACATCGATATCCGTTGCCTGCTGCGCTTGGGCCAGCAGCGGAGCCATGCCGCCCATTTCACCAATGGCGTAGGCCGCCACGATAAACGCCCCCACCAGCGCCAGAATGAACTGGAAAAAGTCCGTCGCCACCACGCCCCACAGGCCGGAGAAGCCCGCATACAGCAGCACCAGCAGGCTGACCCCGACCACGCTCCAGAGTTTGGCGCTGTCTCCTGGCGTGATGCCCACGCTCTGCCAGAGTTGCAGCGCGTCCACCACCTTCACCATTGCCAGCATGGCGTAGCCGATGCCGATGCAGTTGATGGGCACGGCAAACAGAAACGCTTTGATGCCCCGTAGCAGAGCCGCCGGACGACCGCCGTAGCGCATCTCCGTGAGTTGGGCATCGGTGACGATTTCCGAGCGTCGCCACAGCCGCGCAAACACGTAAATCAGAATCAGGTGAGAAATGCCGAAACTCCACCATTCCCAGTTGCCGACGATGCCGCGAGTGCCCACCACGCCCGCCACATACAGTGGTGTGTCGATTGAAAAGGTCGTCGCCGCCATGCTCGTGCCCGCCAGCCACCAGGGGAGCGATCGCCCCGATACGAAAAAATCCACCAAGCTACCCGACCCCCTGCGGGTCAGGTAGAGTCCCAACCCCAGCGAGGCGATGAGGTAGAGCAGGACAATCAGCCAGTCAATCAGTTGCATGAGGGAAAAGAGTCAGGGTTTAGGGGAGCAGGGCAAGTACCGTCAGGCGGTGGCCAACTCTCGAATGACTTCCTCGATGGGACGCGGGTTCCAGCCGAGGTCGCGGCGGGCTTTGGAGCCGTCTACCCGAACACAGCGGTCGTAGAGATAGTGAACCCGTTCGCGGCTAATCGGGGGTTGCCAGTTGAGCAGGCGACCGATGGGGTCGAGCAAGGTGCCGACGACGCGCACCACGGGCGGCGGAATTTCGGCAGGCGCAGGCACGCCGGCCGTTTCGCTGAGCAGGGCAAACATCTCGCGGGTGGTCATTTCGCCTGTGGAAATGATGTAGTGTTCGCCGCGTGGCGCTTTTTCCGCCGCCAGCAGCATTGCTGCCACCAGATCATCCACATGGACGATGCCCGTGATGCGATCGCCCCCTGCCCATACCTTCAGCTTGCCCTTCAGAAACGTCTTCACCACGGGCCCAAAGTGCGGATCATCCGGCCCAAAAATGCCCGACGGCATCACGCTGACGACATGAAAGCCCTCACTCGCTGCCTGATCCACCAACTGCTGCGCCAGATACTTGGTTCGGTCGTAGGCCGAGGAAAATCCCTGCTGCGTTCGCTGAAAGGTTTCGTCGATCACGCGCCCCTGGGTGTCGCCGTAGATGCCGATGGTGCTGCAATAGACCATCTTGGGCACATTGAGCGATCGCGCTGTGTCCAGCACCGCCCGCGTCCCGTCCACATTCACCCGCTCCATCCGCGCCGCGTCTACAATACCCAGTTCCACATAGGCCGCCGTGTGAAACACCACGTCCACACCTCGCATTCCGGTTGCCAGAGCAGCGCGATCGCCCACGTCACCATAGACATATTCCACGTCATAATCGGCCAGTCGTGACAGATTGCTGCTCTTTCGCACCAGCGCCACAACCGTATCGCCCCGCTGCTTCAGCGCCTTGACCAGGTGCGATCCCGTAAAGCCCGTTGCGCCAGTCACAAATGCTTTCATAAAAGGTTCAGGAGTCCAGGTTGCAGAAAACAAGGGGGTGGGGGCCAGGAGTTCAGACTTTGGAGACCGAGTTGCAAGACGCAGATACCCGCGATCGGGTGCCAGCCCCCAATCCAACCTCTAAAATCCCAAATCAAATTCCAAACCCCTAGCTCACGCCATTCTCTTCCAGAGACACTGCACCGTTGGTATCGAGAACCTGAATAAAGCAGGTGCCGTTGGGAAACACGCGCACATAAAAGGTGGAGCCGCTGACGATACCGTAGGTGGTGCTGCCGTCAGGGTTGGCCAGGGTCGCCAGGCCGCCGGGTTGGCTAGTAGCGATGACTTCGCTCGGCTTTTTCACAATTTGCAACACGCTCTGTCCATTTTGCTGGGCCACCTCTGCCAGGTGGTTGGGCGTGTTGCAGCGAACCGACCCAGGCGCGATCGCCACGGGAGAAGCAGGCGTGTCGGCAGGGGCTGCGCCTGCGGCTGGTGCATCAGCAGGGGTGGCCGCGGGGGCTTCTGTCACTTCGCCAATGCCTGCTTCTGGAGTGCGATCGCACGCCACAGCAAAAAGCAGGGCACCAAAGCTGGCGATCGCCAATTGAACCATCCGGGAGCAGGTGCAAGGGCTTCGTTTCATGAGACAAATCCAGCATCGTCCAAATCTTCCCCATCATTGTACGCAGAGATGACCCGGCCGGATTGTCAGACGGCAACTAAACGCCGCCGCCGAAATCTGGTAGGGTTTTATTTTCACTCAGGCATCGGGGTTGGGCGCATGGTCATGTTAAAGGGGCGAGATTTGCTGAGCATGGCAGATTTGAACACTGCCGAAGTGAACGCCATTTTGCAACTGGCAGCCGATATGAAGGCCGGTCGCGCTAGACCCCGCTGCGAAAAAACGCTGGGGCTGCTATTTCAAAAAGCCTCCACGCGGACGCGGGTCAGCTTCTCGGTCGGCATTTTTCAACTGGGGGGGCAGGTGCTGGATCTCAACGCCAGCGTTACTCAGGTCAGCCGGGGCGAACCCGTAATCGACACGGCTCGCGTGCTCGATCGTTATCTCGATATCGTGGCCATTCGCACCTTCGACCAAAAGGAATTGGAAACCTTTGCCCACTACGCCCAGATTCCGGTCATCAACGCGCTCACAGACTGGGAGCATCCCTGCCAGGTGTTGGCGGATTTGCAGACGGTGCAAGAAGAATTCGGCACGCTGGAAGGGTTGACGCTGACCTATGTGGGCGACGGCAACAACATGGCGCACTCATTGATGTTGGGAGCTGCGCTGATGGGGATGAACGTGCGCGTGGCTAGTCCCGCCGATTATCGGCCCCATCCAGATATCGTGGCGCGGGCGGCGGCCATTGCGGGCGATCGCACCGAAGTTCTAGTCACCCTCGACCCCGTTCAGGCGGTTCAGGGGGCCCAAGTCGTTTATACCGATGTGTGGGCCAGCATGGGGCAAGAAGACCTAGCCGAAAGCCGCGTCCCCATTTTCCAGCCCTATCAGGTCAATGAAGCGCTACTGAGTAAGGCAGATGGGTCAGCAATCGTGTTGCACTGTCTGCCCGCCCACCGGGGGGAGGAAATTACCGACGCAGTGATGGAAGGTCCCCAGTCTCGCGTGTGGGATCAAGCAGAAAACCGACTCCACGCTCAGAAAGCCCTGATGGCGCTGCTGTTGGGAGCCACCTGATTGAGGTGAAGGATTTGGGTTTAGAGTCGAGCGGTTTTCATGCTCATCCTCAACCACCGCAGCGTCCGCATGATCCCTAGATCAAAAAAACGCTCTCCTGAAATCAGGAAGAGCGCCTCTGAATGATGGACTAATTAGCCAGTCCCTAGTTGAAGATCAGGTATTCCCAGAGGTCACAAGAGCGCAACGCCCCGAGAGAAGATGACCAAACCCCTAGGCTTCGGCCTGAGCCTTGCGCTTGCGACGAGCCGCGATCGCAGCGCTAGCAGCCAGCACCGTACCCGCAATCGTGGCAGGCTCAGGCACCGCCGCAGCAGCCACCTTGAAGTCGGGCCCGTTGAACGCCGCACCGTTAGCAATCACGCGTAGGCGATTGGTCGAAGCACCGTTCAGCCAGAGGCCCTGAGCGCCCACCCGCTGGGTGTAGCCAATCTCAGCAGTATCAATCCCAAAGCCTGCGTAGTTAGAGGTGCTGCTGTCCAGCAGATACTCAGCCAGCACATTGCCCAGATCATCCAGCGCCTGCACCAGCATTTTGCTGTTCATGCCGCGTTCCCAGAAAAAGAAGCGGTCGGTCGCCTGATCAAAGAACAGGTCAATGATGAAGCTCCCTCGGTCTTCAGTGTCAATAATGCTACTTAGGTTAAGGTTGCCCAGGCTTGTAACGATGCTCTCGTTGGTCGCCAGTTCTTGGCGGATGCCAATGGTCGCTTCACGACCTAGGTCAGAGCTGGCAGCACCCGTGTCACCCCCACGCCACAGATCGTTGTGGATAATATTGGCACCCGATACCAGGCTGAAAGAGCTATAGGTCGATCCCAAAGCGGCAGTCAGGCTATCGGTGGTGGTCACCGAATTCAGCATGATATTGCCACGAGGGTTGGTTCCGGTGAAACTGGTGCTGAAGCTGAAAGGCGCGAAAGAAATTCCGGCTGCCCCAGCGGGTGAGGCAAACAGCGCTAGAGCGGTACCAGCGGTCAGCCCAGCCCAGGTAAGGATACGCTTGATGTTCATCATTGCTATGACCAGTAGTTTTTTGCGGTTGAGAGGCCGAGTCGCGAGGCATAGAGAACAGAGAGGTAGCATTCTGAACCTCGCCGTGCTTGTCGAGGAACGCTCGATATGCACCCACTTAGCTACCCATGCTAGCCGCAGGATTTCGTTCACGTCTCTGGAGTAAGCCCATATTTCACCGCATCTTTAATCGAGCCTGTCAGACCGGGGAACATACTGAGGCAAGCCAATTTTTGCCTCAAAAAGCATACCTTTAGACTGACATAAACCCCGTATATTCCGAAGGTTTTGTCTTAAATTTTCACCTTTACAGAGCCAAATAGACCCCCATTGCTAAGCAGTCGTAATTTTAAGTGCTGCTTTGCGAAATCTGAGGCTGCCCCCCGTAGCCGCCTGGACTGGCCTCCAAAAATCGGCTCAAAAGCATTACAAATGTAACGGCGGGCGTGTTTCAGAACAGGGTATATTAGCTTCGCCTATGTAATGTCCTGGTAATGTCCTGGCAGCCAGGCTAAAGCCGAGGGTGGCTGAAGAGTTATGGTGATTGACGAATCAAGTGGAACGGCGAGTCCGGTCAATGCTCGGAAAACCGATATTTTCGACGTGTTTGGCTTCAAGCATTACATTGGGCCGAATCCCTACTTAGGGCGAGGGGCACTGGTGTTTCGGCTGGCGCTGACGGGCCATCGAGAGCCGCTGCCGTTGGGTGATTATGTAGAGGCGATCGCCCAGCGGTATCCCAAAATGGCGCTCACCGAGTACAAGTCCTACGCCGATTTGTTTGTGCAAACCGTGGTCGAGGTCGGCAAACTGGACATGGATTTGCACTGTGAACTGTGGAGCCTCCAGCCCACCGAGCCGACCACGATTGCAGTCGAGTCGATCCACGAGTCCACCAGCTACGGCACCGTCTACGCAGTTTGGGACTGGTTCGAGGCAATTTCCAATGGACAGCCCTTTCAGCTTGAAGACCAGATTGCGCTGCTGCAAACCCGCTTTCGCCGCTCGGTCTACGGCGGCCCTACGATCTACGCCCTGCTGCGGGCGGCTCATAACCAGGGCATTCCCGCCTTTTATCTGCCCGATGAGGGGCTAATGCAGTATGGCTACGGCAAAAAGCTGGTGCGGGGGGTCGCTACGACTTTCGATTGCGATAGCCATGTGGATTCTGACTTTACGACCCGCAAAGACGACTGCAAGGCCTTTCTCAGCACGCTGGGTTTCCCAGTGCCCCAAGGGGCGATCGTTTCCACGCTGAAGGAAGCGCTGAAGGCGGTGCAGTCGATCGGTTACCCGGTCGCGGTCAAGCCTGTGGTCGGGCACAAGGGCATTGGGGTGACGGCCGACGTGCAGGACGACAGCGAACTGGAATTTGCCTTTGACCGAGCGGTGGAGGCCCACGAAGATGGTCAATCCATTGCGGTCATTGTTGAACAGAGCATCTCCGGGCTGGATCATCGGCTGCTCTGTGTGGATGGCAAGTTTGTCGCCGCCACCCAGCGCCGCCCCGCCTCGGTCACAGGCGACGGGCGCTCCACCATTGCCGAGCTAATTGCGCTGGAAAACCGCAAACCAGAGCGGCTCGACACGCCCACCTCGCCCTTGGGCAAGATCATCGTGGACGAGTCGCTGGAACGCTACCTGTCGGAGCAGCGGCTTGACCTCGACAGCATCCTCGATCCAGATGAAGTCATCTACTTGCGAAAGGTGGCGAACCTATCGTCTGGCGGGGTCAGCATCGACGCAACCGAGCAGGTTCACCCCGACAATATTGTGCTTGCCCAGGATATTGCTCAGCATTTTCGCCTCGTCTGTCTCGGCATTGATGTGCTTACGTCCGACATTTCACGCTCCTGGAAAGAGGGCAACTTCGGCATCATCGAGATCAACGCCGCGCCGGGGGTTTACATGCACCTGCGTCCAGCCGTCGGCAACAGCATTGATGTAGCTTCGCGGATTCTGGAAACCTTTTTTGAATCGGGGCAAGCTGCCCGCATTCCCATCTTCACCTTCAACTATCTGCCGCTTAAGGAACTGCAAGAGCTGGTTGATCAAATTTTGGTGAACTATCCCAACTGGACGATTGGGGCCATTTGCCGGGATGCCGCCTTTGTCAATCGCTCTCAAAAAGCGCTGACGGGTTCCTACAACACGAAGGTACAAAGCCTGCTGCGGAATCCCAAGCTGGATTTGCTGATTGCAGAATATGACGAAGCAACGCTAGAGCAAGAGGGCTGCTTTTATGACGGCAGCAATATTGTGATTTTGGACGCGCCCACAGAAACGGAGAAAATGCTGTCTCGCAATATCGCTGACGGCGCAACAGTGGTAATCAAAGAGGGCAACGCCGTTTCTCGACGGCGAGAAGGCCTGGTAGAAACCTATGAGCTGGCAGAGGAAGAGCCATTTCAGCGGGTGTATTGGAAAGAGATTTCCGCGATTCTGTCAGAAAAGTAGCCCGGCCTGTTGCGGGGCAAGATTGCACCGCCGAGCCTCCACCTGTCTATTCTTAAGACGCTGGATGGGTCAGGGCTGCGTGACCAGCAGCGTCGCCGCATAGTCTGCCGGGGAAGAGGGACGGGTTGTGGGATAGGGGGTCAGATCGATCAGCTTCACCGTCAGTCCATTCACTGACCGTGCGGCGGCGGCCTCGTCCCCCAGCCGCTGAACCAGCAAGAGTTCTTGGGCGGGCTGCCCCGGCTGGCTGAGCATGACGATGATTTCTGCCTGCCCCGGCCAGACACAGGTCACATCGCTGGGGCAACGTGAATCCTGCTCGACCCGCGCAAAGGTGAGCGTCTGCTGATTGGGCAAGGTAGCCGTGCCCGCTAGGGGCAGTTGAAACGGGCTGTCTAATTGAACTGTTTCTGGCGCGGGTAGGGGACTGGAAGAGACGGGCGGTGGAGCCAGCGGCGTACATCCCAGCACCAGTAGAGCGACGAGGAACGACACCAACCAGGAGGGCTTAGACAACGGCGGAGATATTGATAAGCAACAGGGCATGGCTAGCGGTGCTCTAGAGCGAGGTCGCGGAGGCGAGACAGCAGCAGTTGCAGCGACGGCGGTGCAGTGAGGTCGGTGACGGTGAGGGACTGGTGGCGATCGCCCTCCTGAAGCTCTAGGTGGTAGGTCATCACGTCGGGCGGCCCGGGGCTGGCGCTGGCCAACTGGCTGGGCTGCATCTCCATCACATTGGACTGCCGCACCAGGGCTTCCAGTTCCGAGGCTTCCCCTGGCCGCAGCGTGCGGGTATCCACACTGTAGGCTAGCCGCAGATTGGCAAAACCGCCGCTGGATTGGAAGTCGATTCGCATAGCAGGGAGAAACAGGAGGGTGGCGGCAGATGATTTCATGGTACATCAGCCAAACCGCCGTCCTCCCCCTTCCCTCTTCGTTCTTCTCTCTTCGTTCTTCCCTTTTCCCTCTTCCCTCTTCCCTAACCCCTGCCCCCGACATAGCAGGCCACAACTCGACCGGCTCCGCGAAACTGGCGAAAGTAGGCGCGGCTGACGGCATTGCTCTGTTCCGACAGGACATCAATGCCAATGCCGTTGCGCCCTTGGTCTTTGCCAGAACTGTGAAGGTATTGCCCGTCGCCCAGGTAGAGGCCAACGTGGGTGCAGCGGTCGGGGCGGCCGAAAAACACGAGGTCGCCGGGCTGGAGGTCGGTTATGGGAATCGGCTGCACAAAGGCTTCCTGCTGGTAGGCATCGCGGGGCAGCCAGATGCCCGCCGAGGCAAAGGCCGTTTGCACCAGCCCAGAACAGTCGTAGTTGGGGCCGACCGTGCCGCCCCAGAGGTAGTGGTTAGGCTGGGCCATGGCCTGGCGAGCAAAGGCAATGACCTGGGGCAGACAGGCGTGGATGTCGTCGGTGCTGAGGGCGATCGCCCGATAGGGAGCCTCCGCCACCGTCAGCAGATCCAGATCTTCCACCGCCACCCAGCCCGGATAGTCGTCTTCACACAGCACCACGGAGACCGCGCTGCGGGTCGGGTCGGCACTGGCATCAGGCAGCGGCGGTAAGATCCGCAGGTATCGCCCGGCAACGGCTTGCGTCGCCAAATCCTTGAGCGCAGGCGAGTCATAAAGATTGAGATTTTCGAGACACTGATAGGTAACGGTGCGATCGCTCGCAAAATCAGCTTGAATAGACGCAAGGGAAACCATGTCGTACCGGGAAATGAGGCAGGGCTAATCTGCTTTAGCACTCGATCGGCAGTGGAACCCTCGATCCGAGGCAAATCGATTTACCCTGCTTAGATTCAACTCTTTTTTTGATTCAACTCTTTTATAGTAAGTGGCCCCCAGGCCGCTGCCTTGATTCGCCCCCAGCCCGCCCTATTCTTCCCCCCTGCCTCCATGCCATTTTTCCAGCGCGATGACCAGCTTACCCTACAGGGCGATCGCATTCTTGCCGCCACCCGAGCCGAATTCCCCAGCCTCGCGCCCAATCAAATTGCTTTCACCTGGCTGGTCTATCGACCGCCCATCCCCGTCAACACAGGCGGCGCAATTTCGCCCCAGCAATTCTGGCAATATTCCGTCGGCGGCTACTCCTATCGCGGCGTAGAGCTAATTTACCCCGCTAGCGTGGTTAAGCTGTTTTATCTGGTGGCGGTGCAGGAGTGGCTAGAGCAGGGCATGATTGCGCCCTCCAGCGAGTTGGATCGGGCCATCCGCGACATGATTGTAGACTCTAGCAACGACGCGACGGGGCTGGTAGTGGACATGCTGACGGGCACCACCAGCGGCCCCGAACTGCCCATCGAGCCGTTTGAAACCTGGAAATATCAGCGCAATATCGTCAACCGCTACTTCAAGTCCCTGGGTTGGGAAGAACTGGACACGATTAATGTGAATCAAAAAACCTGGTGCGACGGCCCCTACGGGCGAGAGCGGGCCTTTTATGGCGAACTCATGGAAAACCGCAACCTGCTGACAACCGAGGCCGTGGCGCGGCTGCTGCACAGCATCGTGGGCGGCGTGGCAGTGAGCGGCGAGCGATCGCAGTTCATGATGCGCCTGCTGCATCGCAGCCTCAACCCTGCGGAGCTAGCCGCCGACCCCGAAAACCAAGTCACAGGCTTTTTGGGCGGCGGTCTACCGCAGACCGCGCGGCTCTGGTCGAAGGCGGGACTTATGAGCCGGGTGCGCCACGACGCGGCCTACATCGAACTCCCCGATGCGCCGCCCTACCTGCTGGTGGTGTTTACCGAAGGGCGAGATCACAGCCAGAACGAGGCGATTTTGCCGTTTGTATCGCAGCAGGTGGCGGCGGCCATGATGGAGCTGGGGGTGCGGGGTTAGGGCGTGAAGGTCAGCGTGGCGATCGCCCGGTCGTAGGCCTGGCGATACTGGGCATCCGCTTCGCCCGTGCCCACCTGGTTGAGCGTGATCAGCACCCAGTTCTTGCCGTCGGGCGTGGGCACTAGCACCTGCTCCATGTCGTAGAGTCCGCTGGAGCGAAAGGCGATCGCCTGCTGCCCCGCCACGGTGACTTCCTGAACCTCGCGCACGTTGGTAAACCAGTCGCTCTGGGCGATCCATTCGGTGGCGGAAAGTCCGTCTGGGTTGGGCTGGACAGTGACGCTAACATTGGCAGGATACTCCGTGCCGCCCTCGTATTCGCCCGCTTGGATGGCGCGGTCATGGTCAATCGTCCAGATCTGTACGGCTTCGCGGGCCACGACCTCCGGCGGAAACTCGGTTTCGCCGTGGGCCACAAACTGATCCGCAGAATAGGCAAACTGGAACCCAAAGCGATCGCTGCGATAAAGTCCCGATTCTGGCGCAGCCGCAATGGGTGAGGGCTGCTCGGTCGGGGTTCCTGTGCCGACTGGGGGTGACACGGGCGGCGACTGCACCTGACAAGACACAGCAGCGACAATCAGCAGCCCGAGGCTGAGTCGATGCAGGGCCAGGCGGGTAGAAGGATTGGCATTTGGGGTCATCATGAGGCTCCGTCGAGTCTGTAGGGGGCTTGCAGATGGAATAGCTTCACCGGGAAGACCGGGCGTTCCGCAAGACGCGGCCGGCTCGGCAAAAACTTTGGAGGGCGATCGCCCCCACCGCAAAACCATACGATAAAGTCAAAAAGGAACCGCCACTCACAGTGCCATTCACAGTTTGGTGCGGCAAGATGATTGAGTTAGATTGCCCTCTTTGAAGATCACACCACGCTGCGAGTTCCCCCAGCCCTGATTAAAATTTTCAATCAGTCTGTTCTATTAGTCTGTTTGTCCGTCTGCTGCCAATCCCGATTGCTGCTCCCTACCGCTCCTGCCCATGACCGACCTGCCCCCCGCCCCCAATCCGCTGGAATCTCAACGGTTCGGAGACCTGCCAGAACGGCTCATCAAGCAGACGGTGCGCTACATCGACCATCGCTCCGTAGACCGCGACGCGCTGACCCCGATGATGCGCCACTACGCTGATCTGAAGGACGAGTATCCCCAGGCACTGCTGCTATATCGGGTGGGCGATTTTTTTGAGACGTTTTTTCAGGATGCTATCACCATTGCCCAGGAGCTAGAGCTGGTGCTGACCGGCAAAGACGCAGGCAAGACGGTGGGGCGAGTGCCGCTGGCGGGTGTCCCCCACCACGCCATAGAGCGCTACTGTGCCCAACTAGTGGAGCGGGGCTACGCCGTCGCCATTTGCGACCAGACCGAAGACGCGGCGGATGCCCAGGGGCGACTGGTGCAGCGCCAGGTGACGCGGGTGATTACCCCCGGCACGGTGCTGGAAGAAGGAATGCTGAACGCCCGCCGCAACAACTACCTGGCAGCGGTGGTGATAGCTGGGGCGCACTGGGGGCTGGCGATCGCCGATGTATCGACGGGCGAGTTCCTGACCACCCAGACCAGCGGACTAGAGATGCTGACCCAGGAAATCCTGCGGCTCCAGCCGTCGGAAATTCTGCTGCCCACCAACGCGCCCGACTTGGTGGGGCTGCTGCGACCCGATGCCCGCGCCGGAACCCCCGATCCACGCCGGGCCGCCGCCCTGCCAGAGGCGCTGCCGCCCCAGTTTTGCTATACGCTGCGTCCGCAGGCCCCGTTTCAGGCGGCCGAGGCCCGTCAGCGCCTCCTGGAGCGATTTCGCGTGCGATCGCTAGAGGGCATGGGCTGTGAACATTTGCCCCTAGCGGTGCGGGCGGCGGGTGGGCTGCTGCAATACCTGGAAGAAACCTCTGAGCGCCAGCTCGAAGCCGTCCCCGCCGAAGCTAACGCTGCCCCGTCCCCCGCCCCGCCCGCGGCCCACGCCTACCCCACCCGCATTCCCCTCCAGCCCCTCTGCACCTACACCCTCAGCGATTTTCTGGTGATCGACCACCAGACCCGCCGCAACCTGGAAATTACCCAGACCCAGCGCGACGGCACGTTTCACGGCTCCCTGCTGTGGGCCCTAGATCGCACGGTGACGGCCATGGGCGGGCGGGCGCTGCGGCGCTGGCTGCTGCAACCCCTGCTGGATCGATCCGCGATTCAGGCGCGGCAGGACACGATTCAAGAACTGATTGACCAGGGGACTTTGCGCCAGCAGCTTCAGCAGATTCTCAAGCAAATCTACGACCTAGAGCGGCTGACGGGGCGAGCCGGATCGGGTACCGCCAACGCCCGCGATCTGGTGGCCCTGGCAGATTCCCTCGGCAAGCTGCCAGAGATTGCTGAGCTGGCGGCAGTGGGGCGATCGCCCTTTCTGACCGCGCTGCAAACCGTGCCCCCTGTGATGGACACCCTGGGGCGGACGCTGCGAGCCCATCTGGTCGAAACGCCGCCCCTCTACCTGACCGAGGGCAACCTGATCCGCCCCGGAGTGAATCCCCAGCTAGACCACCTGCGCCAGAGCATCGAGGCCGACCAGCAGTGGATCGCCCAGCTTGAAACCAGCGAGCGCCAGCGCACCGGCATCGCCACCCTGAAGGTAGGCTACACCAAAGCCTTTGGCTACTACCTCAGCATTTCGCGGGCCAAAGCCAGCGCCGACCTGCCCGACGACTACATCCGCAAGCAGACCCTCACCCACGAAGAGCGCTACATCACGCCGGAACTGAAGCAGCGGGAATCGGCAATTTTTCTGACCCGCGAAGCCGTCCATAAGCTGGAGTACGAAATTTTCACGGCGCTGCGGCTTCAGGTGGCCGAGCAGTCCGAGCCGATTCGCCAGGTGGCAGGGGCGATCGCCGCCCTAGATGCCCTCTGTTCGCTGGCCGAAGTGGCCGTCTATCAAAACTACTGCCGCCCAGCCATCACGGAATCCCGCCGGATTGAGATTGTAGACGGTCGCCATCCCGTGGTGGAGCAGTCCCTACCCGCCGGGTTCTTTGTGCCCAATTCAGCCAGCTTAGGCTCTGGAGATCAGGCTATGGAGCATGGGGGAATCGGAGCGTCGATCGCCCCTCCCCCACCGCGCCCGCCCGCCGATGTGCCTGCGCCCCCGCCTGCCCCCACACCGACCCACAGCGCCCCAGACCTGATTATTCTGACCGGGCCCAACGCCAGCGGCAAAAGCTGTTACCTGCGGCAGGTGGGGCTGATTCAACTGATGGCGCAGGTGGGCAGCTTTGTGCCTGCGGCGGCGGCAACCCTGGGGGTGTGCGATCGCATTTTCACTCGCGTCGGTGCAGTAGACGACCTGGCCACGGGGCAGTCCACCTTTATGGTGGAGATGAACGAGACGGCCAACATTCTCAATCACGCCACGCCGCGATCGCTCGTCCTGCTCGATGAAATCGGGCGGGGCACAGCCACCTTTGACGGGCTTTCCATTGCCTGGGCTGTGGCAGAACACCTGGCCACCGAAATTCGCGCCCGCACCCTCTTTGCCACCCATTACCACGAACTCAACGAACTCGCGTCGCTGCTGTCCAACGTGGCCAACTACCAGGTCGTAGTGAAAGAACTGCCCGATCAGATTATCTTTTTGCATCAGGTGCGTCCCGGCGGCGCAGACAAGTCCTACGGCATCGAGGCCGGGCGACTGGCGGGGTTGCCGACCTCGGTGATCGAGCGGGCGCGGCAGGTGATGGGGCAAATCGAGCGCCATTCCCACATCGCCGTGGGGCTGCGGGGCGAGTTGCGGGATGCGCCTCGCAGCCCCGACTCCACGGATCAGGGGCCGACCAAGGCCGCCAGTCGCCGATCCCGCCTTCGAGAACCAGCGGGTCAGCTGAATATCTTTACCTGATAGGCGTTTTCATGATTCACCTGAGGCTGCTTCCAATCTGTGCTAGGGTGCTGACAGGTGGGGCGATCGCCCTGTTGAGCGCCTTCACCCTATTGGGCTGTGCCTCCGGGCCGATGGCCAGTTCACCCACACCCAGTGCCCTGCCCAGCGCCGCACCGCCCAGTCCCATCGCCCAGTCCACCGCTCCCACCGCGCCGCCCCTCGTGGTGCAACCCCCGTCCCGCTCTGTCGAGGAACTGTGGGCCCTGCTGCGACAGGAATTGGGAGTAGTGGTGCTGTTTCGCCATGCCCGCGCCCCAGGAACAGGCGACCCACCCGCCTTTCGGATCGACGATTGTTCGACCCAGCGCAACCTGGACGCAGCGGGGCAGCAGCAGGCGCGACAGTTGGGCGAGGCGTTTCGGCAGCGGCAGATTCCGGTGGCGCGGGTGCTGTCGAGCCAGTGGTGTCGCAGCCTGGACACAGCGCGGCTGATGGATTTGGCCCCGGTGGAGCCATTCCCCGTGCTGAACTCGTTTTTTGGCGATCGCACCACAGAACCCCAGCAGACCCGCGCCCTCCAGCAGTTCATCCTGGAGCAGCGCAACACCCCCGGCGTGGCTGTGCTGGTCACCCACCAGGTCAACATCACCGCCCTGACGACCCTCGTGCCCCGCGAGGGCGAAGCCGTCCTCGTTCGCGCTACGCCCCAGGGCGAGATTGAAGTTCTCGGAAGAATTTAGCGAATATCTGGGCTACTTTTCTGGGCTACTTTTCTGGGCTACTTGCCTCTGGCGTAGCTCCAGGGAATCATCGGGTCTTGGGCAATGCGGCGAGACAGGGCAAACGCGCCGTAGCGATTCAGGTGGCTGGGGTCGGAGAAATAGTCGTACTGATCCAGCCAGATTTCGCCCAGGTCGCGGAAGACTAGGCTGGGGCTGTCCAGATCCTCGCGCAGCAGATATTGGCGGAAGGTCTGCTCGTGCTGGCGGCGCACCGGGTCGAGGTATTCATCCGTCAGCGGCAGGTTGACAAAAATGACGGGAATATTGCGATCGCTCGCCAGCCTCAGCACCGATTGAAAGGCCGCCGCCTGCACGCCCTCAATCCGAAAATCCGTATAGTCGCCATCGTAGCGGCCCTGCACGCGGGCATATTCCTGGTAGTAGGTGGCAGGGTTGAACCGCAGCGCCAAGGGCAAAAAGCCGTCGAAGTCGATCAGGTCACGCCCCGCATCCACCAGGGATTCGGCCGAGTCGGCAGGCAGGCGCGAGGGCATCGGGCTGAGGTCCGGCGTGGGGGCCGCAGACACAGCGCTGGGGGACTCTGGACGGACTCGCTGCTGGAGCGCGTCCTTGAGGCGATCGCGCTGACCAAACACCGCCGACCGTTGACCCAATTGTTCACTCAGCCAGCGATCGAGGGTCTGGTAGCTATCCCGCAGCGTCGTGTTGAGGGTCACCGTTGGCTCTACGGGTGCCGCTGGGGTTTCAAAATCCTCCGGTAGCACCTGGGGTCGCGCCAGCGTGCCCGCCAATAGCTCCCGATAGGCAGGCGACACCGCAATGCCGTTGTAGGTGACATCCACCGCGCCGCTGTTGAAGGCCCGCGCCCCGTCGGCCCACAGGATCAGCCTCGGCAACTGGTTGGGCTTTAGCACCTGCCGCAAAATCGCGTCTACCACCTGCGCCGTTGCGCCGTTGACCCCAAAGTTGAACACCGACACATCGGCATAGCCCAGGGTCGCCAGTTCCCGCTGGAGCGCCACCGGGTCAACGCCCCGTAAGGCCCGCGAACTGCCCACAATTAGCACATCAGGCGGCTTGCCCGTCTGCCGCAGGCGCTCGTAGTAGAGCATCAGCTTCTCATCGAGCTGGCGGCTATTGAAGGTGGGGAAAGGCAGCCCCGCCGCCAACACCTCGGCCACCGTCTGCGGCTCGGTCGCGCTGACGGGCGTGTAGGGCAGCGATCGCGACGAAATCTGCACCCCTGGCGAGGGCGATGGGGTCGGGGCGTTGGACTCGGCTTCGGCTTCCTCGCTGCGGGTAAAGCCCGACAAATCAAAGATGCGATCGCCCCTCTCTGGGGCTTCAGGACTGGGGCTGGGCGATTCGCGTAGCGATCCTGGCGGGAGCCGCCCATCGGCAGCTCCGGCTTCAGCAGCGGTCGCCGAGGGGCCCCGGTTTGGCGGCAAGGCCAGCGACGGCACCTCATCCACCGCCACAAATCGATCCGGCTGGGTCCTTTGCTCAGGCTGCTGCAAGAGTCGCGCCAGATGCCAGTCTGCCTGCATCGCCAGCAGCAGCCCTGCCGCCCCCCATACCGCCGCCAGCGCCCCATTCCGATAGCTGCGGCCGTCCGATCGCCAGGGTTCTGAGGAGTCGTCGGCGGGGGCATCCTCCGTGGGAGCAAACAGGTGCGTTTTCACCAAGGTCTGCCGAATCGATGCGCTGAGGCGATCGCACCAGCGCTGCCAGGCCGTTTGCAGATCTACATCGGAGCGCAGGATCAGGTCGCCGCCAGGGGTCAGCAGGTCACCCACATAGGCATCGGTGGCCGCAAATTCCGGCGCTGGCTCTGGCACCACGCGCGATCGCGGCGCAAAATCCACCCCATAGCTCCACAGGGGCCGCTTTTGCCCCGCACGCCGCCCGTAAACCCGCACGCCGGCCAGTTGCGGCAAATTCAGATCCCGCAGAAAGCGCACCACCGTCGTGCCAACGCGGCGCTGGTCGGGACACACGGGCGCATCGCTCATGACATGCAGCAGATAGCGCTGGGCGCTGGCAGGCGCATCCGATGGCACGCTGCCCTCTGGCTTGGGCAAAAGCTGGACACGGATGCCGCCCGTCGCAAGCTGCTGATTCAGGTCGGGATTGAGCAGCCGATTCAGCAAAAAGGCGATCGCCCCCCAGTCACCCTGCTGGGCCAGGGTCAGCGTCGAGTCTGCTAGGTGCGGCTGCTGGCGGGCGGGCAAATCCAGCCATTCCACCCAGGCCGGCGTTTCCTGGTGCAACACCTGGCCGTAGACTGTCGCGGCGTGGATACCCTGGGGCGCGATGGATTGCAATACGGCTCCCACACCGGCCTTCACCGCGGCTCGGTCGGGGGGATAGGGCGCAAGGCTGCTCTGGGGCAGGGGGCTACAAAACAGGTGCAGCGTCGAATCCCGCAGCGTTGCGGTAGACACCTCGCCTTCCAGCATCTCCAGCACCGGGGTGAGCAGGCGCGTCAGGCTGCCCACGTCGCCCCAGCGGGCCCACTCCCGCAGCATGGCATCGGGCGGGGTTAGATCGACCTGGAGCATCCAGTCGGGCTGGCTTTCGCCCGCCACCTGCACCCGCACCACCGCATCCCGAAAGCCCTCCAGCCGCAGATCGCGCAAATGCTGGGCCAGTGGCTCCGCCAGCAGAGAAGAATCCAGCGAATAATTCGCCTCGCACAGCACCCAGAGCCGCTGGGGTGGGGGTTCCGGTGGGGCATCGGGATCGGGACGTGGGGCAGGGCGCAGCGGCTTGACGGTCGCCTTCACCGATACGCCAAAGCTGCTGAGGTGGTCGCTCAGGTAGCGGGCGATCGCCCCCGGATGCCCCTGCCGCGCCAGAGCCAGGGTTGACCCAGAGAGCGCGGCATCGCCTTCGACCGGGCGATTCCCAGAGGGATCGCTACGCGAATCGCCCGACGGTAGTTCGCTCAATCCGACCGCTGAATCAAAGCCATCCCCCACGCTGACCGTCGCCAACTGTCCACCCCGCTGCGGTGCGGTCTCCTCTGCCAGCAGGGATTCCCCAAGAAATTGCTGGATCTGATAGTCCAACTGATGCAGATCAATCGAAAACGACCAGTCCGGCGACGACTGTCCGGGTCGCCGACCGTAGAGATAAATTAGATAAATCGTCGGCTGTCCGGCGGGCACCAGCGTATTCAGGTCTACCTCCCGCAGCGCGGGCAGCAGCCGCCCCACGATCGCCCCCCGATCGGGGCAGGGCTGCGCTTCGCAGAGAATGTGCAGGTGATTGCCGCGCAGACGAAACTGGACGCGCTCCTCCAGCAACCCTGTGGTATCGCGAAACCACAGCGCCAGCGGCGACGTTCCCGGCGGATGCTTCTGCTGCAAATCAGACATCAGACGTTGCGTGACCCTTCAATCCAGGCGTGCCGCTAAAACGGCGACCCGGCTCAACCATAACCGCAGATCCAAAGACCCTATCGACGATTTCATTCTAGCGGCCGGGGCGATTCCCGGAGGGATCGCTTCGCGAATCGCCCGTCACTCCTTTCTATCGCCCCGTTTTAGCACGGATTTTGCCCAGCGATGCATCGGGTTTGCCGGACGCATCGATGGGCTAAGCCCTGCCGTTTTGGACGGTGATGGGTTCGCTAGGACAGCCCGGCCTGCGGCGCGATCGCCGATACTCGTCCACAATTCGCCGATAGTCTGCGTTGCCAAAAATTCGGTAGTGCCCTGGATAGACCGTTTCCACGGGCAGCCGCGCCAGCCGATCGTAGGTGGCCAAGTAGGTAGGGATATGGCTGCAATGCAGCTCGTCCAGCAGTTCCCCGTCGTAGATCACGTCGCCGGAAAAAAGTTCCTGCGTTTTGGGGTCGTAGAGCGCGATGCAGCCTGGAGAGTGGCCCGGCAGATGCAGCACCTCCAACGCGCGATCGCCCAGATCCAGCACATCACCCTCATTCAAAATCTGCGTCGGCTCGCAGGCCCGCAGCCTGTAGGTGGCCACCGTAAAGCCCTCATAGGGCAACTGGTGAAAGTCCTCCTGGCGCACCCAGCCCTGCTGCGGCGTACACAGTGCTTCGTAGTTGTCGCCCATTCGCAGGGCGCTGGCCTCGGCCGCGTGAATGGCGCGATGGTCAAACTCGTGCATTCCCCCGGCATGGTCAAAGTGAATGTGGGAGGCGATCGCCAGCAGCGGCTTGTCTAGCAAATCTGCCAGATAGGTTCGCAGGCTCAGCACACCCAGCCCTGTATCGATCAGCAGATCGCGATCGCGCCCCTTGATCAGCCACAAATTGGCCCGGTTAAACCAGTAGTAATGCGGCTCGGTGATGAGATACAGAGAATCGGTAATGCGTTGGGTAGAGAACCACTGATGGATTGGATCGAGCATTGATCTAAAGGGGATGAAGTAATTAGGATGCTTGTAGTATCTAACACGTCCTCCGTTCATCCCTCAATCACCCGCTGCCGACTAGACCGCCAGCCGCGTCACCCGCAGCATCTCATTGCCGCCTTTTTGCAGTTCATACTGGACGGGAACGATTTCCACGCGATAGCCCAGGTCTGTGAGGAACTCGCAGACAGGTTCGAGGTGGGGCGATCGCTCTCGTTCCAGCGTTAGCAGCGGAAAGATCCGGAGTTCCTGCCCCCGCACCATCAGGGCGGCGATCGAGCGGCAGTGCATCTCCAGGCTGAGATGGTCGGAATAGAGAAACAGCAGGTGAGAGCAGAGCATCAGGTCGTAGGGGCGATCGCTCAGCGGCAGATCGGGCAACTCGCCTACGAGATAGCGTCCTTCGGCCTTGCCCTGGTCATAGTCTGCCAAAAACCGCCGCAGCGCCGTTTCGCGGTTTTGCAGCAGGTGGTCGGGTGACTGGTGATAACCCCACACCCAGGCATTGGGCGTGTCTTTTACCTGGCGAATGATGTCGCTGGCGCAGGCGTAGAACCGCTGCTCGATTTCTGCGCCGCTGAATTGATAAATCGGGTCAATGGAAACCACCCGATATCCCAACTGGTGCATCTCGGCGTTGAAGCTCGCTGGGCCACCCCCTGCATCTAGAATGTTGCGGCACAGGTCGAGGTCGGTCAGGTTAAACATCAGGCGATACTCGGCAAGCGATCGCCCAAAGGGAACGACGTGGCTCAGTTTCACCATGAGTGTCTAGGGGTTAGGGATGGGCAGATCAGATTGGCAGATCAGAAAGACAGAGGCTCTAAGACGAAGGGTTGCTGCCAGTCAGCATAGGAGACGGTCGAACCTGAGTATAAAGATTCAGGGAAGAAGTTTTCAGTATTTCCCAAAAAGCATGGGAATATTGACGCAATGGTGTGGGTGGCTCCGTGAACGACTGGTTCACTGGCTGAAGCGTCTGGTCGGTTGGATGGCTGATTCTGTCTACAGGCATGGCTGTATTATCACGGCGTGAACGGGGACGCATCTTAACCCAAACGGGGTTTGACCGCATCTGGCAGGCTTTGTGCTTTCGGTTTCCGGGCGATCGCCCCACCTACGCGGCAATTGCCCGCTGCACCGAGCCTGGAAACCACAACGGGCATACGGCGGAATACCTCTCGCCAGAAACCATTTCTCGCATTCTGCGGCCCTGGCTCGACCAGCAGCGCGACCAACTGCGCGGGGTCGATGTGCGATCGCTCGAACAGTTATTTCGCGCCTTTGGGCTGACGCTGCAACCCGACGATCACCAATCGGCCCAGGCAGTTGCCGATGAAACTGCAATTGATCCCAACTTTGTTGGTCGGGAAGAGGCGATCGCCGACCTGGACGGACTCCTGAGCCGGGGCTTCAAGATTATTGTGATCCAGGCGCGGGCGGGCATTGGCAAAACGACGCTGGCGCGACACTATCTCCAGCAAAGGTTCGATGCGGTGTTGGAGTTCCCCATCGCCAAAGCCACCAAAGATATTGCGCCGGTCGAGGCGCTGCTGGAGGAAAAGCTGCGGCAATTGGGCGAAGAGCCGGGCCGCGAGTTTTTTGTGTCGCTGGATCGGCTCAAGCGCAAGCTCCAGGGCGATTCGCAAAGCGATCCCTCCAGGAATCGCCTCGGTATTTTGATCGACAACCTGGAACCCGCCCTCGACCCCAACGGTCGCTTTATCGAGCCGCACCGCCGCTACGTCGAGTTGCTAAACGTGCTGGCCGAGCCGTCGGTGCAGTCTACGACGCTGATCACCAGTCGCGAACGCCTGCACGAATATATGGTGTCCGTGCAGCACTACCCGCTGCGGGGGCTGACTCTCCCCGCCTGGGAAAAGGTGTTTCAAAATCGCGGACTGCGCTGCGTCGATACCCCCGCCATGCAAGCGCTGCACCGGGCCCACGGCGGCAACGCCAAAAGCATGGATTTAATCAGCAGCAACATCGCCGAAGATTTTGCAGGAGATGTGGAAGCCTATTGGCGGGTCAACCAGACCAACCTGCTGAGCCATTGCGAGCTAGAAGACCAGGTCAACCAGCAGTTTAATCGACTGCAAGAGCTATCGCCCGATGCCTATAACCTGCTGTGTCGCATGGGCTGCTATCGCTACCAGGACGTGCCGACGGTGCCGATCGAAGGGCTGTTTTGTCTACTGTGGGACGTGCCAGAGAGCCGCCATCGCCGCGTGGTTCGAGCGCTGAAAGACCGCTCGCTGGTGGAGTGTGAACAGGAGCGCTACTGGCTGCATCCGGTGATTCGTGCCCAGGCACTCGATCGGCTGGTTAGCACGCCTGACTATGACACTGCCCACCGCCACGCCGCAGAATTTTGGACTGAGCGGGTGGCCGCCATCACCACGCAAGACGAGGTGCAGACTGCGCTAGAAGCCTACTATCACCATATCGACCGGGGCGACCACGAGGCGGCGGCGGATGTGATTATCCAAAAGCGACCCAACCGCTGGGGCACGAACGAATCGCTGGGGCGATCGCTCTACAAGCGGGGGCTACTGAGTCAGGCGGAGGAGGTGATCCTGGCGGTGGTGGATCGGCTCCCCGATAGCTATCGCCGCGCCAGACTCTACGGCATTTTGGGCGCGGTCTATTACTACTCGTCTGATAATATCCACGAGGCGGTGAGATCCTGCCAAAAAGCGCGGGCGATCGCCCAATCGGTCTTGCAAACGCCCCAGGACGACGATACGGCCTTCAAGCTGCGGCTGGTGGAAATCAACGCCCTGCTGACCATTGGCATCTGCCAGATTGCCCTGGGCGAATACGAAGCGGGCATGGCGGCCCATCGCCAGGTCGAGCAGCTTTGCCAACCGCTGACCGATGCCCGCTACCGCAGGTCGGTCTTGTTTTACATTGCCTATCTCCACCTGCGGCTGGGGAATCGCAAGGCAGCACGGAAAATTGCAGATGACCTCTACGCAGCCATCGAACAACTGGGCGACCACCAACTGCCAAGCTGGGTGACGGAATATCGCCTGTTTTTCTTGGGGCTGACCTACCGGGAACTGGGCGAAATTCAGCGATCGCGCTTGCTCTATCGTCGCGTGCTGGATTTTGGGGAACGCAGCGCCTATGGACAAGCCACTTCCAAAGCGCTCTATGGAGATGCCGCACTCGACACCGAAGAGGGACGCTATGACCAGGCCGTTGCAAAACATCAGGCTTCGATTCAATACCTGCGGGACGTGGGCGCAAAGTATGACCTGGCGGAAGCCTACTACCAGCAAGGGCTGACCTATCGGGCAATGGGCGATATACTCCGCAGCGAAGAAAGCTTCCAGGCGGCGATCGCCCTCTTCCAAAAAACAGACGCGCCCAAGCAGGTCGCCAAAGTGCAGCGGGCGATGGACGGCTCCTAGCGAATCGACTCCACCACCACGGCGATCGCCATCAGGCAAAAGACCAACCCCATCGTCTTAAATAGGGCAGCATCCAAAATGCTCACTAGGAGATGCAGGAGAGGGGCAATTACTAAAACCTTTGACAGCACAATTGCTACCAAAATGCCAAACAGCGTTAGCAGAAAGTATTTCAACACGCGCACCGCAAACCGAAACAGCCAACTGTAGTCAGGATGAGTATTTCTCATAAGTTTCGTTTCGGGGGGTTCGAGAACTGGTTGCTGATGGCCTTAGTCTAGCGATCGCCCCCCGGCAACACCACCGCCGTTGCCGCTGTTAAGCCAAAAGTTAAGCAAATGAAAAACCAACCGGAGAAGGAGACATGCGAGAGTTTTTGCGCGGCGGGACGCGGGCGCTGGGGATTGTAGCCGGATTTTTGCCGACGGCCGTGAGCTTTGGGGCGATCGCCATCCAGACCAAGCTGTCGGCGGAGGCGACCTTGGGCCTGTCGGCGTGGATCTTTGCAGGCGCGTCCCAGTTTGCGGCCGTAGAGGGGCTGCGGCAGGGGTTGACCGCGCTGAGCATTTTGATCACCGTGCTAGTGATGAACCTGCGCCATGTGCCCATGAGTCTGGCGATCGCCCGTCATCGCTATGCCCAGTTCCCCACCTGGCAGCGCTGGCTGCTCTGCCACGGGCTGGTGGATGAAGTGTTTGCCCTGGAAATGTCTGACCCCCAGCGCCCGTTTGCCTACTATTTGGGGATGCACTGCTGCTGCTGGGCAGCGTGGGTGGCGGGCACCTGGCTCGGCTGCGTCGTTGGGCTACAGATTCCCGAACGCTGGCTGACCTTTGCCTTACCTGCGCTGTTTATTTACTTACTCGTCAACGCCATTCGCCAGCTTCGCCATCCCAACCGCTGGATTGTTCTGGCGCTCAGCCTGAGCCTGGCTGTGGGCAGCACCATGCTGGGTTCAACAGGCTTGCTGGTGGCGATTTTGGGCATCGCGGCGATCGCCACACTGGGAATGCCCGAAGAAAGACCGGGCCAGAAGCCGGGATGAAGCGGAAAAACGATCTCGATTTTGGATTGGGGATTTTAGATTGGCGATTTTAGATTGCCTGTCTACCCAAAATCCAAAATCCAAACCCCTCACTCTCCCACCAACACCTCAATGTCCAGCCCATCGAGCTGCCGCATAATCCACTGGTCGAATAGCTCGTTCCGCAGGGTTTCCAGCACTTCAGGATGATCCAGCGTGGCAGGCAGGACGCGATCCAGTCGGAAGACGCACCACAGATTTTCTGGCTCGATAAACAGCGGCGGCAGCACATCACCCGGAGTCGCCGCCTCGACAGCAGCGCGGAGGGCATCGGGCAGGCTGCCCCGGCTGAGTAGCCCTAGCATTCCGTTGAACAGGCGATCGCCCGTTTGGGAATAGTCCTGCGCCAAGGTCTCGAAACTTGCGCCCTCTAGCAACTGTTGATAAAGCTCCTCCGCCAAATCGCGATCGCCCACCGCCAGCCGCGACAGCACGACCTGATCGAGATCTAGCTTGCGCTCGATGAAATATTGCGACAGATGTGGTTCCGTCAGGCGATCGCGCAGTTGGCGAAGCTGGAGTTCCCGCTGGGTTTGGGTTTGCAGGGCTTCTGCATCCAGCCCTTGAGACTCCAGCCAGGTTTGAAACGCGAGGGGATCGGTGAGGTCAGCCTGCTGGCGAAATTGGGCGATCGCCGCCTCCACCTCTGCCCCGGTCGGCTGCCCCCCAGCGCGATCGCCCAATGCCT
The DNA here is from genome assembly GCF_015272455.1 of Thermoleptolyngbya sp. C42_A2020_037. Taxonomy (NCBI): domain Bacteria; kingdom Bacillati; phylum Cyanobacteriota; class Cyanophyceae; order Oculatellales; family Oculatellaceae; genus Thermoleptolyngbya; species Thermoleptolyngbya sp. C42_A2020_037. The sequence continues at coordinate 139,138 of NZ_JACYLP010000006.1, forward strand.
GATCCAGCACAAACTGCCGCAGGATTTCGCCAATCATTTCGTCCAGCTTGCCCGCCGCCTGCAAATATCGCACCGCCTGGGCAAGAGAAAGCTGCTGCTGGCCATTAATGACAATGAACGGGGGAGAAATAGCCATCAGCCTGCCTTCAGCGCTGTAAATGCCACCCGCAGCCCGCTGCGAGGATGGGGGGTGGGCACAACCACCAAGCTCAAGTCCTGGTCGGGCAGCAGCGTCCACTGCCAGTGCCGCAGCAGATGAGTGGCAAAGATCTTCATTTCTAGCCGAGCAAATTCTTTCCCCAAACACTCGCGGATGCCGCCGCCAAAGGGTACGTATCCGTAGCGCTGCTGATCGGCCGAGCGATCGCCCAGTTGGGCTGCGCTAAATCGCTCTGGATCAAACTGCTCTGGCTGGGGGTAGAGGGATGCATCTTGGTGCGTTGGCCCAATTTGATACAGCACGCTCCAGTTTTTGGGAATGGTGTAGCCGCCATAGGTACAGTCTTGCAGCACCGTGCGAAAGCCGCCACCCACCGGCGGGATGCGCCGCAGCACCTCTCGCAGCACTTGCTCCAGATAGGTCATTTGTTTCAGCAAGTCGAGGCTCAGCGGCGCGGCTGGGTCAAACCCACGCTGCTCCGCCCGCAGCTTCTCTAGCACGTCGGGCGACTGGGCCGTGAGCAGGCAAAAGGAGGCGATCGCCGAGGTCAGGGTTTCATGCCCCGCAAACAGCAGCAGCAAGACTTGATCCTTCAGTTCTTCTAGGCTGAGGCTCTGACCGTCCTCGTCGCGGGCGCGAATCAGCAAATCCAGTGCGTCGCTGGCCTCTGGCCCGTCTGACTCTGGCCCATCTGAGGAATTGAGGGACTGAGAGAGTCTCTGCTGGCGATCGCAGATGATCTGCTCCATTTCTTGCAGGAGCAACCTTCGCGCCCGCTTGGCTTTGCCAAAAGCTGTCCACGGCAAATTCAGCGGAATCGAAAACAACCCCTGACACCAGGTTTCAAAAACGTGACCCAGGCGAGTTTGGGAACCCTTGTCCAGCCCCACCAGCAGCTTGCAGGCAATATCCAGCGTATAGTTTCGCAGTTCGGGATACCAGGTTAGTTCGCCCTGCTGCTGCCACTGCTGGGTGTAGCGCTGGGTGATGGTTTCCATCGTGCGGATATAGCCCGACAGCGCTCGTGGCATAAAGGCCTGGGCTAGCAACTTGCGGCGCGACTGATGTTCGTGCCCGGTTTGCAGGGCCAGCGACAGCTTCCCCAGCAGCGCCTTCGTGCTGGGCGGCCAGTCTACGCTAAAGTAGGTGTTTTCGTTGCTCAGCACAAACTGATTTGCTTCTACACCCCGCATAAAAATCGTTGGCTTGCCCAACAAGCGGGTTTTGAACAGGTTGCCGTACTGTTCATGGCGCTTTTGGGCAAAATTCGGATCGGTGAAGAAGTTGAGCGTTTCGCCGAGAAAAGGCAGTCCAAAGGTGCCAGGGGGCAGGGTACTCATGAGAAATATAGGAAATTGCAGCAGAGCATCAACAACGCGGAGATCGACGGCAACTTGATAATCATCTCCTTTTTCCCCATTATCCAATGGCTGATGCGGGCTTATGCCTTTGCAAAATAGTCTACGACCGCCTGGGCGATCGCCTCATTGCCAGCCTTATCCAGCGGCAGGTCGGTTTCTGGCGGATTCAGCGGCGCTTGCAAAAAGTCCCAATCGCCCTCGACAAATTCAGCCGGGGTAATGATGCGGTGAAAGCAGTGGCGACGAATCCCCGCCAGCAGGCAGGCCGCTTCGGCAAAGTCGTCGCGGGTGAGGCTGACAATCGGCACGTCCAGGCGACAGGCCTCAGAAAAGGTGCCAAAGCCTGGTTTTGAGACAACTCGCCCGCACAGCGGCATAAAGTCCACCGGGCGGAAGGTGGTGCCACCCACCTTCACCAGATTGGGCAGGTCGGGAGCTTGCTTATCGGTGGTGATGAACTGCCAGTCAGGAAAGCGCGTCAGGTTGTGATACGGAATTTCTGCCAGCCCTAGCCCGCCAAAGGTGAGCAGCGCCGTCTTCTCTTTGGGCGCACTCAGGTTGAACTTGCTCCGCAGGTCGTCCGGGCTGTGGCGGGGGCTGCCACCCGTGAGGCCCACGTCTTGCACGACGGGAAACGCGCTCATCGGCTCATGAAACGGCATCCGAAACAGGCGATCGCACTGGGCAAAGCACTCGCCAATCCAGTCGGCAATCTCCACAAACTCGCCGCCCCAGGCGCGATAGATATAGTCCCAGCCAAAGTTGCTGCCCATCCAGCAGGGCACACCAGCGGCACGGGCGATCGGCGCGGCTAGCGGGGGAATATCGCCCAGCACCAGCCCCACGCGATTTTGGCGGATGAAGCTGACCTCGCTGGCAATGATCGAGGAAGCGCGATCGCGGATTTCCTTCAGCTTGGCCAGCGTAGCGGGCAAGTCCATCGTTAGGCTGTCGGGCTGAACCACGCCCACATCAAACGCTCTAGGGCGGTGCAAAAATTCGCCTTCCAGGTAGGAATCCAGCAGCCAGCGCGGAGCCGTCGTCACCATGATAGGTAAAATCTCGGGGCAGCGCCGCTGCATCTCTGCCACCACCGCCGCCGTCCGCGTCACATGCCCAAACCCATGATTCGTAACCGCAACGTACAAAACAGGTCGAGACATGGCAGGAAGTTCCTCAGAAGTTGGGTAACAAGTAACGAAAGATGAACTCGCCTCTACCCTAACCCCGCCTGCGCCACTTTTCCAACCCACTCTGAAAAACCGCAGCCCTGGCGCTTCCCCCAAAAACCGTCCGCCAACCTGCAATCTTGCCCCCAACCCCCGATGCCAGACCGAGCCTGTATTGTAGAGAGAAGCCGCCGACACGCCATCCATTAGTTGCTTTTAGTTGCGTTCACGACTACCCGCCGCTTTGCCCACTCTCCGTCCCACCCCATGTCTATCATCACCGTCGATCGCCTCAGCAAGTTCTACCCCGTCGCGGTCAAAGAGCCAGGGCTAAAAGGCACGCTGACCCACTTCTTTCGGCGCACCTACCGCAATATTCCCGCCGTGCAGGAGGTGTCCTTTGCGATTGAGCCGGGCGAATTTGTTGGGTTCCTCGGCCCCAACGGCGCAGGCAAAACCACCACGCTAAAAATGCTGACCGGGCTGATCCACCCGTCTAGCGGGCGCATTTCGGTGGCGGGGCATGTTCCCTATCGGCGCGAACCAGGCTTTTTGCAAAAAATTACGCTGGTCATGGGGCAAAAGCAGCAGTTGATCTGGGATTTGCCCACGCTGGACTCGCTGCGGATCAACGCTGCGGTTTACGGCATTCCCGATGCCGAGTTTCGCCGCCGCTTGGGGGAACTGAGCGAAATGCTGTCGCTGGATCGCCAGTTGACCCAGCCCGTCCGCAAGCTGTCCCTGGGGGAACGCATGAAGGCGGAACTGCTGGCGGCGCTGATTCACCAGCCCAAGGTGCTATTTCTGGACGAGCCGACGCTGGGGCTGGATGTGAATGCCCAGAGCAGCGTCCGCGACTTCCTGCAGCAATATAACCAGCAGTTTCAAGCCACCGTGCTGCTGACCAGCCACTACATGGCAGACATCACCGCCCTCTGTCGCCGCGTGCTGATGATTCATCAGGGCAAGCTAATCTATGACGGCAGCCTGGACGGACTGCTGGAGCGATTTTCGCCCTGCCGCGAGGTGACGGTGGAACTGGCGAAAGATTCACCACCCCAAGACTTGGAACGCTTCGGACACCTGAAGGCGATCGAGGGCCGGGTGGCCCATTTCATCGTGCCCCAAGAAGCGCTGACTCAGACCCTCTCGCGGCTGCTGGCGGAGCTAGACATTGCCGATCTCACGGTCACTGATCCGCCTGTGGAAGAGGTGATTGGGCGCGTGTTTCAAAGCGGCGGTCTGGACAATACGGGCGACAGCGCATCGGCTTAACGGGACGGCTCCCTTGCCGCTAAAATATCAGGTTGTATGAGATTGGGTTTAGCTTACTTAATTCAGCTTAACTTACTTGAACTTGTTTTTGGGTCTTTTGGGGTCATGATTTGGGAATAAGGGAGTGCAAACGTCTTTGGTAGCAAGTCTGGTCACAAAGTGGATAGCAGTGGGCGATCGCCTCCGACAGACCGCTGCCCAGCGTCCGGTCGCAGCAACCAGTCTGGCAATCTTCTGGGCCTGCGTGTTTGTCTACGCCATGAATGGCCGCGTAGATTTGAACTCCAGCGACAACGTGACCAACACGCTCTTGGGATTCAACTGGCTGCAAAACCACAGCCTAAACTTTGATGCGTTCCGAGACGGCTATCTGTATCGCGGGGGCGGCATCCCGTTCTATTTCATAGAATCGCCCAGCGGTCATTTATCTTCTCGATTTCCCATTGGGCCAGCGCTGGTCACATTTCCCCTCGCGGTTCTCTATTACTTTGCGCTCAAGCTGGCTGCTTTTTTGGACGGAATTACGGGCGGCGTTCTAAACCTTTTTCCCGCCGGATTTCCTGACGTGGCTAGCGAAGACTTTGCAACCTATCGTCAGGGATTTAGCAAGTTTGCTGCGACCATTTCCACTGCCTTGACGGTTGTTTTCTTTTATCTCAGCACCCGCCTCAAATTCAGCCCCAGCGTTGCAGCGGTTACTACCTTCGTGTTTGCCTTTGCCACCGGGAGCTGGCCCATTTGCTCTCAGGATTTGCGCCAGCACACCATTTCCAACTTGCTGCTTTCGGGGATTCTACTGTGTTTGCTCAAAGTGGAGCGTCGTGAGGGGAAAAACCGCAGGCTGCTGCTGTTTTTAGCAGGGATTTTTTGCGGCATTCTCCCCAGCGCTCGAATTACTAGCGCCCTGTTTTCAGCGGTTATTTTTCTGTACGTGGTTCTTGCCTATCGAAAGGAAGCCATCTTCTTTTTGCTGGGATTACCGAGCGTGCTGTTTCACTTGGGCTGGAACCTCTACTATTTCGGCTGGGACAATCTGATTGTCGGTGGATATATTTCACACATCGAGAAGCATCCATCTTCCTATTCTTGGACGTTCGAACAATTTAGAAGGGGGTCTCTAGGACTGCTGCTCAGCCCTAGTAACGGGATTCTGGTCTTCTCGCCCGTGCTGCTGTTTGCAATTCCGGGAGCTTATCGCCTGCTGCGAAGGTGGAAGCGAGAAAACCGTCGGGATGAATGGCTGCTTTTGTGCCTGACGGCTAGCATTTTCCTTCTTTACTTGCAATATAGCTTCTACTTAATTTGGCTGGGTGGAAACGACTCTTTTGGGCCGCGCTTCTTAGCAGACACGTTGCCCATTTCTTGTTTTTTGATCGCTTACTTTTTGGCAGATCTCGCCCCCAAGCTAAAGCGCAACCGGCAGGGCGCACGATTTGTCTTGGCGCTGTTTCTTATCAGCTTAATTCTTTCAACCCTGATTCAAACCATTGGGGCATTCACCCAGACAAACTGGAAAGCCAGCCCGATGCCCGCCACAGAACGCAATGGACGATTGTGGGCGTTGCAAGATAGCAAAATCGAGCGCCACACCAGAAATTTGCTTGCTAAGTTCAACAAACCAATTCGGGATCGAAAAACGTATCTGGCAGGATTTCAAGGCACGGCGGAGAGCCTGCACTGGGTCGAGCTGGATGGAGATGAAGTGCCCGTGGGCGATCGCCCCAGGGTTCGCTCTGGTCAGCGAAGGCTTTTGAAACTTGCCCTCCGCAATACGGGGACCTCGCCCTGGTTTGGCTATCAAACGGGCATCGAGAAAATGGGTGAAGCGAAAATCCGACTGAGATTTTATGATGCAAAAGGCGAAGACAAAACGCCGCGGATTGGCAATCAACTCTTTGTCTCTGGTCGAACGCAGCCCGGTGGGGCAACCCTTGCCATCGGACAGGCTGCATTTCCATCAGAACCAGGGGTCTATCGACTGGAGTGCTGGCTAGTGGCAGACGGCATTTCTGCCTTAAACCCGGAATCTGCCCCGACCTACGTCCAAACCATTACGGTTCTCCCCCGCTCCAGCCCAGCCCAACCAGATGCGCCGAACTCCTAATTCTGTGACCGCCCATGCTCCGCACCGCCCGCACGCTCCTGTCCGTCTACTACGCCTACATGGTGGAATATCGCGCCGAGCTAATCCTGTGGGTGCTGGCAGGTAGTCTGCCGCTGATTCTGATGGGTGTGTGGATGGAGGCAGCCCAGGGCGGGCAGTTTGGGCTGTCGCCTGTAGAGTTTGCGCGATATTTTCTAGCAGTGTTTCTGGTGCGCCAGTTCACCATTGTTTGGGTGGTGTGGGATTTCGAGCGGGACGTGGTGGAGGGAAAGCTGTCGTCGCGGCTGCTGCAACCGCTCGATCCGGGTTGGCACTATTTCGCATCTCATATTGGCGAACGGTTTGCCCGGGTGCCCTTTGCCTTTGTGCTGGTGGGGCTGTTTTTCTGGCTCTATCCCCAAGCATTCTGGCTGCCGAGCCTGGGCGATTTTCTGCTGGGTGTTTTGGCGACGGCACTGGCGTTTGTGCTGCGCTACGTGATGCAGTATACGGTGTCCATGCTGGCGTTTTGGATCGAGAAAGCCAGCGCGATTGAGCAGATCTGGTTTCTAATTTATCTTTTCTTTTCGGGTGTGGTTGCGCCCCTAGAGGTATTTCCCCCGCTGGCCCGGCAGATTGTCGAGTGGACACCGCTACCTTACTTGGTCTACTTTCCTGCCAGTATTTTTGTTAATTTGCCAGGAAATCGACTGCATGGATTTTTAATTACCCTGGCGTGGATTGCGCTGTTTTTTTGGCTCAACCGCTGGCTGTGGCGGCGGGGACTGCGGCATTATTCTGGGATGGGCGCTTAGGCAGAGATTCGCAGGCTTTACCTCCGCAAAACCGAAGTAATGATGACTGTAAGCGTCGCGCTGGCAATCAGCGTGAAGGCAAGCTGAACGACCCACTGCGTTGCTTGGCGATAGTCTGCGAAGCGCTCATCAAATTTTTTCAGATCGCCTGAAAATGTTTCAACGTCATTGGAAAGGGTACCAACGTCGCTAGAAAGGGTACCAACGTCACTGGAAAGCCGATCCAGCTTGTTAGACAAGTCTCTAAGGGTGGGTTCGCTGTCGGAGGCAGAGGTCATAAAACGATTGATTTGAAAAAGCGGCTATCTCAGAATTCCCAGACAGACGGAGACCTAACTGAAATTTATCAGTATTGATAGTCTACTAAAGGAATCTGCCAATGACTACTGGAGGGCAATAGCGTCATGCGTTCGTGGCGAAACAGTCAAGAAGCTGAAAACCCTTGCTGTGAGAAGATTTCACACCAAAGCCTTAGCTCGTAGAGCCACGATCTTCATAACTGGCAGCGATCCAGGTGAGACGATGTTAAGAGCAGCTTGCAAATGTTCATTCATCTTGGCTTCACTGTGCCAAGTAAGATGCGGTTGGCTTGGCACGGTGAGTTTGAATCGATTACCAGAAGGAGCGCGACATGACGACACAAGGCTGGCAATTTTGGATTGATCGGGGCGGCACGTTTACCGACATTGTGGCGCGGCGGCCCGACGGGCTACTTATCGTGCATAAGCTGCTGTCAGAGAATCCAGAGCGCTACGCCGATGCGCCGATTCAGGGAATTCGTGATTTGCTGGGATTGTCGCCGGATGCGCCGATTCCTGCTGAGCAGATTGCGACGGTGAAAATGGGCACGACGGTGGCGACAAATGCGCTGCTAGAGCGGCAGGGCGATCGCACGCTCCTGCTCATCACCAAAGGCTTTCGGGATGCCCTGCGAATTGGCTACCAAAACCGTCCTAATATCTTTGCACGACAAATTATCTTACCTGAGATGCTCTACGAGCGCGTCATCGAGGTAGACGAACGCCTCAGTGCTCAAGGCGAGGTGCTCATTTCGTTTCGTCCGCTAGAAACCGGGCTGGTGGAAGAGCTGCAAGATGCCTACGCAGCGGGCATTCGCAGTTGCGCGATTGTGTTCTTGCACGGCTATCGCTATCCTGACCAAGAGCGGCAGGCGGCAGAACTGGCGCAGCAAATCGGCTTTACCCAGGTGTCGGTTTCTCACCAAGTCAGTCCGCTGATGAAGTTGGTGAGTCGGGGCGATACCACGGTGGTAGATGCTTATCTGTCGCCAATCCTGCGTCGCTATGTGGATCGAGTGGCCGCCGAGTTGGGCGTTACGGCAGGTTCCGGCGATTCCCCCCAGCCGAAGCTGTTTTTTATGCAGTCCAACGGCGGCTTGACCGACGCAGCGCTGTTTCAGGGAAAAGACAGTATCTTATCTGGCCCGGCAGGCGGCATTGTGGGTGCAGTCAAAACCAGCCAGCAAGCGGGTTTTAGCAAGATCATAGGCTTTGACATGGGAGGCACCTCTACGGACGTGTCGCACTTTAGCGGCGAGTATGAGCGCACCTTTGAAACCGAGGTGGCGGGCGTGCGGCTGCGGGCCCCGATGATGGCAATTCACACCGTAGCTGCGGGCGGCGGCTCGATCTGCCAGTTTGACGGGGCGCGATATCGCGTGGGGCCGGCTTCCGCGGGCGCACATCCGGGGCCTGCCTGCTACCGCAAGGGCGGCCCGCTGACGGTGACCGATTGCAATGTGATGTTGGGTAAGATTCAGCCGCAGTTTTTTCCAGCGGTCTTTGGTCCGGAGGGAAATCTGCCGCTAGATGCCGCAGTAGTGCGGGAGAAATTCACGGCACTGGCGGCGGAGATTGGAACCCATACTGGCGACGCGCGATTGCCCGAACAGGTGGCTGAAGGATTTCTGGCGATCGCCATCGAAAAAATGGCCAGCGCCATCAAAAAAATCTCCATTCAGCGCGGTTACGACATTACCGAATACACCCTCTGCTGCTTTGGCGGTGCGGGTGGGCAACATGCCTGCCGGATTGCCGAATCGCTGGGCATCTCGCAAATTTTTCTGCATCCCTATGCAGGCGTTCTCTCGGCCTACGGCATTGGGCTGGCGGACGTGACGACGATTCGCGAGCAGGGGATAGAAGCCCCGCTCACGGATGCCCAGCGACCAGAGATAGAGCGCGTGTTGCAGGAATTGGCGATCGCCGCCCGCCGAGATCTCCAGCAGCAGGGCATCACTGCCGCATCAGACACCCCCCTGCACACAGACGCGCAGGTGGAGATTCGTCCTAAGGTTCACCTGCGGTACGAAGGAACGGATTCTGCGCTGATTGTAGAATACGCCAGTCTCAACGATATGCGAGATGCATTTTCACGGCTCTATCGACAGCGCTATGGATTCACAATGGAACACAAACCGCTGATCGTTGAGGCTGTTTCCGTGGAAGCAATTCACGCTTCTGAGATTACAAGGGTAGAACCTTCAAAACCAGACGGAGTGAATGACCTCAAGACAGATTTTGCTCAAAACACAACCGCGATCGCCACGGTTTCCATGCACACAGGCGGCATCACCTACGACGCGCCCGTGTATCAGCGGCAAGACCTGCGGGAGGGCGATCGCCTGATGGGCCCGGCCCTGATCATCGAACCCACCAGTACCAATGTCGTTGAGCCTGGATGGATAGCAGAACTCACGTCTGGTGGAATGCTAATTCTCAAGAAATATGACGACAGCAGGACGCAAGAAGAGTCTGGAGTCGATTTCCCTCTCGCAACCCATTCTGCCTCTGGTTCGCCTGATCCAGTGATGCTGGAAATCTTCAATAACCTGTTTATGGCGATCGCCGAAGAGATGGGCATCACACTACAAAACACCAGCTACTCGGTCAACATCAAGGAACGGCTGGATTTTTCCTGCGCCATTTTTGATCAACAGGGCCAGCTCGTTGCCAACGCGCCCCACATCCCGGTTCACCTCGGCTCCATGAGCGAAAACGTCCGCGCCCTCATTGCCGCCAGGGGCAATGCGATTAAACCCGGTGATGTATACGTGTCCAACAATCCCTACAACGGCGGCACGCATTTGCCCGATATTACGGTGATTACGCCTGTGTTTCAGCCGATGAACCCGAATGCAGAAGCCGCTTCTCCGACTCCCCTCTTCTACGTCGCCTCTCGCGGCCACCACGCCGACATCGGCGGCATCACGCCCGGTTCCATGCCGCCCAACAGCACTCACATTGAGCAAGAAGGCGTGCTGCTGGATAACGTCTTACTGGTGGAAAACGGACAATTTCGCGAAGCAGAGATGTCAGAAATCCTAACAACCGGCTCTTATCCAGTCCGAAATCTGGCGCAAAATCTAGCAGATTTGCAGGCACAAGTAGCCGCCAATGAACGCGGCGTGAGGGAACTTCAGCGCATGGTTGCACACTATGGGTTAGATACTGTGCAGGCCTATATGCAGCATGTTCAGGACAATGCGGAAGAATCCGTTCGGCAGGTGATCGTGAACTTGAGTCGGCAGGTTCAGCCGAACGGTGATATGAGGATGTTGAACCGTCAGTTTACATACTCGTTGGATAATGGAGCGCACCTTCAGGTGGCGATCGCCCTGAATCCTCAAGAACGTTCCGCTTGCATCAACTTTACAGGCACATCGCCCCAGCAGGCGAATAATTTCAACGCGCCGCTGGCCATTTGCAAAGCCGTCGTGCTGTACGTATTTCGCACGCTGGTCGATGCTGACATTCCGCTGAATGCAGGTTGCTTGAAACCATTGGAAATTGTCGTGCCGGAAGGCTGTCTACTGAATCCCAAATACCCTGCCGCAGTGGTGGCAGGCAATGTAGAAACGTCGCAGGCGATCGCCAACTGTCTCTACGGTGCGCTGGGGGTCCTTGCTGCCAGTCAGGGCACCATGAACAATCTCACCTTTGGCAACGAAAAGTATCAGTATTACGAAACCATCTGCGGCGGCTCTGGCGCAGGCCCCGACTTCGACGGCACCGATGCCGTGCAGACCCACATGACCAACTCGCGCCTCACTGACCCCGAAGTGCTGGAATGGCGCTTCCCTGTGCTGCTGCGTCGGTTCGAGATTCGCTCCAACAGCGGCGGCGCAGGGCGGCATCGCGGCGGCAACGGCGTAATTCGCGAGATCGAGTTTCGCGAACCCATGACAGCCGCGATTCTCTCCAGTTCTCGCCAGGTCGCGCCCTTCGGGCTGGCAGGCGGCGAACCCGGCGCAACCGGACGCAACTGGGTGGATCGGGAAGACGGCCGCCGCGAAGACTTGACCAGTTGCGCCGAGGTGCAAATGCACCCGGAAGATACGCTGGTAATCGAAACGCCGGGGGGCGGTGGGTTTGGAGTTGCAAAGTAGCCCAATGGGAAAGGTCGCCTGGAGGCAGGCACGGTCGAGTTCGAGGGCCTGAACTGGTGCGTGGCCTAGAGGCGATCGCCCGTCCCTAGCAAATGCAGGAACGAGTATCCAGATTAAACCGATAGCCGTGTGGCAAAATGTGCAGCTTTGCGCCGCAGAGGGCCAGTGGTTCATCCATCAGCAGCTCATCCACGTTGTTGTGCGTTAGCTCCGACACATCGACGATGGTGACCGATCCTTCGCCAATCACCTCGACTTCGTGGGCATTGATCACAATCGCCGTGTTTTCGTCAATGCCAAACCCCAGAATGGCGGGCTGTTGCGCCACAGCCGACAGCAAGCGACCAATCCGGCCGCGCTGGGCAAAGTGCTGGTCGATCACCACGCCCGGAAAGAAGCCCATGCCGCGATCCATCTTGGCAGATTCGGGACGGGGATTGCTCTCGCCCTCTCCTTCGACGATCATCATGTCGGGCATCATCGCCGCTCCAGCACTGGTTCCGGCGATCACCACCCCTTCGGCAAACCGCTGGTGGAGCGCTGCATCTAGCTCGGTGTCTTTCAGACACTCCGTAATGCGGGCCTGATTGCCACCTGTGAAGAAAACGCCCGTGGCCTGCTGAATATCGGCGATCGCCTTGGGATTGCTGGCATCTTCTCGACGACCCGTATCCACAACGCGCACATCCTCCACGCCCAGTCGCTCAAAAATATCCATATACATGGCTCCCACTTCGCCGGGTAGCCCTGTGGCCACGGTCATCACCACCACTCGCGCCTGCAAGCCGCCTGCCTCCCGCACAAACTCGCGCAGAATCTTGCATTCGCCTTCCTTATCTTCTGCTCCGCCAATGATAATGAGTCGCCCATAGGTTTCCGGCAGCGCCACATTCTCCGGATCAGCCACTCGCTCGTCCAAATCAGCCGCAGCAGTTGAGCCTTCTACTTGAGTTTCCATACTTTTTCTTGGGAATTCATATCGAGTAATATCAATCTTTCCTGACATCGGGCGATCGCTGATACCCTCTCCGGGAAGAGATAAGACCATCCGCAACCCTATCTTTGGGCAGGACAATCATGCACAACGTTCTGTCAGTTGGTCGAGCAACGACAATCCAGGACGTAAAGGATAGCGCGATCGCCCCCAACTCTCCTTATCAAAGAGAGAACTGGCTCAAAGTCTCCTTTTCAAGAAGGATTCAGGGAAACCTTGCACACTTTGCTCCAAACAGTCGGAATCTTTAAACATCTGCTAAAAAGAGTTGGTGCAATCCGCCCAGCCTTTGGGAATCCTATTAGAACCCTTTTAGTAGATAAATTTATATCCTAGGCGAAGCGATGACATATCCAGCGGCGAACTCCCGGCAGGCTTTTCCCACACTTGCTGGCTATACGGTTACCGAGCGACTTTACGCAGGGAGTCGGACAGCGGTCTATCGAGCGCTCCAAACCGCAACCCAGAAACCTGTAATCATTAAGGTATTGCGGCGTGAATACCCCAGCTTTGGCGAATTGGTGCAATTTCGCAATCAGTATGCCATCACCAAAAATCTGCCCATTCCGGGAATTATCCGCCCGCTGAGTCTAGAACCACTAGGTAACAGCTATGCCCTGGTGCTAGAAGATTGGGGGGGCATCGCGTTAAACAAGTACCTGCAACAGCATTTCCTCAGCTTGGACGAGGTTCTGACCATCACTCTACAACTGTGCGATATCTTGCACGATTTGGCTCAGCATCGGGTCATCCACAAAGACATTAAACCGGCCAATATTCTGATTCAGCCAGAATCGAAACAGGTCAAACTGATCGATTTCAGTATTGCGTCTCTGTTGCCCAAGGAAAACCAGGAAGCCCAAAGCGCTAACACACTAGAAGGAACGCTTGCCTACCTGGCTCCAGAACAAACGGGGCGAATGAATCGGGGCATCGACTACCGCACCGATTTTTATGCGCTAGGCGTAACGCTCTATGAATTGCTGAGTGGAACACTCCCGTTCGACGCAGAAGACCCACTGGAGTTGATGCATTGCCATATTGCCAAAATACCCTTGCCCGTCAATCAGGTAAATCCCAATGTTCCAGGGATGGTGGCTGCAATTGTTAGCAAGCTGATGGCAAAAAATGCTGAAGACCGCTACCAAAGCGCGATGGGTCTAAAACATGACTTGGAACAGTGCTTGACCCAGTGGACAACTAGCGGTGAAATCGCTGAATTTGAATTAGGACAACGGGATATGAGCGATCGCTTCCTCATCCCCGAAAAACTCTACGGTCGAGAGCAAGAAGTCCAAACATTATTGCAAGCCTTTGAGCGGGTCGCAAATGGTGGTTCAGAGCTAATGCTCGTGGCGGGCTTTTCCGGCATTGGCAAGACCGCTGTGGTCAATGAAGTCCATAAGCCCATCGTGCGGCAGCGGGGATACTTCATCAAAGGCAAATTTGACCAGTTCAATCGCAATATTCCGCTCTCTGCCTTTGTGCAAGCCCTGAGAAACTTGATGAGGCAATTGCTCTCCGAATCAGACGAACAGTTGGCGCAATGGAAGCAGCAGATTCTGATTGCTGTAGGAGAAAATGGTCAGATTCTGATTGAAGTCATTCCAGAACTAGAACAGGTTATTGGCAAGCAACCACCTGTTGCCGAACTTTCTGGCAGTGCTGCACAAAATCGGTTCAATCGGCTGTTTCAAAAATTTATTGAAGTCTTTACAACCGCAGAGCATCCCCTAGTCATCTTTTTGGACGATTTACAGTGGGCAGATGCCACATCTCTGGATTTACTCAAACTATTGATGAATGACGGTGGTCACCTACTGTTAATTGGTGCGTATCGAGACAATGAAGTGTCGCCCGTACATCCCTTCATCATGACAGTGACAGCCTTACAGAAATCTGGCAGTATCGTTAACACTATTCATCTGAAACCGCTAACCCTTGAGGAAACCAATTATCTCGTCTCCGATACACTAAATTGTTCACATGAGCTTGCACAACCTTTAACTGAATTGGTTGACCGAAAGACTCAGGGCAATCCTTTTTTCATGACTCAATTTCTCAAATCACTCCACAAAGATGGATACATTCATTTCAATCATGATCACTACTATTGGGAATGCGATATTGTGCAGGTAAACGCGCAATCGCTCACAGATGATGTAGTAGAGTTTATGACGCTGCAATTGCAAAAACTGCCCAGTGAGGTTCAGCATGTTTTGCAATTAGCAGCTTGTATCGGCAATCAATTTGACTTAAATACATTAGCAATCATCTCAGAGAGATCCGCCGCTGACACAGCAGCAGCTCTATGGAAGGCACTAAAAGAAGGTTTGATTGTACCCACGACCCAGGTTTACAAGTTTTTTCAAGATGAACAGCCTGAAGAAGCCGCAACTGCAAATCCTAGCTACCGGTTTTTGCACGATCGCGTTCAGCAAGCAGCCTATTCGTTGATTGATGAAGCTCAAAGACAGGAAACTCACTACCGTATTGGTCAACTCTTAATTGAAGAACTGCCTCAAGCGGAGCAAGAAGAGCGACTATTCGATATTGTGAACCAGATGAATACTGGTCTTCATTTTCTAGATCAAGATAGCCAATCTCTACAAGAAATCAAGTCCAAACGCATCAAATTGGCAGAGCTTAACTTAGCTGCCGGACGAAAAGCGCGTCTTTCAACTGCCTACGAGGCAGCAATCAACTATTTCAATACTGGCATTTCTCTTCTAGACTGCGATGCGTGGCAGACTGAATATCCACTAATATTCCAGTTATATCGCAATCTTGCAGAAGCACAATTAAGTCAAGGCAATTATCTTGATTTGGAGGCAACTACTGACAAAGCTCTAAAACATATCACTTTAGACAGCGATCGCGCAGAAATTGAGGTTATTCGCATTGTTCAACATACTCTTCAGGGCAAATATCAGGAAGCCATTCAGATTGGGATCAGAGCATTATACAGTCTTGGGATCAAGGTTGATTTCAGTCATCTATCAGAAGCCAATCAGAGAGAGTTTCTTTTGATTGCACAGAAATTAGAGCATCAATCAATCCACAATCTGATTCATTTACCCCTCGCGACTGATTCATTAATTCAAGCGTCCATTAAGGTGCTAATGGCAATCGAGCCAGTTGCCTATATTACAGGGGATATTGAGACTTATAGTTTTGCCTCATTAAGAGCAACTCGCCCAGAAGTGTTGAATTGAGACATAAAACTTTACATTTGACCCTATGAAGCTCCT